>NZ_JCALDB010000016.1:0-113145 GCF_059812645.1 Mycobacterium sp. NGS45 | reverse complement strand
CTCTCCGGTGCCCATGTACTTGGACAGTTGGTGGTGCAGGTTGACGGTGCTGCGTTCGCGGTACGGGTTGGGCTTGGTGCCGGGGAAGCCCGCCGACTTCATGCCCTGTTGCACCGCGGCCATGTTGGAGAAGTCCTGCGGCAGCACCGAGCGCCAGTTCGGGCTGTCCGGCGGGGTGTATTCCCAAACCGTCTCGGGCTCTTCACCCTTCGGGTACAGCTCGAAGACCGACACCTCGAAAATGCACTTGTCCGGGTTGTAGCCCGGATCGGGACGCGCCGAGTAGCACAGCGCGCTGGTCAAGCCCTGACCGATCTGGAAGTTCGGGAAGATCTGCCAGGCGGTGCCGCTCTGGCCCAGGATCTCCGGCGGGATGGTCGGCCAGATCACGCCGCGTTTGGCGTCATCGGCGCGCGCCGAGGCCAGCCAGTGCTCGAGCACCTTGTCGGCCGGCGTGCCCTCGGGCAGTTCGTCGACCAGTCGCAGCGCAGCGTTGACCAGCGTCTGCGTGGTGGTCGCGTTGGTCTCCTCCATGGTGTACACCTGCATCTCGGCGGTCGAGATGCGCGGATCGCCGGTGCCCAGGCGGATCTTGGACTGGGTCTCCTCCATGTCCTTGGGGGCGTCGTAGCCGATGTTGGAGTGCTTGCCTTGGGCCTTGGCCCAGCCCTTGAACTCGCCGAACTGGTTGAACTCCGGGTGCGTGGTGTAGACGTGGTAGGTCTCGTTGAACGCCTCGAGGGCGACCTTCCAGTTGCAGTCGAAGTGCAGCCATTTGCGCCACTTGCAGCGCATGTTCTCCAGCCCGAACGGATCCAGGATCTTGGCGGCCGGGAACAGGTAGTCGGCCAACGACTCGGACTCCGGGTCCATGTTGATCCACAGCCAGCCGCCCCAGGTGTCCACCTTGACCGGGGCCAGGTGCGTGTTGGCCGGGGTCAGCGCGCCCTTCCAGTCGTCCTGCTCGCGGATGTGCGTGCAGGCGCCGTCCAAACCGTAAGTCCAGCCGTGGAATCCGCACACGAAGGACTTGCGGGCCCGGCCCAGCGCATTCTTGGCCCCCGGCGGGGTGTCGATCAACTTGCGGCCGCGGTGCATGCACACGTTGTGATGCGCGGTGAAGCTCTCGCCCGACGTACCGTCGGCGGTGCGCACCACGATGATCGAGTCGTCGAGGACCTCGTAGGTGATGTAGCTGCCGATCTCGGGGAGTTCCTCGATGCGGCCCACCTGCAGCCATACCTTGCGCCACAGCCGATCTCGTTCGGCGCGTGCGTATTCCGGCGAGATGTAGGCATCCACCGGGATGGTCATCGGCTCGGCCAGCGGCTCGGCGGCGTCGATCAGATCATCGAGTGCGCGGTCGGTGTCGGTCATGTGATCCTCCGTTCGGTCACGGGGCCTCCCAGCTGGTGATGGCAGCACGGAAGGACTCGTCCTTCAGGAACAGCGATGTGTTGTCGGCACCCAGGTGCGTCCACCGCAAGTTCAATCCCCCGTCGACCAGCAGCGTTTGGCCGGTGACGTAACTCGACAGCTCCGAAAGCAGGAAGACGATGGCACCGGCCTGCTCGGCGGGCCGGCCGCGGCGGCCCATCGCGATGGCGCGCCGGTCCCGGTCCGGATCCTCGTCGACATAGGTTCCCGACGCCGGCGTCTCGGTCACCCCGGGTGCGACGGCGTTGACCCGGATGCCGGCCGCGGCCAGTTCGACGGCCATGGTGCGGGTGGCCGCGACGACGGCGGCCTTGGCGGTGCCGTAGCCGATGTGCAGGGGCGCGGTGTTCATCCCGCTGATCGAGGACACCGACACGATCGAGCCCGGCAGTTCGCGTTCGCGCAGTTCGGCGGCCACCGCCTGGCTCATGAAGAACATGGTCTCCAGGTTCTGGGTGAACAGCGCCCGCCAGTCGGCGCGCGACACCCGGGTGCATGGCATCCAGGTATCCGGTGCGGCGCCGCCGGCGATGTTGACCAGACCGTAGAGTTCGCCGTCGGCCGCGCGGGCGGCCGCCAGCGCAGTGGCGACGCCGTCGTCGGTCGAGGCGTCCGCCGCCACCGGGGTGATCGGCAAACCCGCAGCCAGCAACGGCCCGATGTGCCGATCGAGGTTCTCCGCGGACCGGCTCACCGCGATCACCCGCGCTCCGGCCCGGGCCACCTGCTCGGTCACCGTGGTGCCGATGCCGCCGCCGCCGGCGCCGGACACGATCACCACGCGGCCGGCCAAACCCAACAGATCCTGGTCCACGTTGACTAGTACTCCCCGCGCCGGAAGTTAATTGTCCGGACAAGAAATGACTGTGCACTCATCGGAGAACATCCTTCTCCACTGAGAGCTGCCACGTCAAGGCCGAGATTCGAAACTGTCGCTCACTATTGTCTGGACCAATTCGGATTGATAGTGTCCGGTTTCGTGACCGCCGGATCCAAGACCCGTTATGCCGCAGCACAGCCGCCAACCGCAGCCTCCGGTTGGAGTTTGCAGCGCCTGACCCCGCCCAGCCGGGTGTTCGGTGCCAATGGTCTGCGCACCGGACCGGACGGGCGGGTCTACATCGCCCAGGTCACCGGCAGTCAGATCAGCGCGCTGGACCCCGGCACCGGCGAGGTCGAGACGATCAGCCCCAAGGGTGGCGGCATCGTCGCACCCGATGACGTGGCCTTCGACGACGCCGGCCGGCTGATCGCCACCGAGGTGATGAACGGCCGGGTCAGCGTGCTGGAGAACGGCCAGTCCCGCGTGCTGCGCGACGACGTGCCCTCGGCCAACGGCATCACCACGCACAACGGTCGACTGTTCATCGGGGAATGCCGCGCCGGCGGTCGATTGCTCGAATTGAGCCTCGACGGCGCCGCGCCCCGGGTGATCCTGGAGAACCTGCCGTCGCCCAACGCCATGGAGTTCGGCCCCGACGGGCTGCTGTACTTCCCGGTGATGGATGCCAACGAGATCTGGCGCATCGACGTCGACGGTGGCGGGGAACCGCAGCGGGTGGCCGCCGGCCTCGGGGTGCCGGACTCGGTCAAGTTCGACGCCGACGGGTTCATCGTCTCCACCCAGGTGTTCAGCGGTCAGGTGCTGCGCATCGACCCGCGCACCGGCGACCAGCAGGTGTTGGCGCAACTGTCCCCCGGCCTGGACAACTGCACCTTCGCCGGCGGGCGGCTCTACGTCTCCAACTTCACCGGCGAGATCACCGAGATCGCCCCCGACGGCAGCACCCGCGCGGCGCTGCCCGGCGGGCTGAACTGGCCGCTGGATCTCGCGGTGGGCGCCGACGGTTCGCTCTACATCGCCGACGGCACCTTCTTCTACCGGTTGGCCGCCGACGGCAGCCGAGAGATCGCCGGCATGCTGTTCACCCCCGGCTACCCGGGCTTCCTGCGCGGCCTGACACCGTCCGGCCCGGGAGAGTTCGTGGTCACCACGGCCAACGGCGACGTCGCGCGGTACCGGCCGGCGAGTAGCGAAACCGAGGTGCTGGCAAGCGGATTGGACCAGCTCTACGGTGTGGCGCTGGCGCCCGACGGCGCCGCCGTCGTCGCCGAGCAGGGCACCGGACGGGTGCTGGCCATCCGGGCCGGCGGCACCGAGGTGCTCGCCGGCGACCTGCAGCTGCCGGTCGGGGTGGCGCTGGACAGCGACGGCGCGGTGCTGGTGGCCGAGTCCGGCGCGGGCCGGGTGCTGCGCATCTCCGGCGGGACGGCCGAAACGCTGGTCCACGGGCTGGGGCAACCGCAGGGGCTGCTGGTGCGCGCGGGCCGACTCTTCATCGTCGACGCGGGCGCCAAGTCGGTGGTCGAAGTCGATCTGTCCGACGGCACCCGGCGCACCATTGCCTCCGACTTGCCGGTCGGTCCGCCGGCCGGCGTGACGCCCAAACCGCTGCTGGGCATGCCGCCGTTCTCCGGACCGCAGGGCCCGTTCGCCGGGATCGCCGCGGGCGCCGACGGCACCCTCTACATCTCCGCCGACGCCGACGGCTCCGTGTTGGCGTTGCGTCCGACCGCCTGATCGCCATGACCGAAGTCCGGGCCGCCGACCCCCGATATCTGCAGGTCGCCCGCGCGCTGCGGCAGGACATCGTCGACGGCGTCTATCCGGTGGGTGCCCAGCTGCCCACCGAACATGAACTGTGCGAACGGTTCTCGGTCAGCCGCTACACCGTGCGGGAAGCGCTGCGCCGGCTGCGCGAGGACAACTTGATCTCGTCGCGCCCGAGGGCCGGCACCCTGGTGGTCCCGCGCACCTCCACCAGTTCCTACGCGCAGGACGTGATGTCGATCGACGATCTGATGGCGTTTGCCACCGGAGCCCAGTTCGTCATCGGCGCCAACAAGATGCTCACCGTCGACGCCGCGCTGGCCGAGCGCACCGGCTTGCCGGTGGGTGAGGAATGGCTGGCCGTCGGCGGATACCGCCAGGTCGAGGGTGCACCCAACCCGGTGTGTTTCACCGAGTACTACATCAACCGGGCCTTCGCTTCCGTGGGCCGAATCCTGCACCGGCACAACGGACCGGTGTTCCCGCTGATCGAGGACATGTTCGGGCGCAGCATCGTGGAAGTGCACCAGGAGATCACCGCGGTGCTGATGCGCACCGACCTGGCCGCGCGCCTGGACGTCGATCCGGGCACCGCCGCGCTGGAAGTGCGACGCACCTACACCACCTCGGACGGCGAGACCGCGCAGGTCACGATCAACACCCATCCGGCGTCGCGGTACCGCTATTCGATGACCCTGCGCCGGGTGAAGGGCTGATACCGCTGATGCCACCGAGCGCTGATCTGTCCACCGCGGCCCGCGCGGACGGCCTGTGGGTCGACACCACGCTGGCTGATGCGTTGCGTGAAGCCGCTGCTACCGAACCGGGTCGGGTGCTGCTGATCGACGGCGACACCCACCTCGACGCCGCCGCACTGCACCAGCAGGCCGGCACCATGGCGCAGGCCCTGCTGGCCCGGATGCCGGTCGGCAGCGTGGTGTCATTCATGTTGCCGAATTGGCATGAGGCTGCGGTGATTTACCTGGGTGCCACGCTGGCCGGGATGGTGGTCAACCCGATCCTGCCCTCGCTGCGCGATCGGGAGCTGGAGTTCATCCTCGACGACGTGGACAGCCGGATGATCTTCATCCCGCAGCAGTTCCGCGGCCACGACTACGCCGAGATGTTGACCCGGGTGACCGGCCGGCTGACCGATCCACCGGAGGTGGTGGTGGTCCGCGGTGACCAACACACCCCGTACCCGCGCCTGCTGGCCGATGCCTCACCGGCACCACTACCGGACCTCGACGCCGACGCGGTCCGGATGATCATGTACACCTCGGGCACCACCGGTCGCGCCAAAGGCGTTTTGCACAGCCATAATTCGTTGCACGCGCTGATCCGCCAGATCGGCCGGCACTGGCGCGTCGAGGCCGGTGACCGGTTCCTGGTGCCCTCGCCGATCGCACACATCGGCGGCTCGATCTACGCCTTCGAATGCCCGCTTCTGCTCGGCAGCACCGCGACGTTGATGGAGCACTGGGACGCCGAGGCCGCAGTCGCGTTGATGAGAGATCAGCGCTGCACCCACATGGCCGGTGCCACACCGTTTCTCACCAACCTGCTGGCCGCCGCCGAAGCGGCCGGTACCCGGCTGCCGGATCTGAAGGTGTTCATCTGCGGCGGCGCCTCGGTGCCCCCGTCGTTGATCCGCGCTGCCACCGAGTACTTCGCATCGGCTGTGGTGTCCCGGGTGTACGGGTCCACCGAAGTGCCGGTGACCACCGTGGGCTCCACCGCTGCCGGCGACGTCGCGCATGCCGCCGAGACCGACGGCCGGCCCGGGATCGCCGAGATCAGGTTGGTCGACGGCGAGATCCGGGCGCGCGGGCCGCAGATGATGCTGGGCTATCTGCACGACGCCGACACCGCTGCGGGGATCGACGACGACGGCTTCTTCCGCACCGGCGATCTGGGCGCCTGGGTCGACGGTGACTATTTGGTGGTCACCGGGCGGTCCAAGGATCTGATCATCCGCAACGGCGAGAACATCGCCCCCAAGGAGATCGAGGACCTGCTGGTCACCGAGCCGGCCATCGCCGAGATCGCGGTGGTGGGCCTACCGGATGACCGCACCGGCGAACGCGCCTGCGCGGTGATCGTGGTCGCCGACGGGCACCCTCCGCCGACCGTGCCGGATCTGCGCGCTGCGCTGGGCCGGCACGGCGTGGCGAAGTTCAAAGTTCCCGAACAGGTGGAGATTTGGGATGGCCTCCCGAAGAATGATGCCGGCAAGGTACTCAAGCATCAGATCCGGGCGACCCTGATGGAGAGGCAAGCATGCAGGTAGCGGTGGTCACTGGGGCCAGCAGCGGGATCGGCTTCGGGTGCGCGGTCAAGCTCGCCGAGGCTGGGATGGCGGTGCTGGGCACCGGCCGCGACGAAACGCGGTTGGCCGAGTTGACCGCAGCGGTGACCGCGGCCACCGGCGATCCGCAGCGGGTCGCCACCGTGGCGGTCGACCTGACCGCCGACGACGGTCCAGCCCGGGTGGTCGACGCCACCGTCGAACGCTGGGGCCACATCGACTTCCTGATCAACAACGCCGGTGTCGGCAGCCCCAAGCCGCTGCATGAAACCGATGACGAAACCCTGGACTATTTCTTGGGTTTGATGCTGCGGGCGCCGTTCCGGTTGGCCCGTGACGTGCTGCCACACATGGGCACCGGATCGGCGATCATCAACATCACGTCCACGTTCGCGGTGGTCGGCGGGCTGCGCGGTGGTGCCTACTCGGCGGCCAAGGGCGGGCTCACGGCGTTGACCACCCACATCGCGGCTCAGTATGGGCCGCAAGGGATCCGGTGCAATGCGGTGGCGCCGGGGGTAACGGTCACCCCGATGGTCGAGCACCGGTTGGAAGATCCGGGTTTCCGCAAGATGCAGACCGAGATGACGCCGCACACCCGGCTGGGCCAGATCGACGACATCGCCAGCACGGTGGCGTTCCTGTGCTCGCCCGGCGGCAGTTTCATCAACGGCCAGACCATCGTCGTCGACGGTGGCTGGAGCTCGACGAAGTACCTGTCGGAGTTCGCGATGTCAGCAGAATGGGTGGCTCGGTGAACATCTTCACCGTGCTCGAGCAGGCCGCCGCCCGGTTTCCGGACCGCGGTGCGGTGTACGTCGGTCAGCGCCAAGTGGCGACCTGGTCCCAGCTGCGTGAGCGCGCGCTGCGCCTGGGTGCCTCGATCCGCCGGTCCTACGGCACCGGCGCGCGGATCGCCGTGGCCAGCGCGAACCGGGCCGAGATCATCGAGACGATGTTCGGTATCTGGGCTGCCGGCTGTGTGTTCGTCCCGCTGAACTTCAAGCTGCACCCCCGCGAAATGGCGGACATCCTCGATGATTCCGGCGTTTCCGAGGTGTTCGCGTCTGCCAAGATCGCCGCGGGACTGACACCGCTGATCTCGGTCGGGGTGACCACGTTCGAATCCAACTCTTATGCCGTGCGGTTCGAAACCGAACCCGCCGGCCCGCTGGACGTCGAGTCGAGCGAGCTGGCCTGGTTGTTCTACACCAGCGGCACCACCGGGCGCTCCAAGGGCGCGATGCTCTCGCACCGCAACCTGATGGCGATGACCGTTGCCCACCTGGCCGATTTCGACGATCCCGACCAGGATTGCGCGCTGCTGCACGGCGCGCCGATGTCGCACGGTTCCGGCCTGTACATCCCGCCGTACGTGCTGCGCGCGGCCCGGCAGGTGATTCCGCAGTCCAACGGATTCGATGCCGAGGAGTTCCTCGATCTGTGCGAACATCACCCGGGCAGCAGCGCGTTCCTGGCACCCACCATGGTGCAGAGATTGGTGGCCACCGGGCGTCGTAAGCCGGCCAACCTGAAGACCATCGTCTACGGCGGCGGCCCGATGTACGTCGAAAGCCTGCGGGCCGCGTTGGCGGTGTTCGGTCCGGTGCTGGTGCAGCTCTACGGACAAGGCGAGGCGCCGATGACGATCACCGGGCTGCGGCGCACGGACCATGTGGACGCCGACGAGGCGGTGCTGGGATCGGTCGGCTATCCGCGCTCCGGCGTGGAGGTGGCGGTGTGGCGTCCGGACGGCACCATCGCCGGGGTCAACGAAATCGGGGAAATCGTCTGCCGCGGAGACGTCGTCATGTCCGGCTACTGGAACAATCCCGAGGCCACCGCGACCACGCTGGCCGACGGATGGCTACATACCGGCGACCTGGGTTCGTTCGACGAACGCGGCTTTCTGACGCTGCGGGACCGCTCCAAGGACGTGGTGATCAGCGGGGGGTCCAACATCTATCCGCGTGAGGTCGAAGAGATTCTGATGCACCATCCCGGTGTCGTCGAGGCCTGCGTGGTCGGCGCGCCGGATCCCGAATGGGGCGAGGTGGTGGTGGCTTTCGTGGTGGGCACGGCGACCCCGGCCGAACTGGATGCGCACCTGCTGGACCGGATAGCGCGGTTCAAACGCCCGAAACGGTACGTGTTCGTCGACGAGCTGCCCAAGAGCAGCTACGGCAAGGTACTCAAGCGGGAACTGCGCGCCCAGTTGAGCTGAGGCTAAATGGTGTTTCGATTGCCGCTCTTTCGTCTCCGTCCCGCTCACGCGGCCGCGTGAGAGGGACGGAGACCGAAGAGCGAAAGGGGCCGTCACGGCGTCAGATGCACACCTTCCAGGCGCCACCTTCCCGCACATAGTCGAACTCGGCGTCGTCGGGAGCGGACTCATTGGCCGCCGCCGCGGTGACCTCGGCTGTGGCGGTATCACCTTCGACGGCAATAGCTTTCACCGTCACGGTGAGCTCACCGTTGCGCCTGGCCAGCGCCTGCAGTCCCGCCGCGGAGCGGTCGCCGCGGTCGATCTCACAGACCACTGCATCCAGCGCTTCCGTATCGGCGGCGTTCAGCGCGTCGACGTATGCGGCGGTCACCGCCCGGATCTGATCTTCGTCGGACTCAGCACCGGACGACATGGTGGTGGCCGCGACCACCCCCGCCACCGCCAGTAGCAATACCGCGACGCCGCCGACTATCCACGCGGTGCGGGCTGAGCGCCGTGGGGCGGCCGGTGGACCGGGCTGCGCCGCTTCGGACTGCGCCGGGTTCGTCGGCTCGGGCTGATTCGGATCGTCAGGTTGCATGGGTGGACCCTACCCACGTCCGCCACCCCGCGGCAGGACTGATAGCGCAGCGTCAGCGGAAGCAGCGGTGGCTGAAGAACGCCTCGGTCACACCACCGGTCGCCGGCAGCCCGGCGAGCACCGCGGCACGCGCCTTGAAGGCCTGGGCGGCCAACGTGGGCTGGTAGTCCACCCGGTGCACCGCGCGGTTCAGCCGGGCCGGACGTTCGGCGCCCCAGAAGGTGACCTCGGCGCCACTGCGGCGCATCCCGTGCACCGCCGCGCGGTGCACCCGGTCGTCGGTGTCGAACAGTTCGGTGGCGACCGCCAGCCCGTGTGGACGCTGCGCCGGTTCCGGTTCGGCGAAGGCGGCGTCGAGTTCGTACACGCGTGCGCCGAGCACCTCGAGGGCGCCGTACCCGGCAACGTCACGCAGGTAGACGCTGACCTCCCAGCCGCCCATCGCCCGATCGAACAGCCAGCCGCCCAGACCGGCGACCACCTCGGCGGCGCTGGCACCGGCCACGTCGAGCCGATATCGCAGCGGCCCGTCCGAACCCACGGTGTGCAGCCAGGCCGGGCGCGTTGCATCCTCGGAGAACTCAGCGGCAACGGGCTCGGAGCTGGGAGCAACCATGGGCCATCCATTCAGGTGCGGCTAACGCCGACGACAGGACACCCCCAGCGTGACATTTATCGGCGAATATGTAAAGTCATCCGCAGAGCTTCCGGAGTAAAGGACCCACTGTCTTGAGCAAGCAGCCCTCGGCCCTGCCCGACGTCGCCCGGTTGGTCGCGCACCTGGGCACCGGCTTCGGCCGACTGGCCGTCGACACCGCCGTCGGCCGCTTCCGCGAGTTGCCGCGTAGCGCGGCCGAACTGAGTCCCGCCTTGCTGACCAGCCTGATCGGGGCGCCGGTGCGCACCGTGCAGGTGCTCGACGACGACGCCGGCACCTCCGAACGAGCCCGGTTGGCGCTCACCGGTACCGGCGTGCCCGATTCGGTGTTCGTCAAGCTGGCTGCAACGACACCGGCCATCCGCTTGATGGGCGAACTGGGCCGGCTGGCTGAGACCGAGGTCCGGTTCTATTCCGAGCTGTCACCCGAATTGACCAGCGTGCCAAAATGTTACGGCTCCACCTTCGATCCCTACACCGGCCGCTTCGTGCTGGTGCTGGAAGACCTGGCCGCCGGGCCGTGCGAATTCCCCGACACCGTCCACCCGATCAGCCCGGATCAGGCCGCGCTGGTGCTCGACCTGCTGGCCCGACTGCACGGCACCTTCTGGGGCCGGCTGCCGGCCCGGGAACGCGGGCGTGGCGAACTGGGCTGGGTGTACTCCGCATCCGGCGATGACACCTCGCTGCTGACCGCTTCGATCATGCGGCTCTCCGCGCGCCGCCTGGCCGGGCGCACCGCAATCCCGATCGAGGACGGCCGCTACATCATCGACAACCTGCGCGCGGTGTCGCGGCTGATCGACACCGGGCCGCACACCGTGATGCACGGTGATGCGCACCCGGGCAACCTGTACTTCCGCGACGGGACGGCCGGCCTGCTGGACTGGCAGGCGGTGCGGCGCGGCCACCCCAGCCGCGAGCTGGCCTACACCTTGATCACCGGCATGACCGTCGAGGACCGGCGGGAACACCAGCGCAGCTTGCTCGATGGCTACCGCACCGCCCTGGCCGGTTACGGCGGGCCCGAACTCGATGCCGACGACCTGTGGCGCCGGTACCGCCAAGCCGCGCTGTACGCCTACGTCGCTGCCCTGGCCACCGCCGGGATGGGCGGCATGCAGGACGAGACGATTGCACTCGAGGGGCTGCACCGCGCGGTGGCGGCCCTCGGTGACCTCGAGACCGTGCCGGCGCTACGGGCCGGCCTGGCCGGCGGATGACCCGAGACTGCGCCAGCCAAGCGACGATTCACCAGGAGGACCCGGCATGGGCATCGTGACCACGAGTTCCGAAACCGCTTTTGGGTATCCGCCGGAGGTGGTCTACGACTTCGTGACCAACCCGGCGAACTGGACCAAGACCTACCCGGGCAGCAACTACGTCGGCAAGCTCGACGACCTGCCGCTCCGAGTCGGCGACACCTGGGAGGAGGCCGGCGCCGACGGCGATCACATCTACAGCTGGCACCTGGCGATCGCCATGCGCCCCAAGCTGTGGGTGTTCAACTCGGTGGGCCACCTCGGCCACCGCCGCGACGGCACGGGTGGCATGCCAGGCCGGATCAGTGTGCAGTACCACTTCACCCGGCCCGGCCGGGACGTCACGCTGTTCACCCGCACCATGACGATCGAGGCGTACAAGGATGCACCGTTGCCGGACAAGCTGTTCCGGGTGGTGAACCCGGCCTACATCGATTCCTACCACGCGGCGATCGCCCGCGAACTCGATGCTGCTGCGGCAGCGCCGGCCTGAGCTGCGGTCTACCGGCCGGTGTGCAGCGCCCGCCGCAAGGCCGCGCCCTGCAAGTCGAACAGCCGGCGGCTGACCGCGGCCTCGGGCACCAGCGAGTCGAATCCGTGGCAGGTGCCGGGGAACACGTGCAGTTCGGTCGACACCCCAGCCCACATCAAGCGCAGCGCATAGTCGATCGCCTCGTCGCGCAGCGGATCGAGCTCCGAGCAGGTGATCAACGCCGGTGCCAGGCCGGCCAGCTCGACGGCCGCGGCCGGCACCGCGGTGGCCCGGTCCGCGTCCGCGCCCAGGTAGTACTGCCACATCAACGCCGCTGCCGGACCGTCGAATCCGGGTGTGCTGTCGAATTCCTGCTTGGACGGCGTCAATTGGTCATCGAGCACCGGTTGGTGCAACAGCTGAAAGATCACCGGTGCGACATCGCCGGCCGCCGAGCACTGCGCCAGTCGCGCGGCCAACGCACCGCCCGCGCTACTGCCGGCCACCGCCAATCGGGCCGGGTCGACACCGAGTTCGACGGCATTGCCGGCCAGCCAATCCAGCACCGCCACCGCATCGTCGAGTGCAGCCGGATACGGATGCTCGGGCGCCAGCCGATAGTCGACCGACACCACGGTGCACTCGGCGCGGCGGGCGAACTCCACGCACTGCAACTCGTCGGTGTCCAGATTGCCCACCGCGAACGCCCCGGAGTGGCAATAGAGCACGCCGGGCGCGGGCGCCGGCGCGCCGCGGTAGATCCGCACCGGAATCGACCGGCCCGACGGGTAGCTCAGGGCGGTGTCGCACACCTCGACCCCGGACAGGTCGAGTTCGGCAGCGGTCTGTTTACGGCGCAGGTTGAGCGATTCCCGTAGGCCGTCCAGCCCCGCGGCACTCAGATCGGTGCGAAACCCGGCCAACGGTGCCAGCACCGGATCCAGCCGGGCCGCCACCTCGTCGGGGCTAGCCATGGGCCGACCGCAGCTCGGGCTGCGCGGCGGTTTGGGCGCCGGCCTCGAAATGGTAGTCGCCGGCCCGAAACCGGCGGGTCATCGCCCATAGTGCGCTCGCGCTACGCGGCCACTGCGTCACGACGCGACCGTTGGCGGCCCGAAAGTAGTTGCTGCACCGCGTGGTCCACACCGTGCCCTGCATCCACCGGTCCAGCTTGGCCAGGAACGCATCGGTGGTCGAGCGGCGCACCGCGATGTAGCGTCGGCCCCGGCGGCGCAGGTATTGGCAGGCCCGCACCACGTAGCGGGCTTGGGCTTCCAGCACGAAGATCACGCTGTTGGAGCCGACGTTGGTGTTCGGCCCGTAGAGCATGAAGAAATTCGGGAACCCCGGCACCGCCATCCCCAGATAGGCGTAGGCGCCGTCGGCCCATTCCTGGTGCAGTGATCGGCCGTGCTCACCGACGACGTCGATCTGACCCAGGTAGTCCGCGGCGGCGTAGCCGGTCGCGCACACCACCACGTCGACGTCGAGGTCGCGGCCGTCCTCGGTCACCAGCGCACCGGCGCGCAATGCCCGGGCGGCGCTGTCCACCACCTCGACGTGCGGTTGGGTCAGGGTCTGCAGGTAGTCGGTGGCGAACACCAGCCGTTTGCACCCCAGTGGGTGATCCGGCGTCAACTTGTCGCGCAGTTGCTGGTCCGGGATCAGCGTGTCGAGTTGTTGCAGCGCAACCGCCTTGAACTCCTGGGTCTTGTCGCTGCCGTTCTCGATCACCGAGATGTTGCGTTCGCTGCGCAACCACAGCCGAAGCCGGTGCAGCTTCTTGGCCAGCGGAACGTGCGCGAACAACCACTTCTCCCGATCGGTGTAGGGCCGGTCGGGTTTGGGCAGGATCCAGGTCGGCGAACGCTGCACCGAATACACCTGCGCGGCGACCTTGGCCACCTCGGGTAGCACCTGCGAGGCCGTGGAACCGGTCCCCAGCACCGCGACCCGTTTACCGGCCAGCGACACCGAGTGGTCCCACTGCGCGGTGTGCATCAGCACACCGGAAAAGGGTTCCAGCTCTTCGAGCTTCGGCATCAGCGGCTGGTTGAAGATGCCCACCGCCGAGATCACCAGATCGAACCGGTACGCCTCGCCGGTGGCTGTGGACAGCAACCAGGTCTGCGACTCGGCGTCCCATACCGCCGCGGTGACCTCGGTGCGCAGCTTCAGGTGCGGCGTCAGTTCGGCCCGCTGCGCACATTGCTCGAAGTACGCCAAGATCTCCGGTTGCTCCGACCACAGCCGCGACCAGTGCGGGTTCAGATCGAACGAGAACGAGTACAGGTGCGATTTCACGTCGCAGGCCAGACCGGGATAGGTGTTGGTACGCCAGGTCCCGCCCACCCCGTCGGTCCGGTCGAAGATGGTGAAGTTGGTGAAACCCGACTTCTTGAGGAAGATGGCCAGCGCCAACCCGCCGGGTCCGGCACCGATGATGCCGATGGACAACTCTGGTGATCGATTCATCTTCTCCCTCAACCGATCTGCAGACACTGGCCGCCGTCGACGACGAGTTCGGCGCCGGTGATGAACGACGCCGCGTCGGAGAGCAGGAAGGCCACCGCGTCGGCGATCTCAGCCGGCGTCCCCAGCCGGCCGGAGACCGACGTGGTGGCCAGCCGCTGCTGGGTCGCGGTATCGAGCATCGGTGTCTGCACCGGGCCGGGGAACACCGCGTTGACCCGGATACCGTCGCGGGCCAGCTCGGCCGCGGTGGTCTGGGTCAGTCCCCGCAGACCCCACTTGGAGGAACCGTAGGCGGCGTGGTTCGGAAACGGCCGCACCGCGCCGGTGCTGCAGGTGTTGACGATCGCGGCCCGTTGGGCTGCCCGCAACGCCGGCAGTGCGGCCCGGATCCCCAGGAACGGGCCGAGTGTGTTGACCCGCCAGGCGCGTTCGAAGCCTTCGACGGTCTCCACGGCGATCGGGGCGCGGTGCAGCACGCCGGCGTTGTTCACCAGGGCGCTCAGCCCACCGAACCGCTGCACGGCGACGTCCACCGCGGCAGACCACTGGGTCTCCGAGGTCACGTCCAACTCGACCCCGACCACGTTGGGGTCATCGAACCCTTCGACCGTGGAGCGCAATTGGTCGGCGACCACATCACAGGCCAGCACCTGCCAGCCGTCGTGATGAAGTTTTGCGACGATCGCTGCACCTTGGCCCCGCGCGGCTCCGGTGACCAGGGCCACCCGGGTCGCCTCAGTCATCGTCACCACCTGCCTTGGCGTCGGCCAGATCCGCGGCCGCACCGCGTTGCAACGCCCGCGATTCCGAGGTCAAGGTGATCATCTGGAATCCCCAGCCGGCCGCCTGACGACCCACCGACCCGAAGCTTGCGTGGATGCCGGCGACCAGACCAGCGGCCGCGACGGTGGCCTGCACCTCCTGGACCGCCTCCACCAACTGCTGGTGCGACCACATGTCCGGGATGCTGCACCCCATCGAGATCGCCAGGTCCGCGGGTCCCACATATACGCCGGAAAGCCCAGGCACCGAGCAGATCTCGGCGACCCGCGGCAACGCGGCAGCGGTTTCGATCATGACGTAGACCGCGGCGCGCCGCTCGAGTTCAGCTGCATCGACGCCCAAGGCGGCGCGCAGCGGCCCGAAACTACGTACCCCGCCCGGCCCGTAGCGGGTGGCGGCCACCGCCGCGGCGGCCTGCTCCGGGGTTTCGACCAGCGCGACGATCACCGCGTCGGCGCCGGCATCGAGCACCCGACCGATCGGCGCCGGATCCGCCGACGGCAGCCGCACGGCAGTTCCGATCGGGACATGTTCGAGTCGGCGGATCATCAGCGCCGCATCGGCATCGTCGAGATAGCCGTGCTGGACGTCGATTCCGACGTAGTCGTAGCCGGCCCGGGCGAACTCCTCCGGCCCGGACGGGCTGGGACCGACGATCCAGCCGCCCCATACGTGTTTGCGCTCAGCCAGGCTGGTCTGCAACCGGTTCGGACTGGTCATCTGATGTCCCCTTCGGCTATCGCGATCTTCACACGCTCGGGCACCGGACGGCAGGCGAGTTCGAAGGCCGCCTGCACCTCGTCGACGCCGAAAGTATGGGTCACGTACCGGGGCAACAATTCCGGGTGCTCCCGCGCGAACTCGTCAGCGCGACGCAACACCCGGGCGCGCTCCAGGGTGACCCCGGAACGCAAGGTCAGGTTGTTGCGCAGCATGGTGCGCATGCTGATCGGATAGCAGTCGTCGTCGGGTACCCCGAAGTAGAACACCGAACCGCCGAACGCCGCGGCCTCGACCGCATGTTGCAGCGTGGCCACCTGGTGGCCGACCGCTTCGATCACCACGTTCGGCTTGTCGGCCGGATCCAATCGACTGACCCACCGGTCGCTGGTGGCACGCACAGCCACGTCGATGCCGAAGCCCGCGGCGATCGCCGAGCGGTCCACCGGATCGACGCCGGTGACCCGGGCTGCGCCCAGAGCCTTTGCCACATAACCGAACAGCAGACCAATCGAGCCCTGGCCGAGGATCGCCACCTGGCTACCGGGCAGTTCCGGGATCTGCTCGAGTGCGTACAGCACACAGGCCAACGGCTGCAGACCGACCGCCAGGTTGGGCGGCAGGGCCGGGTCGTAGGGCGCCAGACCGTTGCCGTCGGCGACCACCCGCGCCATCAGTCCGTCGAAGCCGGATGCCCAGCCGACCACCCGGTCGCCGACCTGATGGTCGGGGTGCCGGCTGGCGATCACCTCACCGACGATCTCGTGTACCGGAAAGCCGTTCATCTCGGCGGCGCAGGCACCGGTGTCGCCGGGCAGTTTGCCCTTGGTGCCGCGAAACCCGGGCAGGTCGCTGCCGCAGATCCCGGCCGCCAGGAAGCGCAGCAGCACCTGGTCGGTTCCCAGCGCCTCGGGTGACGGCTCGGGCAGCTCGATGCGCTCGAACTCATACGGCGCGGTCAGTCGGTAGCCCCACACGGTTCAGACCTCCACCGGCAGCCTGATCCAGCCCCACTGGAAGCTTGACGGCGGACGCTGGGCGGCCGTCGTGTCGATCACGTATTCCGGTACCCGCCGCAGGAATTCCTCGATCATGATGGCGATCTCCAGCCGTGCGACGTGCACTCCCATGCAGAAGTGCTGGCCGTGCCCGAACGCCAGCAGGCGTTCGATCGGCCGGTTCCAGATGAAGGAGTCCGGCTCCGGGTACTCCCGGTCGTCGCGGGCAGCCGAAGCCAACAGCGCGATCACGCGTTGGCCGGGCCGCATCGTGGTGCCGTGCAACGAGTAGGGCCGACGCACGGTGCGGGCGAACCACTGTGCCGGTGCGCTGTGCCGGATGATCTCCTCGCGTGCCACCGGCACGTTGGCCGCCAGATCGGTACGCACGGCGGCCAACTGGTCGGGGTGCTCGAGCAGCCGCCACAAGCCCGTCGCGGTCACCTTGGGAACGGTTTCGGTGGCGCCGATGAACACCGCGAGCATCTGGGTGGCAGCTTCGGTGTCGCTGAGCGCCGAACCGTCCGGCAGTCGGTAGTTGATCAGATTGTCCGCAATCGGCACACTGCCGTCCGCGCCGGCGGCCCGGCGCCGTTCGATGATCGGCGTCAGGTAGGACAGGTAACCCGGTCTGGCATTGGCGATCTCGACCCCTTCGCCGGGCTGCGCCAAGGTTCCGGCGTTCACGGTGGCCAGCACCTCGGGCGCCAGCTCCAGCGGCAGATCCAGGAAGTGACACGTCATCGCCGCTGCCACCACACCGCCGTAGTCCTGGGTCAGGTCAAACCGGCCGCGCGGCAACAGTTCGTCGAGCCGCTCATTGGCCAGCCGGCGGATCAGGTCGGCCACCTTGCCGGCCGCACGCGGACGGAACTGCGCCGAGGTGCACCGGCGGACGTCCTCGTAAATCGGCGAGTCGAAGTTGGCATGAAAGGCCATCGGGTGCAGCGGCGGCTGCGGCACCGGTCCGTCGTTGTGCTGGGCGAGCACGTTGGCCGCCGGCAGCGTGCCCTCCGAGGCGACGAAGGTCCCGTCGGTGACACCGAGGACCTCCCAGATGTCGTCGAACCTCGACAGCGCGTAGGTGTCCCACTTCTCGATGTAGTACACCGGGTGTTCGTCGCGCAGCACCCGGTAGTACGGCAGCGGGTCGGCCATCACGGCCGGGTCGAACGGATCGTAGGTGAAGTCTTGCAGGGTGGGCTGATTCACGGATTCACCTACTTCAGCGGCGAAGGCGGCAGGGCGGCCAGGATCGAATCCTCCCAGCCGTCGCGCAGCGCCGGGGCCACGCTCATCCAGGTGACGATCTCGGCCGGCGGCGATCCCTTCCAGGACGGGTAGTGGTTCTCGAAGCAATCCCAGTCACCGTCGAGCGCCCAGTAGTGGATCACCTCGTTGAACCGGAACGTCGTGATGAACGAACCCAGCCAACGCTTGCCGGTCGATTCCGACCACGGCACGTAGAGCCGTTCGAGTTCGCGGATGTAGGCGTCCTGCTGACCGGGCTTGGTCTCCATGATCTCCTGGATCACCAAGCCGGCCTTGAAGTCGGCCTCCTGCAACTGCGCCAGTGTCCGATTGTACTTGCCGGCGTACATGATTCGGCCTTCACCGTGGGCTCCGACACCGGCCAGGTACTGCTGCCAGGCGCGGGCCGGCAGGTGGTGGCTGCCACCGCGAGCCTGGGCCCGGCCAATCCGTGCGTAATCGGCGAACGCGTCGATCTCCCAGATGATCGTCACCTGCGGCCAATGCCCGTTGAAGGCCGTGGTCTCCCAGATCGCGAACAACCGCGCACCCAGCTCCGCCATCATCGGCGCGTAGGCTCCGCTGAACTTGGCCGAGAAGCCGTCAGCGGTTTCCGATCCCAGCGCAATGGTCTCGTGCAGGTACAACAACGTGTGCCCGTAGAACTGCTTCACGACCCTCACCTTCGCCACCGGCCCACCCGGTAGTTGACATCGCCAACTGCGAGCGTGACACTTTGTGAGTGTTTTGTAAAGGTTCAATGTCGTGAGCACCGCCGACCCGACAACCGTGCGGCCCTTGGCGACCGGCTTCTGCTTCGGCGAGGGGCCCCGCTGGTTCGAGGGTCTACTGTGGTTCTCCGACATGCTCGGCGAGGCGGTGCACACCGTGACCGCCGACGGCGACGTGACCACGCTGCCGCTGCCCGGGCACGCGCCCTCGGGCCTGGGCTTTCGCCCCGACGGGACCCTGCTGATTGTTTCCACGGAGCGACGTCAGGTGTGGGGCTATGACGGCGACGAGGTCACCCTGGTTGCCGATCTGGCCGAACTGGCGCCCGCCGACCTCGGTGACATGGTGATCGACGATCACGGACGCGCCTATATCGGCGCGCAGGCCCGCGAGGTCGGCGTCATCGTGCGGTTGGATCCCGACGGCACCGCAGCCGTCGTCGCGCGCGAACTCGACTTCCCCAACGGCATGGTGATCACAGGGGACGGTGCGACGCTGATCGTGGCGGAGTCGGTGGGCCGCCGATTGACCGCGTACACCGTGGCCGCCGACGGCGCGTTGATCGACCGGCGGGTGTTCGCCGAAGGCCTGGAAGGGCCGCCAGACGGTATCGCGCTCGACGTCGAGGGCGGCGTATGGGCCGCGATGACCTTGACCCATCAGTTCCACCGCATCACAGACGGCGGTGCCGTGACCGACCGCATCGATCTCGTGGACCGCGTCGCGATCGCCTGTGCACTCGGCGGCGCGGAGTGCAAGACCCTGTTCCTGGTCAGCACTACCAGCGCCTACCCGCGGGAACTGGTCGGCACCAACGAATCCCGGGTCGACACCGTCGAGGTGGAAATCCCCGGCACCGGCCCCGTCGACGAAGGGCACCACCACTGATGGCCGATTCCTACTACGCCCTGGTCGACGCCGACGACGCCCGCGGCGAGAAGTTCACCTGCACCGACTTCGTGCGCTCGACCTGGTCGGACCAGATCCAGCACGGCGCGCCCGTGTCGGCCATCCTGGTCCGCGCCCTGGAACGCTGTCAGGCCCGCCCGGACACCCGGTTGAGCCGCGTCGTGATCGATCTGCTCGGCGGAGTTCCCGCCGATGGCGAGTTCTGGGTGACCGCCCGCGTCGACCGGCCCGGCAAGCAGATCGAGTTGGTCAGCGCCGAGATGGCCGGGCCGGGCCGCGACGGCCAGGTCCGGCCGGTGGCCAGGGCCAGTGCCTGGCGGATGCAGACCACCGACACCGCGGCGCTGGTGCACGCACCCGAACCGCCGCTGCGGGCGCTTTCCGAGGCACGCGCCCGGGACATGGCCAAGGACTGGGACCGCAACTACGTGCACAGCGTCGACTGGCGCTGGCTGACCTCGCTGCGGGACCCGGGCCCGGGCGAGTCCTGGCTGAGACCCAAGGTCGACCTGGTCGCAGGCGAGCAGATGTCGCCGGTGCAACGGTTGTTCACGGTCGCCGACTGCGCCAACGGTCTGGGCAATTCCCTGGACATCCGTAAGTGGACGTTCCTGAATACCGATCTGGCGGTGCACCTACATCGGGTCCCGGACGGGGAGTGGAACGGCATCCGGGCCGAGACCCATTACGGACCCGACGGTATCGGCACCACGGTGGGCACGTTGTTCGACCAGACCGGGGCCGTGGGCAGCATTGCGCAGTCGGTCCTGATGCGACAGCGGTCCCGGTGAGCCGCCCGGTGCTCGGCGACGAGGACGAAAACACCTCGCGGCAACGGATTCTGGCGGCCACCGCCGAGGTGTTGGCGCGCAACGGGCAGACCCGGCTCAGCCTGTCCGAGGTGGCGCATCAGGCCGGGGTGTCGCGGCCGACGCTGTACCGCTGGTTCTCTTCCAAGGACGATCTGCTGGAGGCGTTCAGCCTGCACGAGATGCAGGCCTTCGAAGACGGCCTGCGCAGGATCACCGCAGGCTTGAAGGGCGAGGAAAAACTCTCGGCTGCACTGGAGTTCGTCGTCGACTATCAGCAGTCCTATTCGCCGGTGCGGTTGGTCGACGTCGAACCCGACGTAGCCCTGGATCAGATCGCCCGGGTGCTGCCGGCCATGCGCGGTGGTCTGCAGCGGCTGCTGCCCGGCCCCAACGGCGCCCTGAAGGCGGCCACTGCGATCCGGGTCCTGTTGTCGCACTTCGTGGTTCGTTCCGACGACGACGATCAGTTGTTGGCTCAGCTGCGCAACGTGGTGGGGCTCAAACCGTACTCACCCGCATCGAGATAGTACTCACGCAGGGAGATTCGATCAGAACACCTGCGTCAACGCTATCTCGATGCCATCAGCGGTAGCTGGGCTTGCCCAACCCCAGCGCATGCTGGGCGATCATATTGCGGAACACCTCGAGGGTGCCGCCGTAGATCCCGGTCGGCCCGGCCAGCCGGAACAGGTACTCGGCGGCGCCGTCGTCGACCGCACCGTCGGCGTTCACCGACAACGCGGCCGCGGCGCCGAGCAGGTCCATCAGTTCCGGTGCCACCTCGCGCATGGTCTGCGCGATCGCGACCCGGCCGTACATCTCCGGTGCGCTCAGCGCGGCTTCCATCCGGGCAACGCTGCGGCCCAACCGATATGACACTGCGCCGTCGTCGATCCGGCGTTCGCCGTCCGGGCCGACGCCACCGAGGATGCCCGCGGCACCGTCGACCGCTTCGGCCATCAGCAGGGCGTGCTCAGTCATGGTGGCCAGTTTCTGCAGACCTTGGTCGTCACGCTCGACGACGCCGTGTTCGACTGCGAGCGCCTCGCGCATCACCGACCAACCGCCGTTGACCGCACCGATCCGGTAGCGGTCGTCCACCCGGACATCGCTGTAGTAGACGATGTTGGTGCGATCACCGTCGATGGTGCGGATACCCTGCACCTCGATGCCCGGGGTGTCCATCGGCACCAGGAACATGGTCAGGCTCTGGTGCTTGGGCGCGGCCGGATCGGTATTGGTGAGCAGGAACACGTACTGCGCGTTGTGCGCATTCGAGGTGAACATCTTCGAGCCGTTGATGACCCAGTCGGATCCGTCCCGCACCGCGCGGGTCTTGCAGGTCGCGACATCCGAACCACCCTCGGGCTCGGTGTAACCCAGGCACAGCCGCACCTGACCGGCCAGCACGGCCGGCATGATCTCGGCGACCAGGTCGGCGTTGGCCAGCTTGGCGACCACGTGCGCGACCATCGCGGTGGTGCCCCAGTGAAACCACGGCGTGTGCGCGCGGCCGATCTCCAGCTCGAAGATCCGTCGGCGCACCGCCGAGAATCCGCCGTCGGCTTCGGATTCGTAGTCCGCGGCCAGGTAGCCGCGTTCGGCCAGCGCCAGATGCACGCCCTCGTCGAAGTTCTCCCCGGTCCGCCGATCCCGCTCGAGCACCTCCGGGGTCACCACCTCGGCCAGAAAACGGCGCAGCTCAGCGCGGAAAGCCAGGTCGTCGGGGGCCAGTTCGACGGTCGAGAAGTCCACCCGGTGAGCGTGACAGTTAGGCATCTGTTTGTAAAGTTCGCTACTATCGGCCGAATGAGCCTCGTTGTCGGACGCGGTCCGCTCGGACCGGACCGGGCCGGCTGGTTCTCGGTTCCGGTCCCCTCCGACGTCGTCTTCATCGAGCCGCATCCGCGCCGGATCCAAGCGGTGCGCGACGGGCGCACCGTGCTGGACACCGAACGCGCGCTGCTGGTACACCGCGCCGGACAACCGCTGTCCTATGCCTTCCCGGCCGAGCTGGTCGGTGCGCTACCGCACGAGGCCGAGGTGCACGCGCCGGGCTATGTGCGGGTGCCGTGGGACGCCGTGGACAGCTGGTTCGAGGAGGGCCGCCGTCTGGTGCACTACCCGCCCAACCCGTATCACCGGGTGGACTGCCGCCCCACCCACCGCAGGTTACGGGTGCAGGTGGGTCAGACCACGCTGGTGGACACCAGCGACACCGTGATCGTGTTCGAGACCGCGCTCGAACCGCGCCTGTACGTCGATCCCAGTCAGGTGCGCACCGACTTGCTGCGCCGCACCGACACCACCAGCTACTGCAATTACAAAGGGGTGGCGACCTATTGGGCCGCGGTGCTCGGCGACACCGTGATCGACGACGTGGCCTGGAGCTACGACGACCCGCTGCCCGAATCGCAGGCCCTCGCAGGGCACCTGAGTTTCGATGCGGGCAAGGTCGACCTGATCGCCGAACTGCCGGGCTGACACCCGGGCGCTAGGAGACCGCAGAGCGGTCCGCGTCGACGTCGTCGAAGCGCATGCACACCGTGGTGCCCTTCGGCGACCGCGCGATGCTGACCAGATCGGCCAGCGCCTGCATCAGCGGGATGCCGCGGCCGCGGTACTGACCGTCATCGACACCGGTGGGTTCGCGCCAGTTGCCCTCGTCGGCCACGGTCACGTTCAGAACCGAATCCGCGCCGGCGTGACTGGCCTGCAAGACCACTTCACCCGGCGCCGCGGCATGCAGGTAGGCGAACTCCGCGGAATTGGCCAGCGCCTCGTTGACCGCCAGCACGATGTCGTTGTGCCGTGCGGCATCCAGGGCGAAGCGACGTAACCAACTGGCGAATTGCTCGCGCGCCCGACCGACACTGACGGCGTCGGCGGCAACGCTGAGATGCAGGTCGTCGCTCATGGCGGGAGAGGTCTACCCCGTTTTGCCGTCCACTACGCGGCCAGTTTGGCCAGCGCCTCGGCCAACGTCGGAAAGACGTCGATGATTTCGGCGATTCCGACCAGCTGCAACGGCCGGCCGGTGACCGGACCGTCGGCGACCACGGCAAACACCACGCTCGGGGCGGCCTGCTGGTGGGCTGCCATCAAAACGCTCATCCCGGCCGAAGCCAGAAAATCCACGTCTGTGAGATCGACCACAATGGCGCTCGGCTCCTTGGCCAGTGCCGCGGCGATGCCCGCTTCCAGTTGCGGCGCGGTGAGCATGTCCACCGTTCCCGCGGCCGAAACCACCGCGACGCGTCCCGACCATGCTTCGCTCACTGTGCAGGTGGGAGTCGAGACCTCGTCGGCCTCGGACTTCTCGGGCATCTTCAGCACCTTCACTGTTCATCGCGTGTCGTACGACTGCGCATCGTCTGCGAGGCTACGGGCTGAACCTGGCAGTGCGCGCGCGGCAGGACATGCAGCTGCGGTCCGCCCAGCAGGGCAGGATCTCCTAAAGCCTAACCGAGGTGGGCCGACGGGTGCGATCTACTGGCTGAATTTCGCGACCCGCCCGGCACCTGGCACCGCCCGCACCGTCGGCCGCCTACCATCGAACCCAATCCGCTCAGCTAACCGTGGTGAGGCAGCCGTGAACCAACCCTCGACCGTCAGCGCCGACGAGGACAGCTCGACGCGCAGCCGGATCTTGGCCGCCACCGCCGAAGTGCTCGGGCGCAGCGGGCAATCCAAGCTCAGCCTGTCCGACGTGGCCCAACAGGCCGGGGTGTCGCGACCCACGTTGTACCGCTGGTTTGCCTCGAAAGAGGCCCTGCTGGACGCGTTTTCGATCTATGAGCGGGAATCGTTCGACAACGGCGTGGCCCGCGCCACCGCCGGTTTGCGCGGCAACGAACGTCTCGATGCCGCGCTGCAGTTCATCGTGGAATATCAGCATTCCTACTCGGGGGTGCGGGCCATCGACATCGAACCGGAAGTGGTGATCGCCCGGCTGGCCGAGGTCATCCCGGTGATGCGCTCCCGGCTCGAGCGTCTGCTGTCCGGACCGAACGCCGCGGTCAAGGCCGCGACCGCGATCCGGGTCGCGGTCTCGCACTACATCGTGCGCAGCGACGACGACGACGGGTTCCTCGACCAGTTGCGCCATTCGGTCGGCCTCAAGGCCGGCCGGTCGGCGGACGGTTAGCGGCCGGCCAGCTGCAGGATCGCCTCGGTGCGCCAGCCGATCAGCACCAAGGACAGCAGCACCACCCCGACCGTCACCGCGGTCAACACCGCGTTGCGTCTGCCCGCCGGCGCGTACGCCATCGCGGCGGCCACCCCGGCACCGGTGACCAGACCGCCGAGATGCCCCTGCCAGCTGATGTTGGGCACCACGAAGGTGATCACCAGGTTGATCGCGATCAACCCGACCACCCAGCGCACATCCAGGTTCAACCGTCGGGCCACCACGAAGGATGCGCCGAACAGTCCGAAGATCGCGCCCGAGGCTCCCATGGTCGCGACGTTCACCGGCGAGAGCAGATAGACCAGCACCGAGCCGCCCAGCGCGCTGAGCGCGTAGAGCAGGCTGAACCGCCACCGTCCGAGCGCAGCCTCCAGCGATGGGCCCAGCACGTACAACGCCCACATGTTGAACAGGATGTGCATGACGTCCACGTGCAGGAACGCCGAGGTGACCAGCCGGTAGTACTCGCCGTAGTGCGCAACCCCGGCGGGCCACAACATGAACTGGTGCTCGAAATCCGGCGCGAGGTTCTGCGCCAGGAAGAACAGCACGTTCAGACCGATCAGCGTGTAGCTGATCACGGGGGCGCCGGCGCGCAGCTTGGCCCCGAATTCGGTGCGCGGGGCGCGCACCGTCGCGGCCCCGGCCCGGACACAGTCCACGCAGTGCTGACCGACCGCGGCCTGCTGCAGACACTCCGGGCAGGCATACCGATGGCACCGGGTGCAGGACAGGTAGGTGGTGCGGTTCGGATGGCGGAAGCACACCGGTGCCTGCGCCTGCGGGCCCATCGGGCTCGGATAGGTCATAGGACCATTCTCACGGCTGGCCGGCGCGCCGGTGACACCCGGGCGCCATTGCCGGACTCGGTCAGAACTGCGCCATCCCGCTGTCGATCGACAACGCGACTGCGGTGATCAGGCGTGATTCATCGGAGGCCAGCCAGCACACGGCGGCCGCGATGTCCCCGGGTTCGGCCATGAAATCGGGCAGGAACGGCGTACCGCCCTGCATCAGCGTCGGATTCGCCTCGGCCGCGCCCAGCATCTTCTCCATCATGTTGCCGGTGCTGACCATCGGGGTGTTCACCGGGCCGGGGTGCACGCTGTTGACCCGGATCTTGTGCTGGCCGAGTTCGGCGGCGAACGCCCGGGCCATGCCCACCACGGCGTGCTTGCTGGCGGTGTAGTGCACCATGAACGGCTGCAGTTTGACCCCGGCCAGCGAACTGGTCAGGATGATCGACCCGCCGCGGCCGCCGTCGATGATGTGCTGGGCGCCGGCCATCACGGTGTTCCACACCCCGGTCACGTTGATGTCCAGGGTGTCCTGGAAGGTGCGCGGCGTGATCTCGTGCCAGCGCTCCGGGATCGAGATGCCGGCGTTGGCCACGATGACGTCGAGCCGACCCAGCTCGGCGACGCCGTCGTCGACGGCCGAGCGCAGCCCGTCGTGGTCGCGCACGTCGACGGCGCGATAGAACACCCGACGCCCGGTCGCCTTGACCAGGTCGACGGTCTCAGCCAGGTCGTCCGGGGTGGCCGGGTCACACGGCACGCCCTCGGGCAGCGGCCCGGCGATGTCGACGGCGATGATGTCCGCACCTTCCTCGGCCAACCGCACCGCGTGCGCCCGGCCCTGCCCTCGGGCGGCGCCGGTGATGAACGCAACTTTGTCGGTGAGCAACTCGGCCATACAGGTGTCCTCTCGGTCTACGTGCGGAAAGCGCGGGGCGCAGCAAAGCCCACCCGGGCACTTCGGTGGATCTTACTGTTGCGGTTACGGTTGCGGTTCGCCAGCCTCCACCAACAGCGACATGCCGTGGTGGCGGGGCAACTCGACGGGAAAGCTGCACAGGTCGTCGACGGTGGCCAGCGGCTTGCCGCTGAACATGTCCGACACCCGACCACCCGGGGGCAGGCACTCCGAACGCACGCTGCCGGCGATCTCCTCGCCCGCGAAGTTCAGCACGGTCAGCTGATGCGCGCCGCTTTCCAGCAGATGCACCATGACCAGCATGCCGCGGTGCGAGACCTCCGGGATGTCGACCTGCCGGCTGGTCGCGATGCCGTAGTGCGAGCGCACCCGCAGGATCGCCTGCAGCTGCCGCGCGAAGCTGGTCTCGTCTTGCAACTGATCCGGCACCGATCCGTAAAGGCTCACTCCCCTGGGCATTCCGGCCGACGAGGCGGTCGCGGCCGGGTTGACGCCCATCAGGTCGTGGGCCGCGCGGTGGATCCAGCGGGTATCGCCGAAGCGCAACAGTTCGGCAACCTGTTCGGCCGGCAGCGTGAGCATGCCGCACAGATCCCAGCCGGACAGCGCGAACACTCCCGGTTGCAGCGCATTGAACATGGCCAGCAGCAGATGCGCGCGGCGCACCTGGTCGATGTCGATCGGCTCGGACAGATCCGCGTGCCCCAGGGTCGCGGCGATCACCGTCGCGGTGGTGCAGGCGATGCCGTTGGTGGTGAACACCCGGTTGTACGGCGCGCGCGGGCCGGTCAGCGCGGCGGTCAGGTCGGCCCGGATGGTCGCTCCCAGTTGCTCACCGGTGACCTGCTCGCCTTTGTAGTCGTAGAGGTCGTCGCGATGCCCGGTCGACCAGTGCACCAGTTCGTAGGTGAGCTCGTCGTGGTTCTGCAGCGCATGCACCAGCGAGGCCGGGTCCACGCCCAACTCCAGGGTGCTGCGCAGGGTCAACCGGAGGAACTCGGTGTCGGCGGTGGCCAGCGCGTGGTGGTAGGCGGGCCGGTTGATGAAGTCGTAGGACAGGTCCGCGCCGGCTTCGCCGATCTGGCGGATGTCCTCGATGGTCAGGTTGAGCTCCTGGAAGGTGAAGCCGCCCACCTTGCGCACCATGCTGGCGATCAGGTGGTTGGCCGCCTCCGACAACGGGTGCCCCTCCGACCAGCCCGGGTTGTCCTCGGCCGCGGTCTTCTCCGCACCCAGAAACCCGTTGGCGTCCAACCGAAGTCCGCCCGAGCCCAGGTCGGTCAGGGAATGCAGTGCGTCGCCGATCACCAACCGCATGCCGGCGAACGACGGGTCCAGCCAGTTGATCGAGGGCTGACCATCTTTGAAGTAGTGCAGGTACACCCAGCGCCGTTCGACGCCGTCGACGCCGAGCACCGGCCGGGTGACGCTCCAGTTGGTTTCCTTGACACCTTCGGCGTAGAAGATCACCCGCTGCAGCCGCCCGATGATGTAGCCGGCCTTGTCCAGCCAGTCCTCGCAGGCCGCGTCGATGTTGACCGAGTCCGCCCCCGGCGGCACGGTCGGCAGCTGATCCCAGTCCCGCGGGTCGATCTCGACCATGTGGTAGATGCCCGGGTAGTCGGCGTACTTCAACTCGGCCAGCCGGAAGTCGGCACCCTTGCCGGTGTGGCCGGGCACGATGTCGTCGATGATGGTGCCGCCGTACCAGTTGGCGGTGCCGCACATCTGCCGGAACTCTTCCTCGGTGCCGAACGCCGGGTCGATCTGGGTGCTGATCCGGTCGAAGTGGCCGTCCACGCTGGGGGTGTGCTGCCAGCCGGCGATGCCGCCGGCGCGTTTGACCGGGCCGGTGTGCACGGCGTTGATACCGATCGCGGCGAACGCCTTCCACATCTGCTCGTCGGCCATTGCCGCCAGGAACGATTCGTCGGGCCGGGTGATCAGCGACGGCGGGTAGGCGGTGAACCACACCGAAGCGGTCTCCACCGCGCCCCGCGGCGCCGGATTGGCAAACGGGTTCTGCCACATCGAACCCTGCCCGGAGAACTGCTGGCTGATCTCGTTGGCGTCGGCCAGCATCGACTGGGTCAGCAACCAGGACACATACGCCGGGTTGTCCGCCGACGGCGGACCGTCCTGGGCCAGTGACCGGCGCCGGAAGGGGGTCTTGACCCGCGGCCGGAACCGCAGCGTCCCCGGCCGGGCCGGGTGCAGGTACTCGTCGAAGGTGATCTCGGTCGGCTCGTTGCCCTGATCGTCGGGTACCGCCTGGACCGTCTCCGACATGCGCTGCGTCCTCCTGTTCGACGATCCCGTTCCTCCGGTCCGCGACCGGTGCATGACGCGCGTCACCGAGCGTACGGACGCGCGCGGCCCCGCGCTGGCCAGGCCGTGCTGCGGGCAGTATTGCCGGTCACCGACGGCGCCCAAACCGGCCGGGCCGGCGCGAAGCCAGGTGCGCACTTGCTTCGCCCAGCTAAGCTATTTGGATGAGCACGTTCCAGAAGAGCTGCGCTGCCGCGGCCGCGCTGCTGTTGGCTTGCAGCGTCACCGCCGTCGCGCACGCCGAGCCGACCCCCGAGCCGAGCGGACCCGCGCCCGGCCCGGCCGCCGAGAACCCTGAGTCCGCGGAGCCGGCCGCAGCGGGCCCCAAGACCAGCTTCGAAGGCGATGGCCT
Source organism: Mycobacterium sp. NGS45 (assembly GCF_059812645.1). NCBI lineage: Bacteria > Bacillati > Actinomycetota > Actinomycetes > Mycobacteriales > Mycobacteriaceae > Mycobacterium > Mycobacterium sp. NGS45. The sequence continues at coordinate 84,325 of NZ_JCALDB010000016.1, read as the reverse complement.
CTACCAAGTGGGCACCGACATCGTCCCGGGCACTTACACCTCGGCCGGTCCCGTCGAGGGCGGCACCTGCTACTGGAAACGCAGCAACGGTGACGAGATGCTCGACAACGCGATGACCAAGAAGCCGGCGGTGGTGACCATCGAGGCCGGCGACACCACCTTCAAGACCAGTGAGTGCCAGACCTGGACGCTGGACAACAGCGCCAGCCCGGCGCCGGGCGCCAACCCGTTGGACATCCTCGGTCAGCTCGGCCGGGTGTTCGCCAATCGCCCGCCGGGCTGACCGGCCGGACCGAAAAGCGACCCGGGTCACAGTTGACGCCCGTCGATTTCCTATCGTGAGGCGATGAGCCCCGCTTCTGATACCGACCGGGTCGCCGAACTGGCGCGCACGGTCGTTGCCGAGCACGACCCGAAGAGCGTTCCGATCCCCGAGTTCCTCGGCGCCTGCTACGACGCTGGACTGTCCTGGGTGCACTTTCCGCCCGGCCTGGGCGGTCTCGGGGTGTCCCGCGGGCTGCAGGCCGTGGCGGACCGGATCCTGCAGGGCGCCGGCGGCCCGGTGCCGCTGGCGTTGAATCCGATGGGCTACGGCATGGCCGCTCCGACCATCCGCGAACACGCGCAGACCGACGACGTCAAGCAGACCTGGCTGCGTCCGCTGGCCACCACCGAGGACATCTGGTGCCAGCTGTTCTCCGAGCCGGGTGCCGGTTCGGACCTCGCCGGGCTGGCCACCTCGGCGGTGCAGGACGGTTCCGGCGAGAACGCCGACTGGGTGGTCAACGGCCAGAAGGTGTGGACCAGCCTGGCGCACCGGGCGCGGTGGGGACTGCTGTTGGCTCGCACCAATCCCGATGTGCCCAAACACAAGGGCTTGACCTACTTCGTCGTCGACATGACCCAACCCGGGGTCGAGACCCGGCCGCTGCGCCAGCTGACCGGGCAGGCCGAGTTCAACGAGGTGTACTTCACCGACGCCCGGATCCCGGATGCGCACCGGCTCGGCGCGGTCGGCAACGGCTGGGCGGTCGCGATGACCACGTTGATGAACGAACGCAGCGCCCTCGGTGGCAGCGGCAGCCGGCGCGGCGCCGGCACCATCTCCGATGCGGTGGGACTGTGGGCGGCCCGGCCGGATCTGCGCACGCCGGTGTTGCGGGATCGGCTCACCCAGTTGTGGCTGCGGTCGGAGGCGCAGCGGCTCACCGCCGAACGCTCCCGCGCGGCCGCCGGGGTCGGTGGTCCCGGGCCGGAAGGTTCGATCGGCAAACTGGTGGGCGCCGAGCTCAACCAGGACATCTACCAGTGGTGCATGGAATTGCTTGGGCCAGAAGGCCTGCTGTATCACGGCTACGAGCTGGGCCGGGACGAGGACGGCGCGGACTGGCGCGGGCCGGTGCAGCAGCGCTTCCTGCGCAGCCGGGCCAACACCATCGAGGGCGGCACCTCCGACGTGATGCGCAACATCTTGGGCGAACGGGTGCTGGGACTGCCCGGTGATCTGCGTGCCGATGCCGGCATGCCGTGGAAGGAGATCCCCCGTGGCTAGTGACAGTGCAGCATTCGTGTTCAGCGACGAACAACGACAATTGCGCGCCGCGGTGCGCAAGTTCTGCGCCGACAACTTCGACGAGCAGACCGTGCGCCGGCTGATGGAATCCCCTGCGGCCCACGACCCGAAGGTCTGGGCCCGGCTCGGCGCCGAACTCGGTGTGCTCGGCCTGGCCGTGCCCGAGGCCGACGGCGGCGCCGGCGGCACCCTGGTGGACCAGGCCGTCGCCGTCGAAGAACTCGGCGCCGCGTTGGCCTGTGGCCCGTTGGTCGGCACGGTGTTCCTGGCCATCCCGGCGTTGGTGGCTGCCGAAGGTGCGGTGCGCGACGAACTGCTCGCCGATCTGGTCGAGGGGCGCCGCACCGCGGCGGTCGCGGTGCCGGAACGTGCGGGCGGCTTCGACGCGTCGGCGGTGACCGTGACGGTCGCCGGATCCGGTGATGACCTGGCCGTCACCGGGAGCGTCGGGCGGGTGCTCGACGGCGCCTCCGCCGAGCACATCTTGGTCGCCGCCACCGGCGCCGACGGTGTCGGACTGTATGCCGTGCCGGCCGACGCGACCGGGGTGGCGCGCACCCCGCTGGTCACCCTGGACCTGACCCGGCCCCAGGCGAACATCGAATTCGACTCGGCGCCGGCACGTTTGGTGGCCGGCCCGGAATCCGCGGCCCGGGTGATCGAGCATGCGCTGACCGTCGGTGCGGTGCTGCTGGCCGCCGAGCAGGTGGGCGCCGGCCAGCACCTGCTGGATCTGGCGGTCGACTACGCCAAGACCCGGCTGCAGTTCGGCCGCCCGATCGGCTCGTTCCAGGCCGTCAAGCACCGGTTGGCCGACATGCTGGTCGACGTCGAGCACGCCCGGTCGGCGGCCTACCATGCCGCGTGGGCGCTCACCGACGGCACCGACGATCCGGCGCTGGCGGCCAGCATCGCGCAGGCCGTGTGCTCCGAGGCATTCAGCCGGGTCGCACGGGACGCCATTCAAACCCTGGGCGGCATCGGGTTCACCTGGGAACATCAGGCGCACCTCTACTTCAAGCGGGCCACCACCGACGCCGCACTGTTCGGCTCCGCCGAGGCGCACCGCGACCGGGTGGCCACCGCGGTACTCGACAACGCCGTCGACGAGCGCGCACCGCGGGTAGCCGTCGGAGTACCCGAGTGAGACGGCCGGCCTGAGTCGTGGCCAAACCCGTACCGACCCAACCAGATCCGGACCTACCCGAAGCGCATCGGGAGTTTCTGACCCGACGCGCGCAAACCGAGGACAGCGCGCGCCCGGACGCGGTGGCCCGTCGGCACGCGCGCGGCGGCCGCACCGCGCGGGAGAACGTCGCGGATTTGGTGGATGCCGGCTCGTTCGTCGAGTACGGCCGGTTCGTGCTGGCCGCACAGCGCCGGCGCCGGGAGCTCGACGACCTGATCGCCGCGACGCCGGCCGACGGTCTGCTGGCCGGCACCGCGCGGATCAACGGCGACCTGTTCGACGCCGAAACCGCGGCCTGCGCGGTGTTGTCGTACGACTACACCGTGCTGGCCGGCACCCAAGGCGCGTTCGGTCATCTCAAGAAGGACCGGCTGTTCGAGCTGATCGAACGGATGCGGTTGCCCACGGTGTTCTTCGCCGAGGGCGGGGGCGGCCGGCCCGGCGACACCGACTTCCCCACCGTGTCCTCCTTGGACGTTCGGGCGTTCAAGTTGTGGGCGGCGTTGTCCGGCGTGGTGCCCCGGATAGCTGTGGTGCACGGCCGCTGCTTCGCCGGCAACGCGGTGATCGCGGGCTGTTCGGATCTGATCGTGGCCACCGCCGACACCTCGATTGGGATGGGCGGGCCGGCGATGATCGCCGGCGGCGGCCTCGGCGAGGTGGCACCCGATGACGTCGGCCCGATCTCGGTGCAACAACCCAACGGCGTGGTCGACGTCGTGGTCGCCGACGAGGCCGAGGCCGTAGCGGTGACCAAACGACTGCTGAGCTATTTCCAGGGCCCGATTACCGGCGGCACCGCCGTCGACCAGAGCACGCTGCGCAGCATCCTGCCCGAGCGGGCCCGCCGGGCCTATCAGGTCGAACCGATCATCGAGACCCTGGCCGACGTCGACTCGGTGACCTACCTGCGGCCCAAGTTCGCGCCGGAACTGGTGACCGCGCTGGCCCGGATCGAAGGCCGCCCGGTCGGATTCATCGCCAACAACACCCGCGTGATGGCCGGTGCGCTGACCGCCGCGGCCTCCGACAAGGCCGCACGATTCCTGCAGTTGTGCAACGGATTTGGATTCCCGGTCGTCTCACTGGTGGACTGCCCGGGCTTCATGGTCGGGCCGGCCGCCGAGGCTGAAGCGTTGGTGCGCCGAGCGTCGCGGATGTTGGTGGCCGGGGCCGCGCTGAGCACACCGTTGATCGCGGTGATCCTGCGCCGCGGCTACGGACTGGGCGCCCAGGCGATGGCCGGCGGCAGCCTGCACGAGCCGGTGTTGACGGTGGCCTGGCCGACCGCACATCTGGGGCCGATGGGACTCGAGGGCGCAGTACGGCTCGGGATGCGCAAGGAGCTCGACGCCATCGCCGATCCTGAGCTGCGGGAACAGCGGGTCCGGGAGGCCACCGCGGCCGCCGAACGCAACGCCGCGGCACTCAACGCGGCCGCGCAGTTCGAGATCGACGATGTGATCGACCCGGCCGAAACCCGCGCGCTGATCGCCGCGACGCTGACCGCGGCCGGATCCAGCGGCGCACCGCAGTCCCGCAGGTTCATCGACACCTGGTGATTTCGGTGCGTTTACGGGCGCTCAGCGCCCGCTAGCGCACCGAAATCGCCAGATCCTGCCATCCTGCGCGTAATTTCTGCCATCCGGAACTAAACCCGCGCGGCGGCACCGTTGAGCAGATCAGACCGGCACCAAGAACTTCCCACCAGCCGGCCCAGCGTCCGAACCGCGACAGCATGCCTCGGTTCGAACCACAAGGGAGAGAGGATGTTTCATCATGAACAAGTTCGGCTTCGGCACTTTGATCGCCGGCGTCCTGACCGCCGCGGTGCTGGGTCTGGCCAGTCCCGCCCAGGCCGGGGTGGACCGGCACGACTGGCTTGACAAGATCCAGCCGACGGCCACCGCGCCGCAGGTCGACACCTCGGTCCGGCACAACCCCTGACCGGTCAGGCCAAGGCCAGGAACAGCTTCTCCAGCTCGGCCTCGGACATCGGCTGTTGACCGTCGGCGGCCTGTCCGGTCAGGCACTCGCGCAGACCGGTGGCGACGATCTTGAACCCGGCCTTGTCCAGGGCGCGCGACACCGCGGCCAATTGCGTGACGACATCCTTGCAGTCACGCCCCTGTTCGATCATCGCGATCACACCGGCAAGTTGACCCTGCGCCCTGCGTAACCTGTTGAGCACGGCGACGATCGCATCTTCGTCACCAACCATGGCACGTCTCCTTTCGACGGTCGACGATATTTCCAAGCGTACCCACGGGGGTATCGCTCAGGCCGGCGCGGCGCCGGCGCCACCGAACCGGCGCAGCGGGCAACGCCCATAGCGGCTGCAGACCAGCGTCATGAGGGCGGCGACCGCGGTGAGCGCCGCCGCGGCGATCCCGACCCCCAGGTGGATCTCTTGGGCCAGGATCACCGAGGACATTGCAAGCACGAACCAGCCGAACGCCTTCCGCAGCGCATCGGGGTCGACCAGCGCGGTCAACCGCGCGCCGATCAGTGCGCCCAGCACCGCGGCGGCCGTCACCGCCAGGGCCACCGGCCAGTCGATCGCAGTGCTGGACAGATACCCGGCCAGGCCGGCGAACGACTTCATCGCGATGACGATCAGCGAGGTGCCGACCGCGACCGGCATCGGCAGTCCGCCCAGCAGCGCAAGCGCGGGCACGACCAGGAAACCGCCGCCGGCGCCAACCAGGCCGGTGACCAACCCGACGACCAAACCCTCCGCGACGATCTTCGGGATGGGCAGCCGATGGGTTCCCTCGGTGTCCTGCCCGGCCATCCGTCCGCGCAGCATGGCAATCGCCGTGCCGACCATCATCAGGGCGAAGCCGATGAGCAGCACGGTTCCCGGGATGAATCGGGCCAGCAGTCCGCCGGCATAGGCGCCGGCCATGCCGGCACCGCCGAAGATCAGGCCGGTGCGCCACTGCACCCGGCCGGCGCGCGCGTGCGAGACGGCGCCGATCACGCTGGTCACACCCACCACCAACAACGAGGTGGCGATGGCCTGCTTGGCGTCCATTCCGGCGACGTAGGCCAGCAGTGGGACGGTCAGGATGGAGCCGCCGCCACCGAGCAAGCCCAACGCGATCCCGACGACGACGGCCAGGCCGATGGTCAGCGCGATCATGATCGACCGGCCGGGTTCTGCGCTGCCGGACAGGAATCCACCAGCTGGGACACGACGCTCTGGGCGTCACAGGACGCGCCGCGGTTGTAGGGAAGCTTCGCGAGCATCGCCCCCATCGCGCAGGTGTTGGACAGCGCCGCGAAGGTCAATCCGCCGCCGACCGCTGCGGCAACCCACTTCAACTTCGGGACCGCCAGGCTGCCCAGCACACTGGAGAGCACGATCGAGCCGGCGACCAAACGGACCTGACGCTCCAGATCCCAGCGCTGAGCGCCGCGGTTGACCGCGAATCCCCGGTCCTGCCAGGCGGTGATTCCGCCTTCCAGGATGTGCACGTTGGTCAACCCGGCGGCGCGCAGCGTCTGCTCGGCCTGACCGGCTCGCTGTCCCGAGCGGCAGACCAGGACCACGTCCTGGTCGAGATGCTCGATGATCTCGCTCCGGTGTTCCCGCAGCAAATCCAACGGCACGTTGTAGGCGCCGGCGATGTGCGCGGTGCCGAACTCGCCCGGGGTCCGGACATCGAGGACCCGCGGTGGCGCAGCCGAGTCGAGCAACTGGTTCAGCTCATGTGGGTCGATGGTGGTGGGCGTGGTCATCGGGATCCTCTCAGATAAGGTCGGTATACGGCTAGGGGTATATTCGACCGCCAGTGTATACATACCCCAGGGGGTACTATCAACTTGGAATACAGATACCCCATAGGGTACTTGACATACCCATAGGGGTATTGGCAATCTGGTCGCCAGGAAGCCGCACCCAGCACCGAACGGAAGGCTGTCAAATGAAGTTCATCCAGTACTACCTGGACTGTCTGTCACACGCGTCGTACCTGATCGCCGATGAAAACACCGGGCGCGCGGTCGTTGTGGATCCGCAGCGGGACGTGGCCGGGTATCTGGCCGATGCCGAGGAGTTCGGCTACACCATCGAGCTGGTCATCGAGACGCACTTCCACGCCGACTTCCTGTCCGGTCACCTGGAACTGGCCCAGGCCACCGGCGCCAAGATCGTCTACTCCTCGGTCGCCGAGACCGAGTTCGAGTCGATGGGCGTGGCCGATGGTGAACGCCATTCGCTGGGCGAGGTCACCCTGGAGTTCCGGCACACCCCGGGCCACACCCCCGAATCACTGAGCGTCGTGGTCTACGAATATCCCGACGACGAGGTGCCGTACGGGGTGCTGACCGGAGATGCGCTGTTCATCGGTGACGTCGGCCGCCCGGATCTGCTGGCCTCGATCGGGTTCACCCGAGAAGAGCTGGCCGACAAGCTCTACGACTCGCTGCACGACAAGCTGATGACCCTGCCCGACGCCACCCGGGTGTACCCGGCGCACGGTGCCGGATCGGCCTGCGGCAAGAACCTGTCCACCGAGTTGTGGTCGACCATCGGGGAACAGAAGCAAACCAACTACGCGTTGCGGGCCCCGGACAAGGCCACCTTCATGGCGCTGGTCACCGAAGGGCAGCCGCCGGCACCGAGCTACTTCGTCTACGACGCGATCCGCAATCGCCAGGATCGCGCGTTGCTGGACGAGACCGCGATGCCACCGGCGCTGACCTACGAACAGGTTCGCGAGGCACTGGCCGACGGCGCGATGCTGGTCGACGGGCGCAGCCCCGAGGAGTTCGCCCTGGGTCACCTGCGCGCCGCGGTCAACATCGGACTGGACGGTCGCTACGCCGAATTCGCCGGATCGGTGCTGCCGCCGGACGTCGACATCGTGTTGTTCACCGAGCCCGGACAGGAACTGGAGGGCAAGAACCGGCTGGCACGCATCGGGTTCGACCGGGTGATCGGCTACCTGGATCGACCGTTCGAGGTGTTGTTCGCCCATCGTGACGACGTCCAGATGGCCTCCCGGCTGACGGCCAAGGCCTTCGACGAGCGGGCCGCCGAACTGCCCGACCTGCAGATCGTCGACGTCCGCAACCCAGGCGAAGTCGAGGCCGGCACCATCCCCGGCGCGATCACCATTCCGGTGGGGCAGCTGCCCAGCCGGCTGGATGAGCTGGACCCGGCCAAACCGACCGTCGTCTACTGCGCCGGTGGGTACCGGTCCTCGGTGGCTGCGAGCCTGCTGCGGCAGCGGGGATTCGCCGACGTCAGCGACATCCTGGGCGGCTTCGGCGCCTGGGCGGAATCTCGGCAGAACGCCTGAGTGCCGACAGAACCCAGAAGGGCCGCTATTCATGACCACTGCGAAACACCAGATCGTGATCGTCGGCGGCGGCACAGCCGGGATCACGGTCGCCGCCCGACTGCTCCGCAACGGCCATACCGACGTGGCCGTCATCGAACCGTCCGACAAGCACTACTACCAACCGCTGTGGACGCTGGTCGGCGGCGGCCGGGCGAAGGCCACGACCGCCGAACGATCCGAGGCCTCGGTGCTGCCGGTCGGGGCGACCTGGATCAGGAGCTGGGCGGCATCGGTCGATCCGGACAACAACACAGTCACCTGCAGCGACGGCACGGACTACGAGTACGACGTCCTCGTAGTCTGTCCCGGCATCCAACTGGATTGGAATCGGACCGCGGGCCTGCAGGATGCGCTCGGACAGGACGGCGTGACGTCGAACTACCGATTCGACCTGGCGCCGCTCACTTGGGATGCCATCCGTGGGCTGCGTTCGGGCAGTGCGGTGTTCATGATGCCGTCCGGTCCGATCAAGTGCGCCGGCGCACCGCAGAAGATCGCCTACCTGGCCGGCGACCACTGGCGCTCCCAGGGTGTGCTCGATGACATCGACATCCATCTGGTGGTCCCGACACCCCGATTGTTCGGCATCCCGGCGATCGCGGACACCCTCGATGCCGTCGCCGCCGACTACGGCATCACGGTGCACACCAACGCCGAGGTGACAATGGTCGATGCGGCAGCCCACAAGGTCGGGATAACGAGTACCGCGGAAGCCGGCTCGAGCATGATGCTGTCCTACGACTTCCTGCATGCCGTGCCACGACAATCAGCACCGGATTGGATCAAGGCCGGCCCGCTGTCCGCCCCCGATGCCAATGGCTACGTCGACATCGACAAGCACACCTTGCAGCATGTCCGGTACCCCAACGTCTTCAGTCTCGGCGACGCCGGTTCGTCGCCGAACTCCAAGACCGGCGCGGCGATTCGCAAACAAGCTCCGGTGGTGGTGGACAACGTCGGCTCGGTCCTGAAGGGCGAACCACTTCGCGCCCGCTACGACGGATACGGATCCTGTCCCATCGTCACGTCGTCGCATTCGATGCTGCTGGCCGAGTTCGACTACGACCTGAACCTCACGCCGTCGTTCCCCCTCCTGGACCCGACCAAGCCGCACCGCAGCTACTGGTATCTGAAGAAGTACGGTCTGCCGTTTCTGTATTGGAACCTGATGCTCAAGGGGCTGGCCTGAGGATCCGGAACTACAGAACGCCTCCGCCAAGGCGTTCGACTTCGGGGCACCGTGGCGCAGCCCGCGCTGCCCCTTGAGCCCCGATCAGCCCCGGGCGAGGGCGTCGATCGCCCGCTGGATGCGCTGGGCACTGACCGGACGCGGCGTACCCAGTTGCTGAGCCCACAGACTGACCCGCAATTCCTCGATCTGCCAGCCGATTTCCCGAACCTGGGCGGAGTCCGCAGCGGCCGGCGACAGCGCAGTCACCAGTTCGTCGTAGGCATCTTCGACAGCGTGCACCCGCAGCATCCGGTCCTGGTCGCCGGCCAGGTCCCTGGGCAGCCGTTCCAGCCGGCGCAGTACCGCGGTCAGGTAGCGGGTCAGATCACCGAGCCGACCGACACCGGCCATTGCCACGAAACCCGCTGGCAGCAAACGACTCAACTGTTCATCGATGTCGGCGACCGCCGGTTGCTGGGCCGCCGGTACCTGGTCCGGCAGCGCCACCCGCACCTCATGCCAGACCGTCAGCACCCGTTCGACTCGGCTCAGCACCTGGCCGGTGACCATCACCAGATCGGCGGCCACTGCGGTTTGCGCAGCATCGAAATCGGCCCGGTTCCACACCGGTTCGGGTACCAACTGATCGACAGCCGCGTCCGCACAGTCGTCGATCAACGCAGCCAGCGACCCGTCCGGGTTGTTGCCGAGCACCAGTCGGCCGCGCGGCGCCAGACTGCGTTCGACCGCCTTGACCGGCGACGGTACGGCCAGCCGGAGCAGACGTCGGCTACCGAACCGCATCGCGGCGTCGGCTTCGGTGCCGGTGGCGAAGATCCGCAGGTCCACGCCGTCAGCGGTTTCCACCAGCGCGGGGTATCCGCGCACCCGGTGCCCGCCACGATCCTGTTCGACGGTGCGTGGCAGTTCATCCAGATCGGTTGGCCAGCTGCGCAATCCGCTGCGTTCCAGGCCGCCGGCTGCCGCCGCCACGGCTTGGCGCATGGGTGCGGCCAGGTCGTGCTGCAAGTCGGCGAGGTCCTTGCCGCTGGCCACCTCCACGCCCTCGGCGGTCTCGACCCGGAACGTCACCCGTAGGTGGGCGGGCAGCTTGTCCAGATCGAAGGCCGCCGGCGGCACCACGACGCCGGTGCGCCGGCGCAACTCCTGGCACAGCGCCTCGAGCAGCGAACCCTGACCGGGATCCAGCGTCGCGAGCACCGCCCGGGCGGTGTCAGGAACCGGAACGAAGTTGCGCCGCAAGTCCTTCGGCAACGACTTCAACAGCGCGATGATCAACTCCTCGCGCAGTGCCGGCACCTGCCAGGCGAAGGCGTCGCCGCCGAGCCGGGCCAACACGTCCACCGGGACGTGCACGGTGACGCCGTCGTCCTCGGCGCCCGGGGCGAACCGGTAGCTCACCGGCAGCGCCAGATCGCCGGCCCGCCAGGTGTCGGGATGCGCGGTGTCTTCTTCGGTGCGCAGCAACTGATCCCTGGTGAAGGTGAGCAGATCCGGGGTGCGGTGCCGCTGCTTGCGCCACCAGCCGTCGAAGTGTCGGGCCGAGATCACCTCGGCCGGAATCCGGGCGTCGTACAGCGCGTAGATCTCGTCGTCACCAGCCAGCAGGTCACGCCGTCGGGCCCGTTCCTCGAGCTCGCCCAGTTCTGCGCGCAGTTTGGCGTTGTCGGCGAAGAAGTGGTGCCGGGTCTGCCAGTCGCCTTCCACCAGGGCATGCCGGATGAACAGTTCACGCGAGACCTCGGGGTCGACCTGCGCGTAGCCCACCCGTCGACGGGCCACCAGCGGCAGCCCGTACAGCGTGACCCGCTCATAGGCCATGACTGCGCCGCGCTCGGCGTCCCAGTGCGGTTCGCTGTAGCTGCGCTGCACCAGGTGCCCGGCGACCCGCTCGACAGCCTCCGGATCCACTCGCGCGGCGGTCCGTCCGTACAGCCGGCTGGTTTCGACCAGTTCGGCCACCACCACCCAGCGCGGCGGTCGTTTGGTCAGTACCGAGCCCGGGGCCAGCACGAACCGGGCGTTGCGGGCGCCGAGGTACTCGCGGCCGTCGCCGTCGCGCAGCCCGACGTGGGAGAGCAGACCGGCCGTCAGGGCGGCATGCACGCGGGCCGGGTCCGCGGGATGGTCGCCGGCCCGGATACCCAGTTCGCCGGCGATGCTGCGCAGCTGTCCGTGTAGGTCCTGCCATTCCCGGATCCGCAGGTAGTGCAGGAACTCGTTGCGGCACAGCCGCCGGAACGCGCTGCCGGACAGTTCGTTTCGTTGCTCACGCAGGTACTGCCACAGGTTCAGGTAGCTGATGAGGTCGGAGTGCTGATCGGCGAAGCGGGCGTGCTTGGCGCGCGCGGCCTCCTCGCGGTCGGCCGGCCGTTCCCGCGGATCGGGGATGGCCAGGGCCGCGGCGAGCACCAGTACCTCACGCACGCACCCTTCGTCGTCCGCGGCCAGGATCATTCGGCCCAGCCGCGGATCGATCGGCAGCCGCGCCAACCTGCGGCCCACCTCGGTGAGCGCACCGGCGGCGTCGAAGGCACCGAGCTCCTGCAGCAGTTGCACACCGTCGCGGATGCTGCGCCGATCCGGTGGATCCAGGAAGCCGAACTGCTCGATATCGCCGAGGCCGAGCGCGGCCATCTGCAGGATCACCGCGGCCAGATTGGTGCGCAGGATCTCCGGGTCGGTGTAGCGCGGCCGCGCCTCGAAGTCCGCCTCGGAGTACAACCGGATGCAGACCCCGGGCGCGGTGCGACCGGACCGGCCGGCCCGCTGCGCGGCCGACGCCTGCGAGATCGGTTCGATCGGCAGCCGCTGCACCTTGGTGCGGCGGCTGTACCGGGAGATCCGCGCGGTGCCGGGGTCGACGACGTAGCGGATGCCGGGCACGGTCAGCGAGGTCTCGGCGACGTTGGTGGCCAACACCACGCGCCGCGCGCTGCGGCTCGGGCTGAACACCTTCTGCTGTTCTGCGGTGGGCAACCGGGCGTACAGCGGCAGCACCTCGGTGTTCGGCAGCTGCCGCAAAGACTCTGCGGTGTCCCGAATTTCACGCTCACCGGACAGGAACACCAGCACATCGCCCGGCGGTTCGGCGGACAACTCGTTGATCGCATCCACGATCGCCTCGGTCTGGTCGCGGGTCTGGGTGCGCACGATCTCGTGATCGGGGTCGTCCGGATCGGCGGTGTCGTCGTCGCTGCGGACCTCGACTTCGAGAGGCCGGTACCGGATCTCGACCGGGTAGCTGCGGCCGGACACCTCGACGATCGGGGCATCACCGCTGCGCCCGTGTTCGGGCCGTCCGAAGTGCGCGGCGAACCGCTCCGGTTCGATGGTCGCCGAGGTGATGATGACCTTGAGATCCGTTCGGCGGGGCAACAATTCGCGCAGATACCCGAGCAGAAAGTCGACGTTGAGGCTGCGTTCGTGGGCCTCGTCGATGATCAACGTGTCGTAGCGCAGCAGCCGACGGTCACGCTGGATCTCGGCCAGCAGGATGCCGTCGGTCATCAGCTTGATCATGGTGCGTTCACCGACCTGGTCGGTGAACCGCACCGAGTAGCCGACGACGTCGCCGAGCGGGCTGTCCAACTCGTCGGCGATCCGCTGCGCGACGGTGCGCGCCGCCAACCGGCGCGGCTGGGTGTGCCCGATGGTGCCGCGGATGCCGCGGCCGAGTTCCAGGCAGATCTTGGGCAGCTGGGTGGTCTTGCCCGAGCCGGTTGCACCGGCCACCACGACCACCTGATGCTCGGTGATGGCCGCGGCCAGCTGGTCGCGGAATTGGCTGACCGGTAGATCCGGGTAGCTGATCGTCGGGACCGCGGCCGTGCGGGCGGCGACCAGCCGTTCGGAGGCGGCGATCTGTTCGGCGATCCGATCCAGTTGCGCCTGGCTGGGTTGGCGCAGGCTCTTCAGCTTGCGCCGGAGCCGGGCCTCGTCGTGCAGCGTGACACCGGCCAGCCGCGCGCGCAGGTTGCGGACGAGGTCGGGGCTGGGGTCGGGCACGCCGACGAGAATAGGCGCCCGCGGCCGGTCAGCGGTCCGGGGACCAGTACTCCAGCAGTTCGGCGAAGGTGTCGAAGGCCGCCTTGTTCACGCCGTAGGTGGCTTCGAGGTGGATGCTGAGCGGGAAGCCCAGTTCGGCCACACCGTCGATGACACGTTTGTACAGATCCAGCATCAACGTCCGGCGCCGGGCCGGTTCAGCGTCGGCCAGCTCGGCCACGAACGCCTGCTCCGCGGCGACGGCCGGGTTGCCCGGATCCTGGATCAGCCAGTTGATCAGGTTCACCCGGCTTTCCACAGCCGGCACGAAGCCGAACGACAGCAGGATCTCGGGTCGGTGTTCGTGCTCGGCGGCGAAGTCGGTCAAGAACTGCACGATGGCGTCGGAGTACAGCAGTTGGGTCATGCCGTAGCTGGCGCCGCGCTCGCATTTGAACGCGAACCGGCCCAGCTCGCCCTCGCGGGTCGGAATCAAGATCGCGCCCCGGTTGGCCACCGTGTCCCGGAAAAGTGTCAGCGCATCGGTGGGTGCCACGCCGGAGCCTTCGCCGTCGTTCATGGTGCGCGGCACACCGACGAACGCGATGCCCTCGATGCCGGCGCCGGTCAGCGCGTCCAGCCGCTGCTGCAGCCTGGCCTGGTCCATGAACGCCGTGACCTGCGTGCACAGCCCGTTGATGCCGGGCAGTTCGGGACCGATCAGGTTCCAGAAATCCAAGACGTCCAGCTTGGGTTTCATCTCGACCGGCCGGCCGTCGTCCTCCTCGATCATCGACGGCATCATCACGTGCCGGATCCGGCCGGCCAGACCGACCGCCTCCGAACACTCCAGCAGCTTGTGCGCGTCCTCGCGCGCCCGCACCTCGCCGTGCTCGACGTTCGGCGGTACCAATTCGAACGCGATGGTATTCAGACTCACCCGCGATCCCTCCTTGGCGCACGCTTGACCAGGCCTGATGGCTGTCCGGGGGCTCAGTCTGCAGCCATCGCTCGGACACGTCGCCAACGCCTGCGGCAAGCGACACTGCCGACCACCCTAAACCGTGTCGGAGAACTGGTGGCGGTCGAGTCTGCGGGCATCATCCCGCGCCACCAACCGACCACCCGGTTGGCAGCGGGTCGGGCGGTGATGCTGTGATGGACGGCAGGGGAGCCACGTAGTCGATTCGGAGGCGACGTCCATGAGGTTGGCACTTAGCGACGCCGACGCGAAGTTCCGCGACGATCTGCGCGAGTTCTTCGTCACCAAGATTCCGGCCGAGATCCGCGACCGGACCCGCAACGGTCACCCGCGCCACCCCGACGACGTCGTCGTCACGCAGCGCATCCTCAACGAGCACGGTCTGGCCGTGCCGAACTGGCCTGTCGAATGGGGCGGCCGGGATTGGACTCCGCTGCAGCGCCAGATCTGGGCCGACGAGATGCGGCTGGCCTGCGTCCCGGAACCGCTGGCCTTCAACGCCACCATGGTGGGTCCGGTGATCGCGCAGTTCGGCTCCCAGGAACTCAAGCAGCGCTTCCTGCCGCCGACCGCCAACCTGGACATCTGGTGGTGTCAGGGCTTCTCCGAACCCGAGGCCGGGTCGGACCTGGCGTCGCTGCGGACCACCGCGGTACGCGACGGTGACGACTACGTGATCAACGGCCAGAAGACCTGGACCACGCTGGGCCAGTACGCGGACTGGATCTTCGTGTTGGCCCGCACCGATCCGAACGCACCCAAACGGCAGGCCGGTATCTCGTTCCTGCTGGCCGAGATGTCCACGCCGGGCATCACGCTGCGGCCGATCAAATTGATCGACGGCGGCTACGAGGTCAACGAGGTGTTCTTCGAAGACGTCCGGGTTCCCGCGGATCAATTGGTCGGCGCGGAGAACCAGGGCTGGAGCTACGCGAAGTTCCTGCTGTCCAACGAACGCACCGGCATCGCCCGGATCGGTGCCACCAAGGTGGTGCTGGCGCAGGTCAAGGAACGCGCGGCGCAGATCCCGGGGCCGTACGGCACCCTGTTGGCCGATCCACTGTTCGCGGCCCGGGTGGTGGAAGTGGAGAACGCGCTGCTGGCCCTGGAGTTGACCCAGCTGCGAGTCAGCGGTTCCGAGGCCGACGGCACTCCCAACCCGGCATCGTCGATCCTCAAGCTGCGGGGCAGCCAGTTGCAACAGGCGGCCACCGAGCTGATGGTGGACGTGGCCGGCCCGGACGCGCTGCCGATGTTCGGCGACGGCGACCTGGGTGTCCCGGAATGGGCGCGCGAGGCCGCAGCGCACTACCTGAACTACCGCAAGACCTCCATCTACGGCGGCACCAACGAGGTGCAGCGCAACATCATCGCCTCGACCATCCTGGGATTGTGAGCACGCCATGGACTTCGACCTGACCGACGAACAAGTTCTGCTCCGGGACACCACGCGGGATCTGCTGGCCCGCACCGGCGACATCGAAACACGCAACGCCACAATCGAATCCGCACCAGGATTCAACTCGAAGGTCTGGCAGCAACTGGCCGAGATCGGGATTCTGGGGTTGGGCTTCGAGCCCGACGAATCCGGTCAACTCGAGATCATGACGGTGTGCACCGAGATCGGGCGCCGACTGGCCCCGGAGCCGGTGCTGGCGGCCGCGTTGATTCCCGGTGGTCTGGTCGCCGAGCTGGGCAGCCCCGCGCAGCGTGAGCTGCTGGACCCGGTCGCGGCCGGGCAGAGTCTGCTGGCGTTCGCGCACACCGAGCCCGGCATGCGCGCACCGCTGTCGGCCACGGTCAACACTTCCGCTGTGCGCGAAGGGGATTCGTGGACGGTGACCGGCCGCAAGAGCGCCGTGTTGGGCGCCGGCAGCGCCGACACGCTGGTGGTCACGGCGGCACTGCCCGACGACGACGGCGTCGGTGTGTTCCTGGTCGACGCCGCGGCCGCGGTGCGCACCCCGTTCCGCACCATCGACGGTCAGCACGGCGCGCAGATCGATCTGACGGCCGCACCGGCCGAGCCGCTGGGCGCCGGCGGAGACGCCACCGCCGCGATCCAGGCGACCGTGATCCGGCAGCTGTCCGGACTGTGCGCCGAGGCCGTCGGCGCGATGGAAGAAGCCCTGCGGTTGACCACCGAATACCTCAAGAGCCGCAAGCAGTTCGGGGTTCCGCTGGCCAGCTTCCAGGCACTGACCCAGCGCGCCGCGGACATGTACGTGTCGCTGGAACTGGCGCGCAGCATGAACTACTACGCCGCGATGTCGATCGCCGACGGCACCATCGACCCGGTGGTGGCAGCCCGCGCCAAGCTGCAGATCAGCCGGTCCGGCAAGCACATCGCGCAAGAGGCGATCCAGCTGCACGGCGGCATCGGCATCACCGACGAATATCCGATCGGCCACTACGCGGCCCGGCTGACCGCGATCGATCAGAGTCTGGGCGCCGCCGACGAGCAGCTGCGCATCCTGATCGACACGGTGGGCGACTACGACACGGTTTCGCTGTAACCGCCGGGCGGCTCAGGCCCCGCCGTACTCGGGGCGCAGTACGCCGCTGAGCGCGCTGAGCGGGATGTGGGCCCGGACCGTGCCGCCGTTCATGAACCACTGCATCAGGCCCGGGCTGAAGTCCAGCGGGGTGTCGTGCCCGACCGGGTAGTCCGGCATGTAGAGGATCAGCTCATCGGGCGTCAACGCCCAGGCCCGGTAGCCGCCGGAGTACACGTTGTTCGGGGTCCAGCGGTCCGCGCTGAACGGGTAGCTGCCCGGCTGGTGCGGCGGGTGCGCGGAATCCAGCGCCGCGACGATGAACGGCGCACCCAGCGTGGGGATTTCGGCCATCGGATCGACGCCGTCGCGGAACAGGTCGGCCAACTGCAGCTGGCGCCCGTTGGCGAAGGTGAACGTGCGGAAGGCGTCGTTGAAGATCGGCGCGTCGGGGTGCTCCAGCGCGTTGGTGCCGACCGTGCCGGTGTAGCGCTCGTTGAACACCACCGACATCGCCCCGCCGTGGTGGAAGATCTCGAAGTTCTCCTCGGCGTAGCTGTCCTGCACCATCTTCTCGGCCGCGGTGCGCCAGTTGTTCATCAGCGTGGTCAGGTAGTCGCCGATCGCGGGGTTGTTCACCAACTCGCCGGGCAGCGCCACCCTGATGTTGCGGACCGCTTTGCGCACCGAGGTCACGCTGGCATTGCAGTACTGGCCGTCCCACTGCCCGCCGATGCCCTGACAGAACGGTTCGACCGCGGCCGTCGCCGTCGGCGCCGTACCGAGCAAGGTGACTGCCGCCAGCACCGCGGCTGCCGCGCTCCGGATACCCATGGCTGTCCCTTCTTGGTGCTGATCGTGTGGCTGCCGATGCGGTTAGGGCAGTTCGACCTTGCTGGCCCGCCAGGCGCCGTCGACCTTCTCCATGGTCATCTTGATCCGGCTGCGGTCGATCCGCGGGTCCGGCACCTGGGTGTTGGACACCGACTGGTCGACGAACAGCAACACCACGACCTTGTCCTTGGATGCGGACTGCACGGCCGACTCCAGCACCACGCCGTGCGCCTGGGCCTTGTTGTCGATCAGCAGCTGGCGCAGCTGCACGCTGGACTGCGAGTACATGTCCTTGAACTCACCGGTGGAGCCTTCCAGCACCTGCCGGAAGTTCTCGTCCACCTTGTCGGAGTCGATGCTGGTCAGCACCTGCGCGTAGCTGACCGCGGCCGCCTGAGCCTGCTCGGCGGCATCGTCGACCTGGTCGGCCTGCCACTGGCTCCAGCCCAGATACCCGGCCACCCCGGCGAAGGCCAGGACGAACAGCGCGACCAGGGCGCCGGCCACGATCCGCAGCCACAGCCGGGGTTTGCCGTCGTCTTCGTCGGTCGCGCTGTCGGCGACGTCGGGAACGTCGCCGTCGCCGTCATCCCCGGCCGGTTCGGCCGGTTCGGCGGTGCTGGCCTCGACGGTGTCCGCGGTCGACGCATCGATCTCGACAGTCGGCTCGGGTTCGACCGCGGTGCTGGTCTCGTCCTCGATACCGTCGCTGTCGGATTTCTTATCGGTCGTCACGGACATCGAACATTACTCCTTGCAGGTTCTAGCGCGGCGGTTCGATCGGCAGGGTCGGACCACCATAGGGCGTCGGGATGGTGTAGCGCCCCTTGGGTGTGGGGTCGGTGCGCCGGCCCAGATCGGCTCCCGGCGGCGGCCCCGCTGTGTCGTCCCCGGCCGGGCGCGGCGCGTTCTTGGCACCACGGATCAGCACGGCCGGATCGTCGTCGCGGCAATAGGTGTACATGAACGGTTCGGGGAAGTCCGCTGCCGACGGAGGCATCCTCGGGGTGCCGTAGTCGCAGGCGTAGCGCGGGTAGATGTCACCGGTCGCCCACAGGCCGTTGTCGTGCATGATCGAGCCCAGGGCATCCAGCAGCGAGCCGCGGTGATCCGGGAACAGCGCGTTCAGCGCCGGCACCCGCAGGTACAGCAGCCGTGACGTGGTGGTCAGATTGCCCAGCAGCTGCACCATGGTGTCGGAGTTGTCCGCGAACAGGTTGTCCACCTGGGCCAGCGAGCCTGGCGTCTGGTTGGTCAGCCGGCGGAAACCCTCGCGCATCTTGTCGATACCGGTGAACGTGGAAGCCAGGTTGTCGGTGGCGACGTCCAGGCCGGCGTTCTTGTCGGCAGCCAGTTGCAGCACCACCCGGCTGTTGCGCAGCAGGCTGGTGGTTTCCGGCAGCACCGAATCCAGGGTGCCGAGCAGGAACGTGCCGCCGTCGATGATGTCGGCCAGCTTCTCCGGACCGGCCTGGCTCAGGCTGAGCTCTTCCTTGATCAACTCCAGCTTGCTGGTGTCGGTCTGGGCCAGCAGCCCGTCGGCGTTGGCCAACAGTTCGGCCAGCGTGACCGGGACCGTGGCGGTGCCCAGTTTGATCACGCTGCCGTCCTCCAGGAACGGCCCGGAACCGTCGCCGCCGTCGAAGTCGACGTACTGCTCACCGGCCGGCGACAGACCCGAAACCCGCACGCCGGTCGACTTCGAGAGCTGAATGTTGGAGTCCACCCGCAGCGTGGCGTTGACCCCTTCCGGCGACAGCGCCAGCGTCTCCACCCGACCGATCGGAACGCCGCGCAACGTGACGTCCTGGTCGGTCAGCAGTCCGCCGGACTCCGGCAGTTCGACCATCACCCGGTAGGAGGAGGACAGCGGATTGACCCGCAGCGCCCCCAGGAACAGGTAGGCCCCGGCCACCACCAGCACCAGCACCAGCGCCAGCGACGACAGCCACGACTTCTTGCGGTGACCGGCGCGGACCACGCCCACCACACCGTCGGCCAACCGCCCGATCATTGCGGCACCCCCGACTGCGGTGCCGGCGTGGCCTCGGCCGGGCCGGGCGCGACCGGCGTAACCGGCGGCGCCTCGGGCAGGTGCGGATACTCAGGTGCCGGCGGGACCGGCTCCGGCGTGGCCACCTGCACCTGACCGGGCGCGTTCGGGTCCGGAATCACCGGCACCTGCGGTACGCCGGGACCCTTGCCGACGATGCGCTCCTGCAGCCGGAACAGGGTGTACTTGAACGATCCGACCAACTGCTGGAATTCGTTCCACTTCGGCCCGTGCAGACCCAGGTCGCCCTTGAAACCGATGTCCGGGATGTGGCCCAGGACCAGCCGGTCGATGCTGGCGCGCGTCGAGATCGCGGCGCTGGGAGTCGATTTGATCAGCGGCGGCATCAACCGGTTCAGCGAGAACAGGGTGGCGTCGGGCTCCAGCACCACGTTGTTGAATTGCTCGGCGATCTGGTTGGCGTCCTTGATCACGGAGCGTCCGCTGGTGTCGGTGCCGGCCACCGACGGGAACTTCCGCAGTTCCTCGGTGGTGTCACCGGCCACCCGAAGCAGGTCGGCCACCTGGGTGGTGTTCTCGGCCAGCACCTCGGTGGCCGGCGCCGCGTTGGCCATCACATCGGAGAGCACCTGGTTCTTGGCATCGATGGCCTTGGCCAGTTCCGAGGTCTGGGTCATCGCCTCGGAGATCTGGTCGGAGCGGGCATTCATGGTGTCCAGCAGATGGTTGGTCTTGCCGATCAGCGCACCGAAGGCCTGGCCCTGATCGCCGGTCGCCTTGCCCAGCCCGTTGACGATGCTGGTGAAGTTGCGCACCGCACCGCCGTTCACCAGGATCGCGGCCGAGCTCAGGACCGACTCGACGGTCGCCGCGGCCGCGGTGGACTCCAGCGGGATGGTGTCGCCGTCCTGCAGCAGCGGCGGGTTCGGTCCGGCGGCGGTCGGCGGCCGCAGCGAGATGAACACGTCACCCAGCGGCGTTGCCGAACGCAGTTCTGCGGTGCTGCCAACCGGAAGCCGGACGCCTTCCATGATGCGCAGTTCGGTGACCGCGGTGTAGTCCTTGGCAACCATCGACGTCATCTGGCCGACGTCGGCGCCGGCCAGCTTCACCTTGGCGTCGGCCGGAAGGTTGAGCGCGTTCTCGAAGACCGCGGTGATGACGTAGCCGTCGCCACCCACACCGGGCGCCGGCAGCGGCAGGCTGGAGACGCCGTTGGTGGCGCAGGCCGAGGCGGTCAACGCCACCACCGTCGCGGCCAGTGCTGCCTTTCGGTTGCGCGCGCTCATCACTTCTGCCCCATTGCCGCGAGTCCGTCCAGCACGTAGGTCAAACCGAAGTCCGGGCCGAAGTCCTGCAAGGTGCCCGTGCTGCAGCCCAGCTGGCGCAGGCCCATCATGTTGCAGACCTCCTTGATGAACTGGTTGTCGAACAGCACCCGGTCGGTCATCAACTTGACTCGGGCCGCACCGTTTTCCCGGTCCACGATGTTGTAGAGGTTGTCCAGCGTCAGCGGCGCGACGTCAAGGAATTCGGCCAGGTCGCGCTGGTGGTCGACGGTGGTCTTCAGGGCTATGTTGCCGTTCTCGATGGCGGCCTTGATGTTGTCCCGGTTGGCTTCCAGGATCTCGCCGGTCTGCTTGACCACGTCGTTGAGCAACCGGCCGGTGGAGCCGGTGCCCAGGTTCTCGTCGGCCAGGATCTGGCTCAGTTGCCGGATGGTGGAACCGAATTCGCGCAGCGTGGTGTCGTTCTGGGCGGCCGCGTCGAACAGCGAGCTGATGTTCTTGACGATCGTGGTGATCTGTTTTTCGGACTTGGCACCATTGTCCGCCGACAGCCTCAGCGCCTCGGAGAGTTCACCGAGCGCGGTCTTGATCAGCTCACCGTTGCCGTCAGCGATCGCGGCGGCGTTGTTGACGACGTCGGCCACCGGTCCGCCACCTTCACCATCGCCCTCGAGCGACACCGACAGCTTGTTGATGACGTCGAGTACCTTGGCGAACTCGACCGGCGTGTGGGTGTCGGGGAGCCCGATGGTGGCGCCGTCCTGCAGCGTGGGACCACCGCGGTAGGGCGGGGTCAGTTCGATCTGACGGTCGGTCAGGATCGAATTGGAGATCGTCACGGCCTTCACCTCAGCCGGGACCGCGACATCGCGGTCGACGGTGAACTGCACCTCGACGTAGCCGGTCCGGGGCGTGATCTTGGTGACCTGGCCGACCGGCATGCCAAGCACCGCGACCTTGTTGTTGGTGTACAAGCCGGCTGCGCTGTCGAACTGCGCGGTGACGTGGATGACGTCGGCGCGCTGCTGCCAGGCCTTCCAGCCGATCAAGCCCGCGATCAGCGCCAGCACGGCGATCCCCGCCACCAGCGCTATGACCTTGCCCTTGCCGCTCATCACCTGCAGTCCTTGAAGTACTGGATCATGTTGAACTGCTTGGCCCGCCCGCTGATCGCGCACATCCAGGAGTCGATGAGCAGACCGTTGCTGACCGTCAGGTCTACCGCGTTACCGGTACCGGTGGCGTTGGCCAACTGCCGCAGCGTGACCGGACCGACCTGCAGCGTGCTGCGCAGCAGATCGTCGTGCTGGCCCAGCATGTCGGTGAGCTCGCGCAGGTTGCCGAGCAGTTCCTCGAGCTTCGGACGGTCGTTGATCACCACATCGCTGAGCGTGTTCACCAGGTTGGTGAGCGAATCCATCATGGCCTGGAAGGTGGCCTGGCGGACCACGAAGTCGCCGAGCAGCTGTTGGCCCTGCCGCACCATGTTGCCGATGTTGGCCTGCTGACGGCGCAGCGTGTTGCTGACCAGTTCGGTGGTCTCCAGTAGCTCCCCGAGCTGATCGCGGCGGTCGGCGACGATCGAGGACAGGGTCTGGATGTTGTGCATGGCCTGCGGCACCACCGGCGGCAGCGTCGCGAGCTGCTTGCCCAGCACGCCGAGCGACTCGGCGAACTGATCGGTGTTGACCTCGCTGTAGGTGGTGGCCACGTCCTGCAGTGCGGTCTGCAGGTCGTAGGGCACCTCGGTGTGGTCGAGATCGATGATGCCGTCCGGCAATTCGCCCACACCGCCCGGCTCCAGCGACAGATACCGCGAACCCAGGATCGTGGTGATCCGGATGCTGGCCCGGGTGTCCTCGCCGAGCTTGACGTCGTCGCGCACCCGCATGTCGACGTCGACCCGGTCGCCGGCCAGCTTCAAGCCCTGCACGGTTCCGACCTCGATACCGGCGATCGTGACCGGGTTGCCCACCTGTAGTGCGGCGGCCTGCAGGAACTGCGCGCTGTAGTTCTTGTAGCCGAAGCCCAGCAGCTTGACCATCAGCATCGCAGCGACCAACACACCCACCACGACCAACGCGATGATCCCCAACCAGGTCCGGTTGTAGGACTCCAATGGACGGCGCCGGGCCGATACCGGATCAGCCATTGGCCATGTTCCTGCACCTCGGTGAATACATAGTCTTGTTGCCCGGTGTCGCGGCCGCGACGATGATCGGCGTGACGTCGTTGAGGCCCGGGAAGAATCCGGTGGCGTTCAGGTCGCAGGCGTACACCTGGGTGTAGGCGCCCTCGCCGCTGAGCCGGGCCAGGCCCTTGAGCATCAGCGGCAGGTTGGCACCGGTGAACGCCAACTGCGGCTCGATCGAAACCATGTGCTTCACGAAGCCCGGCTCACGCGCCACCAACGCGTCCAGCGACGGGTACACCTCGTCGGAGATGGTGGACAGCTGCCGCACCACCCTGGCGATCGACCCCATCGAGTCGATCAATTCCGGCCGGCGGGCGTCGAAGCTGGTGACCACCTGCTGGGTGTTGGCGATCACGTTGTCCAGGTTCTCGTTCTGCTGGGCCAGCGTCCCGAACAGCGTGTTGAGGTTGGTGATCACGCCGCCGAGGGCCTCATCGCGGCCGGCCACCGATTCGGTCAGCCGCGAGGTCTGATCCACCAGCGTGGTGATCGATCGGGTGTCACCCTGCAGCGAGTCGATGACGCCTTTGGTGAGATTGTCGGCGTCTTCGACGTTGAGCACGCTGAACAGCGGTTCGTAGCCGTTGAGCAGATAACCGACGTCGAACGACGGATCGGTCTGCTCAATCGGGATCACGCTGTGCGCGGGCAGCGGTTCGGGCTCGCCGACGCTACCCAGCGACAGGCCCAGGTAGCGCTGGCCGACGATGTTCTGGTAGGTCACCGAGGCCACCGTGTTGCCCAGCACCCGCTGGTCGTTTTGCACCACGAACGACACCTTGGCCTCGTTGCCGTGCAGTTCGATCTTCTCGACCCGGCCGACCCGCACGCCGGCCATCCGCACGTCGTCGCCCTCCCGCAACCCGAAGACGTCGGAGAACATCGCGGCGTACGGCGTGGTCTTGCCGGACACGTCGCGGCGCAACGTGGCATAGATCAGATACGTCAGCGTCAACGCGACCACCATGAAGATGGCCAGTCCGACAGCTGCGGTGCGGTACCTCACGACGGCCTCTCTGCCTGGCTCTGCTCGGTCAGGGACACCGTCATACCGCGGGTGACCGGTCCGAGCAACAGCTGGGTGGCCGTGCTGGCCGGCTGGCCGGTGATGGCGCTCAGCGCGGTGCGCTCCTGCGCGCTGCCAACCGGGCCGACGTTGCCGCCGAACGACGCAGCCTCGGCGGGGAACCCGGTACCCGGAGCGGCCGGGGCCGGAGCCGCCGGCGCGGGTGCGGCCGGCTCGGCCGGGGCCGGTGCCTGCGCGCCGGGCGCGGGCTGGTCCCAAGGTTTGGGTGCCACCGGAGCGGGCGGTGTGTAGGTCGGATCCGGGAACGGCCCGGTACCCAGGTCAGGGTTGGCGGTGCCGGGCACCGGCGGGGCCGGGCTGAAGCCCGGCGGCAGCGGCGGGTTGGGGTCCACCAGGTTGGGGCCGTTCGGCTGCAGCAGCGGCGGCCCGACCGCCACCAGGTTGCCGTTCGGGCCCAGCACGGTCCCGCGCGGCGGCGCCAGGTCCTTGGGCGGCTGGTAGTTCTGCGGCATCAGGACTTCGGGCAGATCCGGGCGCACCGGGATCAGCGGTGCGGTGAAGCAGCTGGGTCCCTTCAGCTCGCCGTAGCGCGGGCAGTCCGCCCGGGTGTAGGTGTAGCTCGGGGTCAGCGACAGGTTGATCCGCATGTTCCCGGTGTCCACCTCGGAAATCCACACTTCGTCGAAGAACTTCTTGGACAACCCGTTGAGCTTGACGAACGCCGGCACGTAGTGGTGCGCGGTCTGAGCCAACACCCCAATCACCGGGGTGAGCTCGCCGGTGATCTTCACCAGCCGGTCGGAGTGGTTGGCCAGCGAGGTGTGCGTGGTGCCCAGGGTGTTCATCCCGGCACCGAGCAATGAGCGCAGTTGCGCGCGCTGCTCGACCAGCGTCTGCATCGGCCGGACCGCCTGCTGCAGCGAGTCGAGCAACTCGGGTGCGGTGGCCTGCAGGCCCTCGGCGGCGTCGATCAACGCCGACACCGTGGTGCCGTCCGGGTTGCCGGCGACGATCTTGTCGAGTTCGTCGAGCGTGCGGCTCAGCTGCGCGCCACTGGTGAGCAGCTTGCCGCGCCGGTTGTGGGTGGCTTCCTGCACCGCGGCCAGCAGACCGACGGTGTGGTCCTCGCGGCCGCGGCCGGTGGCGGCCAGGATGTCGCGCAGCTTGCTGATCGTGGTCTGGAACAACACCGTCGGCAACTCGGTGTCTTCGGCGATGTGGGTTCCGGGTTGGATCGCCGGACCGCCGCCCTGGTCCACCAGTTGCACCGAGGACACCGCGAACACGTTGCTCGGCACCACCCGCGCGGTCACGTTGGCCGGAATCGACTTGGCGTACTCGGGATCGAGGTTGATGTGCACGAAGTTCGGGTTGCCGTCGGCCGCCGGGATCACGTTGTTGACCGAACCGACCAGCAGGCCGTGGTACTTGACGTCCGACTTCTGCGGCAGGCCGTCGCCGACGTTCTCGAGGTTCGCCACCACGCGGACGTAGGGGTCCAGCCTGCCGGTCGACTTGTACAGCAGTATTCCGGTCACCAGTGCCGCGACCGCCAGCACCGCGACACCGCAACCAAACAGCTGGCGCGCGGTCGGTCCGCGGCCGTCACCATCGAATGCGCTGGACATCAGCCACCGAACCTTGCGCCGGCGTCCACGCTCCAGATGGCCATCGTGAGCAGCATATTGACGATCACCACCACCGTGATGCTGGCACGCATGGCGTGCCCGGCGGCCACCCCCACGCCCTCCGGCCCGCCGCTGGCGTAGAAGCCGTAGTAGCACTGCACCGTGGACGCCAGCCAGACGAACACCACGGTCTTGATCAACGAGTACACGATGTCGGAGCCGGACAGCATCATCGTGAAGTAATGCAGGTAGGAGCCGGTGGACCCGCCGCTGATCGCGGCCACCACCAGCTGGGTGGTCAGGTAGCTGACCGCCAAGCAGGCGACGTAGAGCGGGATCACCGCCACGATCGAGGCCATCAGCCGGGTGGTGACCAGGTACGGGATCGGCCGGATGGCCAGCGAGTCCAGCGCGTCGATCTCCTCGGCGATCCGCATCGAGCCGAGTTGCGCGGTGAACCGGCAGCCGGCCTGCGTCGCGAATGCCAGCGACGCCGCGATCGGGGCCAGTTCACGGGTGTTGACCAGCGAGGAGATGATGCCGGTCGCCGGACCCAGGCCCAGCAGGTTCAAGAAGTTGTAGCCCTCGATGCCGACCAGCGCACCGACCGTGACACCGAGCACGATCGCCACCCCCGCGGTACCGCCGCCGACCACCAACGAGCCGTTGCCCCAGGCGATGTCGGAGAGCAGGCGGGTGAACTCGGAGCGGTAGTGCCGCAGCGCGATCGGGATCCCGGCCAGGGCCCGGACGAAGAACACCAGCATGTGGCCGAGCCGCATGATCGGTTCGGCGATCCGGCTGCCGGCCCGGGACAGGCGTCCCAGAATCGGTACGTAGGTCGAGGCGGTCATGTCACAGGCCCGTCCGTGGGAACAGCATCACGTAGAGCTGGCTGACCGAGACGTTGACGATCATCAGCACCAGGATGGATTCGACCACCGCGGCGTTCACCGAGTTCGCGACGCCGGTCGGGCCGCCCTGCGTGGACAGCCCCTTCTGCGCCGAGACCACCGCGACGATCGCCCCGAAGATCACCGCCTTGATCAACGCGACGATCATGTCGCCGGTGGTGGTGAAGGACGCGAAGGTGGCGACGAAGCTGCCCGGTGCACCGTTTTGGAAGTAGACGTTGAACAGGTAGCTGGCCAAGAAGCCGACGAAGGCCACCACACCGGTGAGCGCGACGCCGATCATGATGGCCGCCGCGAAGCGCGGCACCACCAGGCGGCGCAGCACCGAGACACCCATGACCTCCATCGCGTCGATCTCCTCGCGCATGGTGCGCGAACCGAGATCGGCGGTGATCGCCGAGCCGACCGCGGCGGCCATCAGCACCGCGGCCACCAGCGAGGCGGCCTGCCGGATCACCGCCAGTCCGCTGGCCGCACCGGCCAGCGAGGTGGCGCCCACCTGGCTGGCCAACAACGCGAACTGGATCGAGAGCGTGACGCCGATCGGCAATGCCACCAGCACGGTCGGCACCACCGAGGTTCCGGCCATGAACGCGCCCTGGCGGACGAATTCCTTCCACTGGAAGCGGCCGGTGAACAGATCGACGAACAGGTACTGGATGGTGCGCACCCCGATGACGAACTGGTCGCCGACCGTCGCGACGGACGCCATCGGGTGGCGCCGGACGTAGCCGGTGGTCCAGTCCTCGATGGCCTTGACGCCGTCGCCCTGCGGGCGGGCCGGCGGCGAATCCTGGACGGTCATCGGAGCGGATCCTCTGCGTGTCGGCCGACCGGAACGCATCGGCCAGCGCGGTCCGCGATTGCAGCGCACTCGTGGAACCGTCGTTCGCCGGCACGGTGCAACCGCTGGTAACGCAAAGTCAACATCCCTCCCCGCAGCGCCTCCGCCCTGGGGAGCGGAGACCAGCAACTCGTGGTGACGGGTTCGGCACCGACCGTCACCGTATGGTGGCCCTCACATTAGCGTCAAGCTTTCAGGGAATTCTCATTAACTTCACCGGATGCCGTGTGGAAATACCGCTACACATGCGCAATTGCGCAACCGGATGGCACTTGGGCGCGTCTATTTACGGTCAGGTAAATCCGAAGTCCGCGCCCGACCGTCCGCCGTCCTGGCGGACTCAGCCGGCAGCTGACCCGCGGCCGGTGCGCTGCGTCCAGCAACCTGACGGGTTTCTCGACCTCACTGAAACGTTGAGACGTATTCTCGTTCTTCATGTCAGCGACGGGAGAGCCGAGGAGCCGGTGGTATGCGAGCGCCGCGCACCCGTAGCGACGCTGCCGAACAGGAGGCCGCGATCCTGGCGGCCGCCGGTGCGGAGGTCGCGCTGCTCGGGGTCGAGCGGGCGCAGCTCGACGCCATCGCGCGCGCGGCCGGGATCAGCCGCAGCACGCTCTACCGGCGCTTCCCGAGCCGGGAAGCGTTGATCAGTGCGCTGGCCCGGCGGGCCTTCGATCAGGCCATGGCCCGGCTGACCGCGGTCGGGGCCGGCCAATCGGACCCGAAGGAGGCTGCCATCGCGTTGTTCTGCGAGGGCCTGCACATGCTGACCGAGGACCCACTGCTGGCCCGATTCCTCGAGCTCGACAACGAGTCCGCCGAGGTGCGCGACGTCTTCGGCAGCGCCGACGCGTTCATGTCGGCGACCGCGATCACGATGGCCAGAGCCCTGCGCGCGGCCGGAGCCACGCTGTCGGATCCGGATCTGCGCGCGATCGCCGAACTGCACGTGCGGACCGCGCGGTCGCTGGCCCAGATCCGCACCCCGGTGCTGAACGTGACCGATCCGGACGCGGTGCGCAGCTACGCGAGCAAGTATCTGGCGCCGCTGGTGCGCTGAGCCGTCCAACCGCATCCCAGCTCAGCCGATCGGGTCGAACTCGATGTGCAGTGTGCTCAACCCGCGCATGATGAACGTCGGCTCGTACTCGTAGCGGCGCTCCTCTGCCCGGCCGTGTTCGGCCTCGTTGATCCTGATGTCGGCCATCCGGTCCAGGATCCGGTTCAGCGATATCCGGGCTTCGGCCCGCGCCAGCGGCGCGCCCGGGCAGGAATGCGCACCGCGGCCAAAGGCGATGTGTTCCCGCACATTCCGTCGGGTGTGCGAAAACTCTTGCGGGTCGCCGAATTTGGCCGGATCCCGGTTGCTTGCGCCGGGCAGCAACATGATGATGGTGCCGGCCGGGATCTCGACATCACCGAGCTTGGTGTTGGTGCGGGCCAACCGGAAGTGGCTCTTGACCGGGCTTTCGGTCCGCAGCGACTCCTCCAGGAAGGTCGGGATCTGGCTGCGGTCGGCGCGCAGGGTCTGCTGCAGATCGGGTCGCTCACCCAGCACCCGGAGGGCCGTGGACAGCAGCTTGGTGGTGGTGTCCATACCGGCCGCGAACAGGAACGTGGCGAGCTTGACCACTTCCTCGACATCCGGCAACGAACCATCCGGATAGGTCGCCGAGGCGAGTTCGGACAGTACGTCGGCGCGCGCCTGCCGGCGCCGGTCGGTGATGTAGGAGCGGAACTTCTCATCCAGCCACATCAACGGGTTGTGCGTGACGGTCTCTTCGTCGCCGATCGCGCCCACCACCTCGCGATCCAGGGTGGCCGAGAACTCCGGGTGGTCGGCCTCGGGCACGCCCAGCAGATCGGCGATCACCAACATCGCGAACGGTTGCGCATAGTCGGCCATGAACTCACAGGACCCGCGTTCGATGAAGGTGTCCAGTCGCTGATCGGCCAGCCGCCACATGAACTCTTCGTTCTCGCTGAGCCGTTTCGGGGTGATCAGCTTGGACAGCAGCGCCCGGGTCTTGGTGTGCTCTTCAGCGTCCATCGTGACCACGTGTTCGGACATCGGGATCTGCGCGCGATGCGCCTCGATCTGCGGTCCGATGTCGTCACCTTCCGGCACGAAAGGTAGCGGCGGGAATGGTCCGGCCACCGCCACGCACGACGAGAACGCCGGATCCTTGTAGGCCGCAAGCGCTTCGGCGTAGCCGGTGATCGCGACCACCCCGTGCGGTGTCGCCGGCCGCACCGGTGCCTGCTCGCGCAGGTAGTCGAAGTACGGGTACGGGTTCGGCACCAGGGACTGATCGAAGAAATAGTCCACGGTCTCGAAGTCCGGTTGCGCGGTCGCGTCGGCCGCTTGCATCTGGTCGGTCACCGCAGCACCACCTGGTCGAAGGCGACCGGCAGCGCGGTCGGTGAACGGAATACCTGGCCGCGGATGTGCGGATCGGAATCGCCTGGATCCAGCCGCAGATTCGGTAGCCGGTCCAACAGCAAGTTGATCGCGGTGCGCATCTCCAGCCGGGCCAGATGCATGCCCAGGCAGACATGCACGCCATGCCCCCAGCCCAGGTGGGCGCGCGCGGTGCGGAAGATGTCATAGCTGTCCGGATCGGGGTAGCGATCCTCCTGCCGGTTGGCCGCACCCAGCATCGGCATCACCGAGGAGCCCTGCGGGATCGGCACCCCGCCGAGCTCGGTGTCGCGGGTCGCAACGCGGGTGATGGTCAGCAGTGGCGGATCCCAGCGCACGGCCTCCTCGATCCCCTGCGGCAGCAAGCTGCGGTCGGCGCGTACCGCGGCCAGCTGATCGGAATCGGACAGCAGGGCGAACAACAGGTTGCCCAACGAGCGGTAGGTGGTTTCGATCCCGGCCGGCAGCAGCAACCGCAGGAACGAGAAGATCTCTTCGTCGGCGAGTCGGTGGCCGTCGATCTCGGCGGCAGCCAGGCTGCTGATCACATCATCCTGGGGGTCGCTGCGCCGGGCCTCCAGGATGGGCCGAAAGTACTCCACCAAGGTCTGCGAGGCCGCCTTGCCGCGCTCCGGGTTGATGGTGAAACTCAGCAGGGAGATGGACCAGCGCTGGAACTGTTCGAAGTCCTCTTCGGGCAGGCCGAGCAGACCGGCGATGATCCGGGTCGGGTACGGAAAGTTGAATTCCTTGACCAGATCGGCGCACCCACGCTCGGCGAACTGGTCGATCAGCTCGTTGGCCACCCGGCCGACCAGTTCATCCTCCCAGCGCGCCAACGCCTTCTGCGAGAACGCCTTGGACACCAGGGCGCGGTGCCGGCCGTGGTCGGGTTCGTCCATGCCGAGCATCACCTGGTGACCGAGCACGTCGCCGAAGGCCTGCAACACCACCGCCGAGGAAAAGGTCTCGTTGTCCCGCAGCATCTGCTGGGCGTACTCGTGCCGGTACACGATGAACACCGGTTTGCCTTCTTCGCCGGGCATCCCGGACATGTCGATGCGCTGCACGGGTTCCTCGCGCCGCAGCCGGGCCAACTCGGGATAGGGATCCCGAACGTTGCCCGACACCACGTCATCGAAGGCGCCGAAGTCCTCCAGGTCGTCGAATAGTTGCATATCAGCAGTCCCCTCGAGTTCTGGTCAATCAACCGGGTAGGCAACGGATTTGACTTCGGTGTACTGGTCGAAGCCGGCGACACCGTTCTGCCGGCCCAAGCCGCTGGCCTTGTATCCGCCGAACGGCACGTCGGCGCCGTATCCGGTGGTGCCGTTGCAACCGATGAACCCGGCCCGCATTCGGCCGGCGACCGCCAGCGAACGCTGCACCGACCCCGACATCACGTTGCCGGCCAGGCCGTAGACGCTGTCATTGGCGATCCGGATGGCGTGTTCGTCGTCCTCATAGGGGATGACTACGAGCACCGGTCCGAAGATCTCCTCCTGCGCGATGGTCATCGAGTTGTCGACGTCGACGAACAGCGTGGGTCGCACCCAGAATCCGGCGTCGAATCCCTCCGGTGGCTCGGCTCCGCCCACCAGCAACTTGGCGCCCTCGTCGACGCCGGTTTGGATCAGTGACCGGATCCGGCTGCGTTGCCGGTCGGAAATCACCGGGCCACAGATGGTTCCGGGATCCTGCGGGTCACCGGGCGCGATGTCGCCGTAGATGCCCTCCAGGATCGCCACGCCCTCGTCGTAGCGGGAGCGCGGCAGCAGCAGTCGGGTGGGCGCAGCACAGCCCTGGCCGGCGTGCACCAGCGGACCGATGCCGATCATGCAGGCCGAGGCCAGGTCGGCGTCGTCGAGCACGATGGTTGCCGACTTGCCGCCGAGTTCGAGGAACAGCCGCTTCATGGTGGCGGCACCCTTTTCCATTATCCGCTTGCCCACCGCGGTGGAGCCGGTGAACGAGATCATGTCCACCTTGGGTGAGAGCACCAGTTCCTCGGCGACGGCGTTGTCGGAGGTGCTGACCACGTTGACCACACCGGGCGGGATGTCGGTCTTCTCGGCGATCAACCGACCCACGCGCAGCGCGTTGAACGGGGTGTCGGGGGCGGGTTTGAGCACCACCGTGTTTCCGGTCGCCAGCGCCTGGCCCAACTTGTGCACGATGATCTCGAACGGGAAGTTCCACGGCGCGATGGCGCCGACCACCCCGACCGGCTCCCGCCACACTTTGCGGCGGGTCTGGCGTCCGGTCAGCGCGACGAAGACCTCACCCAAATCGGTTTCCCACGGATAGGTTTCGATCAATTCGGCGGGGTAACGCAGCCCGTCGGACAGCGGCGCATCCAATTGCGGTCCGTGCGTGATCGAGCGCGGGCAACCCACCTCCCGGATGAGTTCATCGCGCAGCTCCTCCACCTCGGACTCCAGGGCTTCCTGTAGTTGCCCGAGGCAACGCGCCCGGAAGCCGCGGTTGGTGGACCAGTCGGTGTCGTCGAAGGCGCGGCGGGCGGCGTCGATGGCCTGCTGCAGCTCGGCTGCCGAACCGTCCGAGACCTCGCCGAGCACCTCCTCGGTGGCCGGGTTGATGTTGGTGAAGGTGCCGGCTTCACCGTCGACCAGCTTGCCGTCGATCAGCAGGCGGGCCTCATAGGCCGGGGTGGAGCGCTCAGGCATCGGGGTGGCTTCCTTCGTCGTGGCTGGTTTTGTCCGGGGGTTGGGGTTCGGTGCCGGCCTCGGCTGCCGGGGCCGGTTCCGCGGCCGGCGGTGTGGCGAACCGCGCGGCCAATGCCATCGCGCGGTACAGCACCGGATCCGGCAGTACCCGGACCGCGGCGAGCATCGCCCGCTGGCTCAGGGTGGGCGGGGCCCCGTCACGCAGCGCGCCGTAGCGGGGAATCCCGAGGGCCAGCCGGGACAGCTGATGCATCCCGGCGGACGGCAGTATCCGGTTGGCTATCAACAGCATCGAGGCATCCGGACCAACCGCGTGCTTGCGGAAGGCGCCCCGATCCTCGAGCGCAGCCACCAGCCCGTCGGCGAACCGGGCCGGGTTGCGGGCCAGGCTCATGGCGAGTCTGCCGCGTTTGTCCATCCGCTGATGCACCCGCGCGTAGGGGCCGTCGAGATCGCGGTCGTCGGTGGTGCCGGCGTCGGTGATGATGTCGGTGTCGTAGGTCCCGGTGACCAGCACGGTCACGCCCAGGCCGAACGGCGCGATCTCGGTGCCCATCGACTCGCCCCAGCGCTCCAGCGCGCCCTTGGCCGCCGAATACGGCGCGGTGCTCGGCTGACCGCGCACCCCGCCCGCACTGGACACCAGCACGATCCGGCCCCGCCCGGCCGCCCGCATCCCCGGCAGCAGGGCCTTGGTCAGCGACACCGGACCGATCACGTGCGTGCCCAGCATGTCCTGCCACAGTCGGGCGTCGGTCTCCTCGACCACGCCGGCGGCCGAGATGCCGGCGTTGTGCACCAGGGCATACGGCGCCCCGACGGTGTCCTCGATGGTCTTGGCCGCAGCGTCGATCGAGGCCGCATCGAGCAGGTCGAGTTGCACGCCGATCAGCCGGTCGTCGTCTTCGGCGGCCCCGGTGGCCTCGCGCAGTAGCGGCAGGCCACGGTCGGGGGTGCGCATGGCTGCCACCACGCGCCAGCCTTCCCGGTACAGCCGCACCGCGGAGGCAAACCCCAAACCGCGTGACGCGCCGGTGATCACGACGGAGCGTGGTTCGATCATGCCGCCTCCTTCGGTGCGCAGCGGCCGCCGTCGGCCGGGGGTTCCACATCCGGCCGGCCGGCCGGTTGTCCGCTCATCCAGGTCGACCACTTGCCCACCGAATACGGTCCGGGCTGGCCTTGTGCTTCGTACTCCCCTTGTGGGTCATAGACTTTGGCCTCCGGATAGGGCCAGGGACAGGCCACCGAGGTGGCGAAGCCGCTGATCTTGATCAATTGGAAGCCGAATCCGTAGCCGAAGTAGGCGATGTTGATCACGATGAACATCACCGTGAAGGTGCCCAGCGCGGGCCGGTTGGGGAACAGTCGGGCACGTTGGGCCAGTTTCTCGGCGACCGTGCGACCGGTGTCATCGCGGTACACCAGCACGCCGGCCGGCATCATCACGATGGTCACCAGGGTGGACTCCCACAGCAGCGGGAACTGCCAGGGCTCACCGGCGAAGATGGTGCCGAACGGGATGGCCTGCGAGTAGATGTACATCCCGGTGCGGACCAGGGTGACTTCCAGGAACATGTCGATGATGAAGCCGAACACCAGGATCAGCGCGGCCAGGCTGATCAGCGGATGTCGCCAGACAAAAGACTCCGGTGGGCGTTTGGCCTGCAGTCGCCGCAGCACCGGATGGGCCGCGAAGAACGGACCGAAGTAGAACAGCACGTACCCGATCACCAGGAACGGTTCGACCGTCGGCGAGATGTTGACCAATGGCCAATCCTCGGGCCAATGCCACAGATCCGGGTTGTACACCGCGAACGGGGCCCAGTTCATGATCGGGTCCTGCCACACGATCAACGTGGTGACGATCGCCATCAGCAGATACGGGTGCCGCGGGTGACGGCGCCAGGCCACCACGAATACCACGATCACGCCGAGGCACATGAAGATGGTCAGGATCTGCAACACCGCGACCCAGTGGTCGAACCCCAGCAGCGGTTCCACCGGCCGGGGTGCGGGCCCCTCGGGTATCTCCGGGTTGCGGATCCGCGGGGACACCGCTCCGATCCGGGCGTGGTAGGCGATCACGCCGATCACCGCGAGCGCCAGCGCCAGCCAGATCCACGGCAGCGGGGACGGCCTTCTGCCCTTGGGGTTTTCGTCCGCCGGCCGCGGGAGTGCCTGCTCGGTGGTCATCGGCCTACTCCTCGCCGAAGCGGTCTACCAGATGGGAATTGACGCCGTCGGGGTCCAGGGTGCGGGCCACCAGGTAGCCGGCACCCATCCAGGCCCGTCGGGTCCACTTTCCGAACGACACCCGGGTGCCCGGGGCGCCGGCTGCGGCCGGCATCATCTTGACCCGTTCCAAGGCCTCCTTGACCCCGCGCGGACTCAACGGGTGCGCATCGATGCAAGCCCGCAGCAGCGCGGTCGCGACATCTCGATTCACCGGCGGCACACAGTATTTCGGTCGCCGACCCTTGACCTGCTGGTACCGGTCCAGGAACTCCTGCAGCACCGGGTTCTCTTCGTCGTACTGGTCCACCCCGATCCAGCCGGTGAAGGCCTGCCACATGATCGGGTTGACCCAGGCGTTCTGGAAGGCGGTGCTGGTGAACCGGGGCGGGTCCCAGTCCAGCGCCTGCAACGCCGGGTTGATGAAGACGATGCCGAATCCGAAGCCGCAGTGCACGATTGCTTCGGCCTTGGCCTCGTGCAGGGTGCGCACGGCCGCGTCGATGTCCTGCGCGGTCTGCGCGATCAAGGCCTCCGCCACGATCCGGATGCCCTTGCGCTTGCAGGCCGTGCGGAAATTCTTCAAATAGCTCTCGCCGATCAGCGACTGCTCGATGAGCACCCCGACCTCGGACAGTCCGCGCTTGGCCAGCAGGTCGGCCCAGAAGATCGGCTCGTCGGTCATCGAGCCCTGCGGGAAGGCGAACGTCCATTCGCCCAGCCAGTCATCGGTGCCGGTGACGCTGATCGCCGGCACCTTGAACCGCTCCTCGATGGCTTCCTTGGTCGGCACGCAGTTGTCGGTGATGTGCGGTCCGAAGATCGCCAGGCAGCCTTCGTCGACCAACTCGCCGTAGGCGTCGATGACGGCTTTCACCGAACCCTTCGGCAGGCCCTCGACTTCGCGATAGATCATCTGGATCGGCCGGTCGATCAAGCCCTGTTCGCGGGCATCTCCGAAGACCACCTCGAAGGTCGCGGTGAAATCGTCCTTCATGTCCGCCGGAAACATCTCCGGCAGCGTGAAATCCATCAGATAGCCGATCTTGATCGGCTCAGCGCTACTTTCGTAGGACACGTGCCCCCCATCGAGGTGACCAGGCAGTCCGGCGACTGCAACCTAATATTTGTTCGGACAGTAGCGGCGCCGGGCGACGGGCGTCAATCACCGCTCGGCCGCCCGCCGTCGCCGAGGTAGACGTCGATCATCTCGACCAGACCCCGGGTGAGATTCGGATCATCGGTCAGCGGGCCGACCACGGCGGTGCGGGCCGCCTCACGCAAGCTCAACCCCTCGGCCACCAGCCGGCCGGCCGCGATCAAGACGCGGGTCGAGGACACCTCACGCAGCCCGCCGGATTCGATTCGCCGGATCGCTGAGGCGAACTGCACCAACTGGGCTGCCGCGTCGGCGGAGATCCCGGCCTCGTGGGCCACGATGCGTTCCTCGACGGCCGGATCCGGGAAGCTGAAATCCAGTGCGACCATCCGCTGCCGGGTGGAGTCCTTGAGATCCTTGAGCACGCTCTGGTAGCCGGGGTTGTAGGACACCACCAGGCCGAATCCGGGGGCAGCATCCAAGGTGATGCCCAGCCGGTCGATCGGCAACTGCCGGCGATGATCGGCCAGTGGGTGCAGCACCACGGTGGTGTCCTGCCGGGCCTCGACCACCTCGTCGAGATAGCAGATCGCACCCTCGCGCACGGCCCGGGTCAGCGGCCCGTCCACCCACTCGGTGTCACCACCGCGCAGCAGATAACGGCCCACCAGGTCGGCGGTGGTCAGGTCGTCGTGGCAGGACACGGTGATCAACGGCCGGCCCAGATCGTGCGCCATGGCTTCCACGAAGCGGGTCTTGCCACATCCGGTGGGCCCCTTGAGGACGATCGAAAGTCCTTGTCGGTACGCGGCTTTGAATACCGCCTCCTCGTTGCCGACCGGGACGTAGTAGGGCCGCTCGGAGCCGTCGAGTCCCGACGGCTTGGTCATCAGGTCCGCCGCCGCAGTCATCGCGGCCGCCGGTGGGCTTGCGGGGTGTCCGGTTGACGTTGGGCTCCGTTGCCTGCCATCACTTTCCCTTCACTGACTTCGGTGCGCGGAGTGACCTCCACACGCCCGAGCCTACGTGGAACAGATGTTTGGTACAAGACTCGATCGGGAATTCACACATGTAAAGCCTTGATCGGTACCTCTTTTCGTCACGGTCGGCGCCGCCGTGCCTCAGCGCGGGCCAGCGCAACCCGGAACAGCGGCCCGATCACCCGGCTCAGTTGGTCCGGTCGACGCACGGTGGCGTGCGCCGCGGTGCCGAAGACTGCGCGCAGGTCGGCGACGTCGGTGCCGGCACCGACGGTCAAACACACGCAGCCGACCCCGTCCTGGGTCGCCTCGGCCAGGGCGCGCCGCGCATCGGCAGCCCCGTAACCACGTTCGTAGCCGTGGTCGTAGGCCAGCCCGTCGGAGATCACCACCAGCAGCCGCCGTGGCGTGCCGGCACGCGTGGTCAAGATGGTTACACCGTGCCGGATCGCAGCTCCCAACCGGGAGTACGCGCCCGGCTGCAGGCCGTAGAGTCGACGCATCGCGGCGGCGTCGAACCGGTCGTCGAAACGCTTCACCGCGTTCAGTTCGACGGCCGAGCGCCCCTGAGAATGGTAGGCGTACAACGCAACTCGGTCACCGAGTTCATGCAGCGCCGCGGTCAGGGCAGCGGCCGCGGCGCGCTGTTGCTCGTGCACGGTGCCGCCGGCGCTGCCGGCTTCGGCCGCCGAGCCGGAGACATCCAACAGGACCAATACCGACAGGTCCCGGCGCTGTCGCAGGTTGTCGACGTAGACGGCGTCGTCGGGTGCCGAGCCGGCGGCCACCTCCACTCGGGACTCGACGACGGCGTCGACGTCGAGGTCGTCGCCCTGGCGCTGCCGGTGGTGCCGGCTCAGACCCATGCCCAACCTGGTCAGCGACCGCCGGACCGCGTGCCCGTCCGGCATGGTCCAGCCCTCGCCACGAGCCTTGACCTCGACCTCGGTGACGGTGCACCAATCGTGGCGGTACCTGCGGCGGTGGGCGTCCCATTCCGGGTAACGGAACCCGGCACGTCCGGTGTCGGTGTCGTCCTCACCGTCGGGCCGCAGCGACGACGCCACGGCGCCGGCGCCGGCGTTCGCCGAGCGCCGCCGGTTGGTCGGGGAATCTGCGCCCGGGGAGCCGCCCGAACCGAGCTGGCGGACCTTGCTGGTCAGTTTCGCCAGCAGCTTGCCGATCGCGCCGCCACCGCCGACCGGACTGGAGAACGGGTCGATGATCTCTTCGGTTTCGGCGTCTTCGAGCAGTTCAGGCAGTTCCTCACCAGAGTCGCGGCGGGCCCGGTGCCGGGCCTGGGCAGCCGCCTTGGACTTCTCGGCGGCCCGCTGGGCGGCGGCCAATTTTCGGATCCGAATGGTTCCGAAGCAGGCCGGTGACTCCGGGATCGACGCCTTGCTCTGCGCGATCTGCAACGAGGCCGCCGCCGATGCGCTGTCCGTGGCAGCGCCGTCGAGCAGGGCGCGCAGCCGAGCCGGGAGCAGTTCGGCGTTGGCGCCCAGAGCCCGGCGCCCTTCCACGGCCAGGTAACGGTCGGCAAGCTTCTGCTTCCGGGCCAGTTTGCCGACGATCTCGGACTCCAGCCCGCCCCCGGCAAGCAGGCAGGCCTGCACGGCCAGCGCTTCGAGCTGGGCCTGCAGGTCCGCGCTGCCGTCGAGGTAGATGGTCTTGCCGTCGGTCCAGGCCGGCTCGCCGTCGGCCGTGGCCGCCACCACCAGGGGGCGGCCGGCCAACGCCGAAGCCAGCATGCCCAGTCGTTCCACTGTGGCGGTATCGGTCACCTGAACTCCCCGGGGATCCTCATTCGTTGACCAAATATATGTTCCAAAGTAGAGTCCAGCCCATCGCGAGTCAATTGCCAAAACCGTCCGAGCCCGCACGGCGACGGCCGGAGAAGCTACGAATTGATCGGCACTGCAACATGATCGAGCCAGCGTGAGGGGAGCACCGTGATCGACTTCGCGGACCAGGTCGCGATCGTCACCGGCGCCGATCCGCACTGCGCACCCACCGCCGAAGACATCGCCGAACAGTCCAACCAGGGGTCGGCGCCCGATTCCTACCCGGTGCCCGGCTCGATCCTCGACCAGGTGCTCGAAGTGCGCGACCGGCTCGGTGTCAGCGTCATGCCAGGTAACGCTGGGGTCGCGTTTCCCGACCAGAAAACCCGGGAGCCGATCCCGCCGGTCGGTAGTCGATAGACTCGGCGCGATGACGAACCTCGGTGCCGCACCCCGTCGCAGCCCCCGCACCAGCGGGCGCAGCCGGCCGGCTTCGGCGGCGGCACCGCCCGACGCCGACAGCACCGATGCTTCTCGGCGCGCCGAGATCCTGCAGACCGCCAACACCGTGATCGCGACCTCCGGCCTGCGCACCTCGCTGCAGCAGATCGCCGACGCCGCGGGAATTCTGGCGGGCAGCCTCTATCACCACTTCGAATCCAAGGAAGCCATCCTCATCGAGCTGATCCGCAACTACCACGCGGACCTCGAGCACATCGGTGAGGTGGCGCTGCAGCGACTCGATGAACCCGATCCGCGGCCACCATCCGAGCAGATCATCGGGCTCGGCTGCGCCATCGCGCGGTGCGCAGTCAGGCACCGCGCTGCCCTGCAGATGTCGTTCTACGAGGGGCCCAGCGCGGATCCCGAGTTGATGGCGCTGACCGCCCGGCGCCCGACCAAGATCACCGCCGCCATGCTGCAGGCGTTGCGCGCCGGCCGCTGGAGTGGCTACATCCGGCCCGACGTCGACCTGCCCACCGTGGCAGACCGGATCGTGCAGACCATGCTGCACGTCGGGCTGGACATGATCCGGCACAAGGCGCCCACCGAACTGGTGGCCACGCTGCAGTGCAACATCATCTTGCAGGGGTTGGCCGGCAGCGACCCCACTGATGCCGAACTCGACGCCTCTGCGGCGTTCGCGGCTGCCCAGCAGGTCATCGAAACCTGGTCGGAGCAAGAGGAACTGGATGACAAGTCGGCCCATGTGCGCGCGGTCGCACGCGCCGAGTTCGGTCGGCGCGGCTATGAGATGACCACGGTCCGCGACATCGCCGCCGCGGCCGGCATGGGCACCGGAACCGTCTACCGGGTGATCGGCTCCAAGGACGAACTGTTGACGTCGATCATGCTGTCGTTCGGCAAGAAGGTGGGCGCCGGCTGGACCGCAGTGCTCGAGTCCGACTCCTCCCCGCTGGCCAAACTCGATGCGTTGAGCTGGATCAACATCAACGCCCTGGACCGTTTCCCGGACGAGTTCCGGATCCAACTGGCCTGGATGCGGCAATCCCCACCCGACGTCGCCGAACCGGGCTGGTCGTTCACCACCCGGGTGCGACAGATGAAATCGCTGCTGTCCCAGGGCATCAAGTCCGGTGAAATCGCGATCGAAAGCCCCAGCGCGGAGATGTTGGCGCGCTGCGTCATCGGCCAGCAATGGATTCCGGAGAACATCCTGCACGAGCTCGGCACCCGCCGCGGTTTGATCCACACCCGCGACACCGTGCTGCGCGGTGTGGCCGTGCGCGACGCCTGAGTTTTCCCACGCCCGAGTATTGAACCAAACATTGGTTCCGCGTAATGTCTGGTGCAGCGCCAGGGCGGCGCCGGGAAGGATCGTGATGACGGGCATCGAAGAACAGTTCCGCTACGACGGCAAGCGCGCCCTGGTGGTGGGTGGGGCCACCGGCATGGGCGCCGCAGCGGCACAGGCCGTGGCGGCGTTGGGCGGCGAGGTCATCGTGCTGGACATCGCCCCCGTCGAGCACGGTGTCGGCACCTCGATCCACGTCGATCTGGCCGACCGGGCCAGCATCGATTCGGCTCTGGATCAGCTCACCGGGCCGATCCACGCGGTGTTCTCGGCGGCCGGTGTCGCCGATGGGCCAGAGATGATGCGGGTCAACGTGATCGGCCATCGCCACCTGATCGAAGAGTTGGTCTCGCGCGGCCTGTTGCCGGCCGGTTCGGCGGTGTGCCTGATCTCCTCGCTGGCCGGCGCGGGCTGGGAACTCGGCCTGGAGCGGGTGCAGGAACTTCTCGCCACCCCCGACTTCGAGTCGGCCGCTGCCTGGGTTCGGGAGCGCGAGGCCGACGGCAGCATGCACTACGGGTTCGCCAAACAGGTGATCAACGGCTACGTGGCCACCCGGGCCTATCCGCTGCTGAAGCAGGGGATCCGGCTCAATGCGATCTGCCCCGGCCCCACCGACACCCCACTGGCCCGGGCCAACGCCGACACCTGGCTGACCTTCGGTCAGGACTACCGCGACGACGTCGGCCTGGCCGTGCACACCCCCGAGCAGATGGCCAACGCCATGGTCTTTCTCAACAGCGCGGCGGCCAGCGCGGTCACCGGCATCACGATGTACGTGGACTCCGGGTACACGATGTCGTCGATCACCGGAGCCTACGCACCCGGCAAGCCGCTGATGGACATCCTGATGGGCAAGGTTGCGCTGACCTGATCCGCCCTCCGGCGAATGTCGTTCCGCCGCACGGCGGTCGGACAGCGCCGCACGGCGGACGGATGGTCCTGTGGATGAAGCCCGCGCGTTGCCGGGCCGGTGCACTCCTGCTTGCTACTCTTCGACCATGTTTGGTGGGGACGTTCGGGCAGCACAGCGCGCTACCGTGCGTCTCGATCTCGGCGGGTCGGCGTGAGACCGCGGCACCGCGCAGGCCGGGGCGACCACCCCGCCGCGACCGCGCATCACACAGCCCCGCTGGGGGTCCGCGGCCTGCTCGGTATCGCCCTGGTGGCGCTGTTGGTGCTGGCCGGCGTGGTGATCGCGGGTGTCTTCGCGGGACGCGAGATGCGCGCAGGCGACCCCGGGCCGGCGGTCAACGGCCCCGCACCTGCCAGCAGGTCCGAAACCGTCGGCGCCACACCGCCGCCGAGCGCGCCGGTGCTGTCCACCCCGCCCGCCGACTCCGCGGTACCGGCCGACCCGGCGACGCTGACCGCCGAGTTCGCCGAGCTGCAGTCGCGGTTACCGGCCACCGTCGGACTGGTGCTACGGCCGATCGGCTCCGACGGCTCGGCGGTGACGCTCGGCGACTGGTCCAAAGGCCCGGCCTGGTCCACCATCAAGGTGCCGTTGGTGCTGGCCGGGCTGTCCGAATCCGGTACCGAAGAACCGACCGCCGACATGGTCAGCGCCATCGAAGCCTCGGACAACGCTGCCGCCGAACGGATTTGGGCCGGCCTCGGCGATCCGAGCAGCGCCGCCGAGAAAGTGCAGCAAGTTCTGCGCGGCCACGGGGATGGCGCCACGGTGGTGCAATCGCAGAAGGTGCGGCCAGAGTTCAGCGCGTTCGGTCAGACCGAATGGACGCTGACCAACCAGGCGAACTTCCTGGCCGCTGCCGGCTGCGCCCCGGCATTTCAACCGGTTGCCGAGTTGATGCGCCAGATCAACGCCGATCATCGGTGGGGACTGGGCACCGTGCCGAACGCTGCCTTCAAGGGTGGCTGGGGACCGTCGCCGTCGGGTGCCTACCTGGTGCGCCAGTACGGCATCCTGGACACCCCGGCCGGTCAGACCGTGGTGGCGATCGCCGCGGAACCGAACTCCGGCAGCTTCGGTGACGGCACCGCAGCGCTGACTCAGATCGCCGACTGGCTCTCCGATCGGCTGGCTGCGCTGCCGGCCGGCACCTGTAGCTGACGCCGACCCGGCTCAGAACAGGTAGACCCGCGCGTCGTTACCTCCGACGCAGGTGATCCAGTCGTCGGAACCGTAGCCGGCGCACCGCATTTCGAACAACGCATCGACGCAACGGGCGCCGGGCACCGAGCGGCAGTCGACGCTGCCGGCAGCCAGCACGGTCCGCGCCTCCCGGTTGGCGTCCGGGAAGGTGTCCCAGTAGGCGCGCAGCACGCTGCGCGCGAAGAAACACGAGGTGGCGGTGCTGCCGCGCGCCGCGCGGGTACCGAAACCACTGCGCTCGTTCAGTTGGAAGTACTCACAGCTTTCCTTGGTGGCGCTGTTGTCCGGTCCGGTGACATATGGCGGCAACGCCGTCGGCGTCGGCGCCGGCGGGGCCGTCGTGGAGGTCACGGTCCTGGTGTTGGTGTAATCCGATGTGGTTGGTGTCGTAGAGGTTTCGTCGGCAATCGGCTTGGAGTTGTTCTGCACCAACATCCCGATCAC
The DNA here is from genome assembly GCF_059812645.1 of Mycobacterium sp. NGS45. NCBI lineage: Bacteria > Bacillati > Actinomycetota > Actinomycetes > Mycobacteriales > Mycobacteriaceae > Mycobacterium > Mycobacterium sp. NGS45. Next base: position 41,226 of record NZ_JCALDB010000016.1, on the reverse strand, counting down.
CACACCGACCGCGCCGAGCAGCAGCGCCGCCACGCCGGCCACCACCAGTGCGGGCACCAGCCAGGGGCGGGGATTCGACGGACCCGCGGGCTGCGGAGCCGACGGTGGAAGCTGGGGCGGTGCAGCCGAATACCCCGGCGGCACCGAGGATTGCGGTCCCCACTGCAGCGGGTAGGGGTTGGCGGCCGCCATGGTGGGTGGCGCCGGGGCCGGTGCGGTCGGCCCCGCGGCCACCGCCGTCGGCCCGGTGTTCGGGCCGGCAGTGGCCGGTGAACCCAGGGCCGCTTGCGCGGCCCGGCCCAATTCCCCGGCGCTGGCATAGCGCTCCGCCGGGTCCTTGGCCATGCCGCGAGCGATGACGTCGTCGAGGCCGGCCGGTAACCCGGGATTGACTGCGCTGGGCCGCGGTGGCGGTGCGGTCAGGTGCGCGGCCACCAGCGTCTGCATCGTGGTGCCGGTATAGGGGGTCCGCCCGGTGAGCGCCTCGAACAGCACAGCGGCCAAGGCGTAGGTATCGACCGCCGGGGTCGCCGCGGCGTCCCCGAAGCGCTCCGGGGCCATGTAGGCGAACGAACCGATGTGGCTGCCGGCCTGGGTGAGTCGGGTCTCGCCGGTGAATTCGGCGATGCCGAAGTCCACCAGATAGGCGAAATCGGCCGGCGTCACCAAGATGTTCTGCGGTTTGACGTCGCGGTGGATCAACCCGACGGCGTGCGCAGCGTCGAGCGCGGCACCGATCTGGGCGATGATCGAAACCGCACGCGCCGGCTGCAGCGCCCCCTGCTCCAAGAGTTCGTGCAGATCCCGGCCCTGAACCAAGCGCATGTCGATATAGAGCTTGCCGTCGATCTCGCCCCAGTCATGGATCGGGATGATGTGCGGTTCGGCCAGCACGGCCGCGGCATGCGATTCGCGCTGGAACCGGGTGCGGAACTGATCGTCGTCGGAAAGGTGCTCGGGCAGGATCTTCACCGCAACCGTGCGGTCCTTGCTGGTGTCGAAGGCTTCGTAGACCTCGCCCATGCCACCGCGGCCGATCAGCCGGGTGAGGCGATACCTACCGAACGTCGAACCTGCGCGCGACCGCGATTCCGCCACGACCCCTCCCTTTCCCTCGCCAGTCGAGTATCACCCGAGACGAGCACCCGTGTGGGCGCACTTGGCCTCACGTTAGCCGAGGTCGGAGGCCACCGCGGCAGTAGAGTCGGGACTCGCGTCGAGGGGCGAGGGAGTCTGTTAGTGACAGTGCTGAAGTCGGTCGTCTTGTTCGTGCTGGCGGCGATCCTGGAGATCGGCGGCGCCTGGCTGGTGTGGCAGGGCGTCCGCGAGCACCGCGGCTGGATCTGGGCCGGGGTCGGCATGCTGGCGCTGGGGGCCTACGGCTTCGTGGCGACGCTGCAACCCGACGCCCATTTCGGCCGAATCCTGGCCGCCTACGGCGGCGTGTTCGTGGCCGGTTCGCTGCTGTGGGGCGTGGTCGCCGACGGCTTCCGGCCGGACCGCTGGGACCTCACCGGTGCGCTGATCTGTCTGGTCGGCGTGGCCGTGATCATGTACGCACCCCGCCCGGGTTAACCGAGTAGCGGCCGTCGTCCCTCGGTCAGCTCGGTCATCGCGGTTTGCATGCACTCCTGGACCCGCTCGGCGTAACCGACCCGGTCCTCACCGGCGACGGCGCTCATCGGAGCGAGCACCCGCGTCCGCAGTTTGGACGGCAGCGGCAGGTACGGCAGCAACATACCCGTGCCGCCGACGTTGACACCCCACGGCAGCGACACCGTCACCGGCAATGCCTTGAGCCGCAGCGCTTTGTCGAGCCGCAACGCGCGCGCCAACCGTTCCCCGTTGGACACCACGAACAAGGACTCTCCGGCACCCGCGGTCACGATCGGCACGATCGGCACCCCGACCTCCATGGCCAGCGCCGCGAAGCCGGAGCGCCCACCGAACACGATGCGGTTGCGCTCGGCCCACGGTTTGAAGGCATCCAGGTCGCCGCCGGGCAGCACCAGGACGTGGTGCCCCTTGGCGAACGCCTCCCGGGCGCTGTCCGGGTTAGCTGGCCGGGCACCGAGCGGCTCGAACAACGGACCCACACCCATGGTCCACGCCATCTGGTGCATCAGCACGGTCAACGGCCGGTCCAGTCCCAGCTGATCGAGCGCTGCGCCGATGGCGAACGCGTTGAGGTCGAAGATGCCGCCGAAGCCGTGGTTGGCGACGAACAGCACCGGCTCGTCGAGCTTGCCGGAGGCCTCCTCGATGTCGAGCCGGTGATAGCGCCGGACGAACTCGATGCCCAGCCGGCGCAGCGCCAACCCGGCGGTGGTCAGCGCGTCGGGTGCCGAGGTCTCGTCGTGCGGTGCCTCCATGTCGGCTTCGACGGCGTCCAGCAGCGCGTCGGCGAAGGTCTCGACATCGACTTTGCTCTAGTCAGAAGTCGGCTCGGTCGGCTCTGGGGGTGTACTGCGCACCGGGACACCTTTTCACGAACCGCGCCGCACACGTCAGCCGGCAGACTCCGGCCGGTTTGCCGCGGCCCGAACCTGGGAATCCGTCCTGCACACAGTTCGGTTGGAGGTCGGGTTTCTTGGTGGTCAGCTCAATCCGCGCACTGAGCGCCGTCGCTGTACTCATTTCGTCGGCCCTGGTGGCGTTTCCCGCTGCGCCGAGCGCCGCGGCCGAGCCCTGCCCGGACGTCAGCGTGGTGTTCGCACGCGGAACCTTCGAGCCGCCCGGCATTGGTGGCACCGGCCAGGCGTTCGTCGATGCGCTGCGCACCCGGCTACCGGACAAGTCGGTCGAGGTACGGCCCGTGCAGTACCCGGCGACCCTGGACTTCACCCGCGCCGTCGACGGTGTGGTGGACGCCAGCAACACTGTGCGCGACATCGCGGCCACCTGCCCCGACACCGAAATGGTGCTGGGTGGTTTCTCCCAGGGCGCGGCCGTGATCGCCTATCTGACCTCCGACACGGTCCCCGCCGACTATCCGCTGCCGCCGGGCATCACCGGACCGCTGTCGGACTCGATCGCCGAGAACGTCGCCGCGGTCGCGCTGTTCGGCAAACCGACCAACGGCTTCATCAACATGGTCGATTCCACTGCTCCGCCGATCACCATCGGCTCGCTCTACGCACCCAAGACGATCGAATTGTGCAACGCGGGTGACCCGGTCTGCTCGAGTGGTGGTGATTGGGCACTGCACGACGTCTACGCCGGCAACGGGATGCCGGGTCAGGGCGCGGACTTCGTCGCCGCCCGCCTATCCGGGGTCGAGACCCACCGCGAACCGTTCAACTGAGCAGGTTCGCGCGCAATCCGTGCAACGACGGATGCCTGGGATGTGTGATGCTGGCCGGGCTATGTCATTCACCAACGAGACGGCGGCCCATAACGACGCGTCCGGCCCCGCCGAAGCGAGCACGCCATGACCATGCCGGTGGGTGCGGTGGTGTCCGGATACCGGATCGAGCGCGTCCTCGGCGCCGGCGGCATGGGCACGGTGTACCTCGCGCAGCACCCCAGCCTGCCGCGCAGCGTCGCACTCAAGGTGCTCTCGGCCGAGTTGTCCGCCGATCCGCAGTTCGCTGCGCGCTTTCAGCGGGAGGCCGACCTGGCTGCCCGACTCGATCACCCCAACGTGGTGCAGGTTTACAGCCGGGGCCGGGCCGAGGACGGGCGGCTGTGGATCGCCATGCAGTTCGTCGACGGTAGCGACGCCGGCGATGTGCTCGAGGAGCACGGCCCGATGCACCCGGCGCGCGCGGTGTACATCACCGATCAGGTGGGCAAGGCATTGGACTACGCGCACTCCCAGCAGCTGCTGCACCGGGACGTGAAGCCGGCCAACTTCCTGCTGTCCGGCCAGCCGGGCCCCGACGAGCGCGTGCTGTTGGCCGACTTCGGTATCGCCCGAGCTCTCGATGAAGCCCAGAAGCTCACAGCGACCGGCGCTTTGGTCGCGACGGTGGCCTACGCCTCGCCGGAAGCCGTCGAAGGCAAGGCGCTCGACCACCGGGCCGACCTGTACTCATTGGGCTGCTCGCTGTACCGGATGCTGACCGACCGCCCGCCGTACGCCGACGCCGGCGCGATGTCCGCGGTGATGATGGCGCACGTATTACGCCCGCCGCCCCGGCCCACCGAGGTGGCCGACTGGTTGCCGCCGGCCTTCGACGACGTGATCGCGCGGGCGATGGCCAAGGATCCGGCCGCCCGCTACCAGAGTGCGCGGGAGTTGGCCGCCGCCGCCCGGGCTGCCCTGGACGGCCGAACGCTCCCGGCACCCCGACCTGGCCCGCCCGCGCCTGCCCAGCCCGATCCGACGTCGCCGTGGCCGTCGTCCGCTTCGGGCCCGACCGCACCTGAACCGCCGCGATCGCCCGCCTACGCCGAACCCGCGGCCGGCTCGACGCAGGACTACCCGAGCGGCTACTACACCGCGGCGGCCCAGCTGCCGACAGCGGAACCTGTTCCGGCGCAGGCATCTTCGCGGCGCAAGTGGTGGCTGGTCGGCGCAGCCGCTGCGGTCGTGGTCGCGCTGGTGGCCGCCGGCGTGGTGCTGTTGCTCGGCGGTGAACGTGGCGGGGGCACGCCGGCCCCCTACACCGCGCAAACGTTCACCCACAGCTTCGGTTCCACCGCGGTGAACACCCGACCCACCGCGGTGGCGGCGCTCAGCACCGGCGACGCCGACGTCGCACTGTCACTGGGCGTGCAGCCGACGGCGATCGTCGCCCCGGCCGGGCAGCTGCCCAGCTGGCTGGCCGAACTGGTGCACGGTTCTCCGGCCGTGCTGGCCCGAGCCGACGTCGACGCCGTCCGCGCCGCCCATCCCGACCTGATTCTGGACACCGGTCCCGGTCTCACCGAACAGGTCTATGACCAACTCGCCGACGTGGCGCCCACCATCAGCCGGCCCGATGCCGACGAACCGATCACCCGAGAACACCGGTTGGAGTGGCTCGGCGAGATCCTCGGTGAGCAGTCCCGGGCAGCCGCGCTCGAACAGGAACTGAACACGGCCCGCAGTTCGGTGCTCGTCGACCACAACAATCTCGCGGGCAAGTCGGTCACCGTGTTCATCTACTCCGACTCCGGATTGTCGGTCGCCGTGGAGGGCTCACCGGCCACCGGCTATCTGGCCGGTCTGGGCTTCGGCTACAACGACAAGTTGGGCCCCGACAGTGCCGGCGCGACCGAGATGGAGCTCTCCGACACCACCTACCTGCCGAGAACCGACGTCGCTGTGGTGCTGCGCACCGACGCGGATGCCGGCGGCGGCGGATACGGCGGGCTCCCGGACCGGCTGCGATCTGCAGCCGAGACCTTGGTCGTGGTCGACGATCCCGACACGGTGGCCGCACTGCTGAGCGCCGGTCCGGCGGCCACCCGGTTCCTCAACGACAACCTGGTTCCAAAGCTGGCCCAGCGCATCGGGTGAGATCGGCCAACACATCAAATCAGTGCGCCGCACCGGCGGTCAGCAACCGTAAACTCATCCGAATGCCGCAGGCTAACCGCACACCGACCGCCAACCGACTGCCGGTTTCGGCCCTGATCGTGCCGCTGGCAGCCACGTTGACGCTGCTTTCCGGCTGTTCGGCGACGGTGCTGTCGGGCACCGCCCAGCGCGACCCGGGCATCGCCGCCGACGCCGTCATCCCGGCGCTGCTGGATCCCGGCAACTATCCGACCGAACCCGCCGCGCCGCTCGGCACCGCGGGCGCCGAGGGGAACCTGGTCGAGGGGCGCCGGATGGCCGATTTCCTGGTGATGCCATCCCAGGTGGATCCCAAGCTGACCCAGATCAACGCGTCCTACACCGGCCCGATCCGGAATGAGGAGCGGGTCTCGCTGGCCGTCCACGAAACACCCGCTGCCGGTGCCGTCGGGCACAACCTGGTCGCCGGGTTCTCGGTGATCGCGGTCAACGTCGGGCAGGTCAACCTCTGGCTCAAGAACACCTCGATGCGGTTCGCCACGCCCGAGGACGCCCAGGCGGCGTTCGACGACATGGTGGGACGGACCGCAACCGTCGCCGCGGGACTGCCCGACGAGCCACCGGTTTCCACACAGCCCGTCTCGGTTCCCGGGCATCCCGACTCCCGCGCCGTCACCTGGAAGAACTCGACGAGCTCGGAGGTCGAGGCGGTGATGTCGTTCACGCTGCGCGGACCGTACGTGCTCTACCAGCAGGCTGAAGCCCAGGCCGGTGTGGACGCCGCCACCGACCTGGTCGCCAAGACGCTGGACAAGCAGCTGCCGATGATCGACACCTTCGAACCCACCCCGGTGGATGAGCTGGCCAACCTCCCGCTGGACCCGGACGGGTTGCTGGCTCGCACCCTGCCGGCGCCCGAGAAGGAACGCATGATCACGCACGGTGTCTACGGCCCGCAGGGGATCCTGGCCTTCTCCAGTACGCCGGTCGAGGACGAGAAACTGCTCGCGGAGGCGGGCATGACGACCGCCGCGCGGGCCGGCGCCACCAACATCGAGGTCCGGGATGCTGCCGCGGCCGCCCAACTCGTTGATGAGTTCGCCGCAGCGACCGAAGCCCAGGGTCTGATACCGGTGGACGGTGTCCCGGGGCTGCCCGGCGCCCAGTGCCTGGAGACCAAGCCGTCGGAGCTTTCCAAGGTGGTCTACGCGTACTGCGTCGGGTCCGCAGACAACGTCACCTTCCAGGTGTCGAGCAGCCCGACCGAGGCCGCGCGCCAGATGGCGGCCGCGCAGTACCTGATGCTGACCAACAGCAAATAACCCAATCTCCTTCCACCCCAGCACGGGAGTAACCATGAGCAACCCGTCCGATCCGGACTCCTCCGAGGGCCAGCAGCCGCCGAACCCGGCCGACTCCGAGCAGGCCACCCAGCAGGTGCCCACCTGGCGCCCCGAGTCCGCGCCGCCGCCCGGCCAATTCGGTTATGCGCCGCCGCCGACCACCGACTACTACCCACCGGGTGCACCCCCGCCGGGCGGGCCGGTCGCACCGCCCGGGCCGCAGGGCTACCCGCCGCCGTCGGAGGAGAGCACCCGGGTGGCTGCGTCGGCGCCCTACCCAGGCCCCAGCTACGGCAGCTGGCCACAGCCCGGCTCCCAGCCGCCGCCGGCCCCGGCCCCGGCGGCGCAGGAACAGACCACCGGCTTTCCCGGCGCGAACACTCCGGTCGCCGCGCAACGTGGCCGGCGCCGCAAACTGGTGATCGGCGGAGTGCTACTGGCCGTCGCCGCGATCGCGGTGGCGGGGTTCCTGATCGCCGCACTGGTCACGCCCGGGTTCCTGAAGAAGTCCGAACTCGACGTCAACGCCGTCAATGCCGGGGTCGAGCAGGTCCTGACCGGCGCCGACGGTTTCGAACTCAGCAACGTCAGCGAAGTCAACTGCAACGGCGGGGTCAATCCGCCTGCCACGCCGGATTCGACGTTCTCCTGCGAAGCCACCATCAACGGGACCAAGTACACCGTGCCGGTCAAGGTTGCCGACGAGGACGGCACCTACCTGGTCGGTGTCCCGGCCTGATCTCCCCAGCATGACCGACCAACCCCGCGACGCCGGTGCGCCCGCCGGTGCCGGCAACCGCTATGTTGACCACGTGGCAGAGACCCCGATCGGTGTCGGCTCAGTGGTGTCCGGCTACCGGGTCGAACGTGTCCTGGGATCCGGCGGCATGGGGACGGTCTTCGCAGTCGCCGACCGCGCCCTGCCCCGACTGGTCGCGCTCAAGGTGATGCCCGCGGAGCTTTCCGCGGATGCCGAGTTCCGCGCGCGCTTCCAGCGCGAGGCAGACATCGCCGCACGCCTGGACCATCCCAACATCGTGTCGGTGTACGACCGTGGCGAGACGCCGGACGGTCGACTCTGGATCGCCATGCAGATGGTCACCGGCACCGACGCCGACGCCGCACTGCGTTCCGGTGCCGTCACACCGCACCGTGCCGTGCACATCATCGGCGAGGTGGCCAAGGCGCTGGACTATGCGCACTCCCAGCAGGTCCTGCACCGCGACATCAAACCGGCCAATTTCCTGCTCTCCGGCCCGGTCGGTCCGGACGAGCGAGTTCTGCTGGGCGATTTCGGCATTGCCCGGGCCTACGACGACGCGGGGATGACCGCCACCAATGCGGTGCTGGCCACCATGGCCTACGCCTCGCCGGAGTCACTCGAAGGCCGACCCGTCGACTACCGCTCGGACCTGTACTCGCTGGGTTGTGCGCTGTATCAACTGGTGACCGGTCAGACTCCCTACGGCGACGTGCAGGGGATGGCGGCCCAGGCGATGGCGCATCTGCGCCGGCCGGTCCCGCGGCCCAGCGCCATCTCCCCGGCGTTCGCTCCGTTCGATCCGGTGATCGCCACCGCGATGGCCAAGGATCCGGCCCATCGCTTCCGGTCCGCCCGCGACCTGGCCGGCGCGGCCGCGGCCGCGCTGCAGCACTACGCGGCCGCCGAAGGCCGGTCGGGGACCTCGGAGCAGCCGACCGTGGTGGCCCAGAGCCTGCAACCGGCACAGCAGAACTGGCCACCGGCGCAGGCGCATCACGCTGCGCCGCCGCCACCTCAGGCAACGCCGAGCCCGGATGCCGCACCGGCCGGCTCGGGTAAGAAACGTGGTCAGGTGTGGGCCGCACTGGCCGGCGTCGTCGTCCTGGTGGTCGGTGGCGGTGTTGCCGCCGCGCTCACGCTAGGGGGTGATGACAGCTCCGAAACCGCTGCAGCCACCACGACCACCACACCGGTCGCACAGACCACCACAACGACTTCGGCCGCGCCGACCACCCCCGCGCGGGCCAATCTCAGCGTGGACCAATTGCCCGATCTGCTGCTGGGCGCAGACCAGATCAGCGCGAAGATGCCGATGGAGATGACACTCAAGACAAGTGTCGAGAAATTCGACACCACGGACGCCTCCGAGAACGCCCGCTGCACACCGCTGACCTATCCAGTCGTGGACCAGACCTATCAGGACTCAGGCTCGACCGGCGTCTACGCCCAGGTCCTCACGCCCACCGACGGCGGCAAGGGCGGCGTAGCCCAGGGCGTGGTGCTGTTCGACTCACCCACCGCTGCCCAGGAGCAGGTCGCCCGGCAGTCTCAGCTGTGGCCCAGCTGCGCGGGTCAGACCGTCAGCCTGAACATGCCCGGCAAACAGGAGTCCTGGTTGCTGGGCGCCGCCGAGACCAAAGACGGTGTGCTGACCGCCACGAATTCCATGCAAGGCTCCACCACGCGCTGCCAGCGCGCGATGACTGCCGTCCGCAACGTCGTCGTCGACGTCATGGCCTGCGCGCCCGAAATCGGGGAGCAGGCCCGCGACATCGCCGATGCCATCGTCATCGGCGTGCACATCTGAGGCGTCGGCGCCCTACGCCTGCAACGATTTCCTGCACAGCGATGTCTCCAGCAACCAGTAGGCTCAGCTGCGAGATGCTCTTCCGTACCTGCGACTGTCCCGTCGCCATGTCTGTTCCCGCGAGGTTGCCATGACCCTGCCTGTCGGCGCCCACATCGCGGGCTACCAGGTCGAGCGGGTGCTGGGCGCCGGCGGTATGGGCACGGTCTATCTGGCCCAGCACCCCAGCCTGCCGCGCCACGACGCGGTCAAGGTGCTGTACACCGAACTGTCCGCCGACCCACACTTCCGGGCCCGTTTCATGCGCGAAGCCGACCTGGCCGCCGGTATGGACCACCCCAACGTGGTACGGATCTTCACCCGCGGCGAGACCGACGACGGCCGGCTGTGGATCGCGATGCAGTACGTCCCGGGCCACGACGCCGGCGAGGACCTCGACGAGCACGGGCCGATGCATCCCGAACGCGCCGTGCACGTCATCACCCAGATCGGCAAGGCGCTGGACTACGCGCACGCCAAACAACTGCTGCATCGCGACGTCAAACCGGCAAACTTTCTGCTCACCGGTCCGGTCGGGCCCGACGAACGCGCCCTGCTCGCCGACTTCGGCATCGCCCGCGCCCTCGACGACGCCCAACGCCTCACCGCGACCGGCTCCATGGTCGCCACCGTCGCCTACACCTCACCGGAATCCGTCGAGGGCCGGCCGCTGGATCACCGCTCGGATCTGTACTCCCTGGGCTGCGCGCTGTTCCGGCTGCTGACCAACCGGACACCGTTCGAAGGTGCCGGCCCGATGTCGGCGATCATGATGGCGCACGTGCTGCGCCCACCACCGCGGCCCACCGAGATCGCGCCGTGGCTGCCCGCCGGCTTCGACACCGTGATCGCCACCGCCCTGGCCAAGGACCCGGCCGCGCGGTATCAGAGTGCGCAGGAACTGGCGGCCGCGGCTGCCACCGCCCTGCAAGGCGCCGAACCGGCGGCACCCATCCCAGGGCCACCGGCCGCGCACATGGCAGCCGGCGGGCCGGACCCCCTCACCTATCCGACCGGCAATTACCACCCGCCGACCGAGGACGGTTCGGCAACCAAACGGCGCTCGCGTCGATGGCTGCTGGCCGGGGCCGCGGTGGCTGCGGTCGCCGCGGTGGTCGCCGGACTGGTGGTCAGCACTGGTGACGCCGACACCGCGCCCTATCAGGCGCAGACCTTCGAGCATGAGTTCGGTTCCACCACCCTCGACGCCCGGCCATCTTCCGTTGCGGCGCTGACGACCATCGACGCCGACGCGGTGCTGTCCCTGGGCGTCCAGCCGGTCGCGTTGACCATTCCAACCGGGAACCTGCCGGACTGGCTGCAAGCCATGGTGCACGGCTCCCCGACGGTCTTGGCCGACCAGAACGTCCAGCCGGTCCGGGACGTCGAGCCCGGCGTCATCATCGACTCCTCGTCCACCCTGACTCAGCAGGTTTACGACCAGCTCGCGGAGATCGCCCCCACCATCGCGCGACCGGCCGGCGATGACCCGTTCACGTCGGCGCGGCGGCTGGCCTGGGTCGCGCGGGTGGTGGGCGAAGAAGCCAAGGCCGAGGCGTTGCAGAACGACATCGACACCGAATTGGCCAAGGCCCGCCGGGAGAACCCCGAATTCGCCGGCAAGGAGATCACCATCTTCATCCTTTCCGACGCCGGACTGTCCGCTGCGCTGCCCGGATCGCCTGCGGTGCGCTATATCACCGATTTGGGTTTCACCTACCACCCGAAGCTGGAGGCGGACCCCGACGGCGCCTTCGAGAAACCGATGGACCAAGTGATCATCCAAGACAGCGAGGTGGCCCTGGTGCTGCGGACCGACCAGGCCGCCGGCAATGGCGGCTGGGATGGTCTGCAGTCCAGCTTCAGCTACCACGACGGCGAGGTGGTCATCATCGATGACTGGAACTCCGTCAGCGCCATGCTCAGCGGTGGGCCGGCGGCCACCCGCTACCTCAACGAACAGCTGGTCCCCTACCTCGCGGAGCGGATCCGATGAGGCCGGCCGCCATCCGGCACCTGACCGTGGCGCCCCTGATCCTGGCCCTGCTGGCCGGCTGCTCCAGCACCGTGACCGGCACCGCCGAACGCGACCCGCGCGTCGACGACGCCACCGCGGTGACCGCGCAATTGAACCCAGGCAACTTCCCCACCAAACCGAGCGCACCGCTGGGCGCCGCCGGTGACACCGGCAAGCTGGTCGAAGCACACCGGATGTTCGATGCGGTGGTGCTGCCGTCGATGGTCGATCCGACACTGAACCAGCATTGGGCGACCAAGGTCTTCAAGAACGCCGACGTGGTCAAGAGCGAACTCGGTTCGATCCTGGGTGACGGCTCGAGCGCGCACAATTTCATCTCCGGCACCTACGTGGCCTCCTATAGCGGGCCGAACACCGCACCGACCGCCGCGCTGCAGAACTCGCTACTGCGGTTCGCCACCCCGGCGGACGCCGAAGCCGCGGCTGCCGACATGCTGGGCCGTTCCGGCAGCATCTCGCAGGCTTATCCCGATGAGACCAACCCCACCCACCCGGTCGACATCCCCGGGTATCCGGACGCGCACGCGGTCAGCTACCGGATGTCGAGCGCCGCTTCGGACCGGGTGCAGACCTTCATCGCCCGCGGGCCGTTCGTGGTGGCCTTGGAGACTCAGGCGGCGACCGGCACCGAGGCTGCAGCCCAGTTGGCAGCCAAAGCCCTGGATCAGCAGCTGCCGAAGCTGGACGGCTTCACCCCGACCGCAGCAGATCAGATCGCTGCGCTGCCGCTGGACCCGGACGGACTGCTGGCCCGCACCATCCCGGAGGCTGCCGACAGTAGGACCGTGTACGGCGGCAGCTACAGCGCGCGCGGGATCCTCGCGCTCATCGAAGATCCACTCGAGATCGAACCGGTGATCACCGAGGTCGGTTTGAAGGCAGCAGCGATGGGTCGCACCACGACGTACCAGGCGCGTGACGCCGCGGGTGCGGGCCGGCTGGTCGAGGAGTGGTCCGAGCCTGCAGAAGGCGAATCGCCGGCCGATCCGGTTCCCGGCCTGCCCGACTCCCAGTGTCGGCAGAAGACCGGCGAATTACTGCTCGGTACCAAGATCACCTGCGTAGCCGCGGCCGGCGACGTCGCGTTCTATTTCGACGCCCCCAAGGAAGAGTTGGTGCACCAGGTCATGGCCGCGCAGTACCTGATGCTGACCGCCGAATGAATCACCAGGGGCCACGATGACCAACCCAGCCGAAGCCGACAACGCAGCCGAATCCAACGCCGCAGCCGAATCCAACGCCGCAGCCCCGGCACCTGCTGCGCCGTCGTCGGCCGAGCCCGAGCACACCACCGAAGTACTGCAGGTACGGGCACCCGATCCCACCGTGGATCACCCGCGCTCGGTACCGACCGGCAACTACCCGCCACCGCGGACCGACCAGACCACCCGCACCTTCCCGCATCGACCCGGTTCGGCTCCGGCGTACGGGAACTGGCCCCCTGCGCCCTCATCCGCACCGCCACCAGGAGATCCGTCGCCACAGCGCAGGGGCCGGGCGTTACTGATATTCGTCGGTTCGGTGGCAGTGCTCGCGGTGGCCGCGGTGCTGATCACCGGACTCTGGAAGCCTGGCTTCCTGCGCAGCACCCACCTGGATGTCAACGCGGTCCAAGACGGCGTCCAGCAGGTACTCACCCGTGCCGAGGACGGATACGGCCTGGCCAGGGTCAGCAATGTGCGGTGCAACAACGGCGTCGACCCGGTGATCCGCGCCGGTGCCACCTTCGACTGCGAAGCCATCGTCAATCGGGTCAAGAAGACCGTGCCGATCACCTTCGCCGACGACTCCGGGACCTACTGGGTGGGCGTGCCCGGTTGACAGCTATGTTTCGAACATGACGGGGGCACCCATTGGCGTCGGCTCGGTGATCGCCGGATACCGGATCCGGCGCGTCCTCGGCTCCGGCGGGATGGGCACGGTGTACGCGGTCGATGATCCCGCGCTGCCCCGGTTGGACGCGCTCAAGGTGATGCCCGCCGAGATGTCGGCCGACCACACATTCCGGGCCCGGTTCCTACGGGAAGCCGATATCGCAGCCCAACTGGATCATCCCAACATCGTGTCGGTCTACGACCGCGGCGAAGCACCGGACGGCCGGCTCTGGATCGCCATGCAGTTCATCGAGGGCAGCGACGCCGACGCGGCACTGCGCACCGGCACCATGACCCCGCAGCGCGCCGTGCACATCATCGGCGAAGTCGCCAAAGCGCTGGACTACGCGCACTCCCGACAGGTCCTGCACCGGGACGTCAAACCGGCCAACTTCCTGCTGTCCGGAGCGGCCGGCCCCGACGAACGGGTGCTGCTCGGCGATTTCGGCATCGCGCGCGCCGGCGACGACGTCGGGCAGACCGCGGCCAATGCCGCCCTGGGCACCATCGCCTACACCGCTCCCGAGGTGGTGGACGACCGGCCGATCGACCACCGGTCCGACATCTACTCGCTGGGCTGCGCGCTGTACCACCTGCTGACCGGCCGACCGCCGTATTCCGAAGTGCCCGGGATAGCAGCTCAGGCGATGGCACATCTGCACCGGCCGCCGCCCCAGCCCAGTCAACTCGACCCGCGGCTGCGGGCCTTCGACCCAGTGATCGGCACCGCGATGGCCAAGGATCCGGCCCACCGGTTCCGGTCCGCGCGCGAGTTGGCGGCCGCTGCGGCGGGCGCGCTGCAAAACGATGGCGCGGGTAGCGCATCGATTCCGGCAGAGCCCCGACGGCGGCGGCGCCTCCTGGTACCCGCCCTGGTCACGGTGGCCGTGCTGATCACGGGCGGAGTCACGGCCGCGCTCACACTGCGGCCCGAGCCGGCCCCCACCACGCCGGCCGCGGCGCCCAGCGCACCCGCGTCGGCCCGGGTCATCGGCAAGGACGAGTTGGCCGGTCTGCTGCTGTCCCCCGAGCAGATCAGTGCGGTGATGGAGCAACCCACCATCGCCACAGACGACCCCGCAGCGGGCTTGTTCTCCGACAACCTCCAGTTCGAAAAGTCGCGTTGGGGCAACAACTGTGTCGGCGCGGTGTTCCCGCTCGAGCGAGACAGCTACAAGACCGCCAGCCCGATCGGCACCTATTCGCAGCAGTTGGAACCCGCCGACTCCGACATTCGCAGCGGGGGTGTGGCGCAAGGCCTGGTGGCGTTCCCGTCCGCCGAAGCGGCCCGAGCCCACGTCGACCGACAGGCCCAGGCCTGGCCCGGCTGCGCCGGCGATACCACCACTATCGAACCCGACGACGGCGGTCCCGCCACGGTATGGACTCTGGGTACCTCGCAGTACTCGGACGGCCTGCTGACGGTGGTGAACACCACCGTGAAGGGAGACTTGACCGGCCGGTGTCAGCGGGCCGTGACCGCGGCCGAGAATGTTGTCATCGATGTGCTGGCCTGCAAGACCACCGAGACCAGCGGGAACACCGAACAGGCTGCGGACATCGCCCGCAAGATCGTGGCCAAGCTTCAGACCAACTAGCCGAAACCTGTTCAGCGCCAGGCGAATACCGGTTGCTCGAGCTGGTCTACCGGATCGGAGCGACCTTCCAGGACCAGCCAACGCAGCTGCAGCAGTACCGCTCCGGTGGGGGCGTGGATCAGGTCGTTGCCCAGTGGAATCTGCACGACCGGCCGCGGGCTCTCCGGGATGTTCAGGAACCGCGGCGAGTCCTCGCGTTGCAACTGGTGCAGGCCCACCCGGTAGACCGCGACCACCTCGTCGGGTTGCGGCCGCAGCTCCAGTCGGCCGCCGCCCCAGATCACCACCGGCGTCATGATGTAGCCCGACCGGGTCGGGTAGTCGTCGAGCAGGCCCAGCACCGACGAGCCGGGCAGATCGACACCGACCTCTTCGTGCAATTCGCGTAGTGCGGCGTCCACCACGGTCTCGCCCGGATCCAGCCGGCCACCCGGCAGCGCCCACTGAGCGGAATGCGCTCTGAGCCGGGAGGTTCTGCGGCACAACAGGAATGCCGCACCGCCGGACACTCCGACCATGCGGCCGTCCAGGTCTTCGGGCATCGGCCGGTCACCGATCCACTCGTCCACTGGGGCTGGGTCGACGCGGTCTTCGCCGAGCCCCGAGTCCACCAGCACGACGGCGACGGCCGCGTGCCGCTTGGCCGGGTCGGTCACGGTGCGCCGGTCATGCCCGGCCAGGTGGGTCCGGACCCGTTTCTCGAGCTCATCGTCGTAGCGGATGGTCACCCATCGACCATAAGCAGCCCGGTCGCCGCTGCGGCAATCGGTATCAGTCCGCGGGTCGCGCGGCATCTGGATCGGCGGGAATCGGACCGGCTTCGTAGTCGCGAGGTTGCCCGCGTAACAGCAGGAACAGCGCACCGCCCAGGAACGCCGCGCTGCCGGCGAAGATCAGGAAGCCGTCAAAGCTGTCGCTGCCGACCAAAGAGCGGCTCAGGATTCCCGCGCCGATCGCCGAGGAGACCCCGATGGCCGCTGACAGGATGCTGAGCACACTGCTGTAGATGCCCAGGTCGAATTTGCGCGCCACCAGGTAGGCGATCACATCGCCTTCGGCGCCCCAGGCCGCGCCCAGACAGCAGACTGCGAGCACCAGCACCGCGAAGTGGTCCCAGTCCGAGGCCAGCAGTAGGCAACCGAGGCCGGGCAGCGCCATCGCCGCCGCGGCGACCGCGTGCGGCGGCAACCGGTCCAGCGCCACGCCGCAGACGAACCGGCCGATGATGACGGCCACGGCGAAGATCGACACCAGCACCGCCACCTTCTCGGCACTGCCCAGCGAATCGCCGAGCACCACACCGAGTTGGGTGGTGGTCACCGAGTGGTACAGGTTGCACAGCAGCACCGCAGCCAGCAGCACCCAGAACACCCGGTTGCGGGCGATCGCGCGGTAGTCGGCGCCCGCATCCGACCGCGTCCGGGTGCGTTCGGTGCCGTCGTCGGCCGGCAGCAGCAGCAACGCGACGGCGCCGATCACCGCGATGGTCAGCGCGATCGCCACACAGCCGGCGCGCCAGCCGTAGGCCCGGTTGACCGCGTCCAACGCCGGCACCCCGAGTGCCCCCAGCAGCGGCGGGCCGGAGATCGCAATCGCCAGACCGAGACCGCGAGCCTGCTGGAACCGGGTCGCCACGATCCGGCTGTAGATGGCCGGGGTGGTGGAGACCCCGAACACGATGATGGCGGTGGTGATCGCGAAGAACTGCCAGATCGGGCCGGACATCAAGGCATACCCGAGCCAGCCGGCGGGCATGCCGATCACCCCCACCACCGCGACCCGCCGCACACCCACCACGTCGGTCAGCCGGCCGTAGAACGGCAGGAACACGAACGTCAGCAAGGTGATCACACCGATCAGCGCGAAGTCCGACCGGTTCCACCCGAACGCCGCCAGGAACTGCGGCGCCATCGCGGCATTGGTGTAGGCGCTCAGGCTCAGGCCTGCGCTCAGGCCGGCGGTGGCCGCCGCCAGGGCGCGCCAGTTGCTGCGCAGCTCGGACAGATAGCTCATGCCTTCGGTGCCTCGGGTCGCGCGTCGCGCCACCCGGCCGGTCAGCCGCCGGCCGCGGCGACCCGGGCGCGTTCTCGCACCGAGGCCACCACCCCGCCGTCGTTGAGGATGTCGGTGCCGACCAGGTAGCCGGCCTTGGGGCTCGCGCAGAAGGCCAGCAGGTCGGCCATCTCCTCGGGCTTGCCCCAGCGCGGTACGGCGGCGTCGGCCACCAGGGCGCCGGCGCCGGCGTCGGCCTCAAGCCGACCCATCTCGGTGTCGATCGAGCCAGGCGAGACCGACAGGATCCGCAGCCCGCGGCTGTTGAACCGCTCGGCCTGCGCACTGCTGTACCAGCGAACGAAGCCCTTGCTCACCGCGTACGCGATGCCGGACTGCAGCTCGGCGGGCACGATGCTGCACGCGGCCAGCAGCTCCGAGACGAACTTGTCCTCGTCCTGGTTCGCGAGTGGGAACTTGTCGATCGGCTGCATCTCCTCGGGCATCAGGTACGCCGCCATCGATGCGACGTTGACGAGCGCCGCGCCCTCGCCGGCCGCGCCGAAGAAGGCTTCGGCGACGTTGACGGTGCCCACCGCGTTGGTGCGGATGACGTATTCGGCCTCACCCATCTGCGGGCTGACCCCGGCGGTGTGGATCACCGACGCCAACGTCCCGACGCGCTTGGCGGTCTCGAACAGCTCGGCCACGGCGTGGCGATCGGTCACGTCGGCATTGACCAACGTGTGTTCGATGCCGAGCTCGGAGAGCGCGGCGCCGGCAGCGTCGAGGCGGTCCTGCCGCACGTCGCACAGCACCACCGCATGTTCGGTGCCGACGACCTTCGCCGTCGCCAAACCCATCCCGCCTGCCCCACCTGTGATCACCGACACTCGAGTCATCCCGCGACGGTATCGACCACAGGTCGGGCGGCTGCACACCGGGGTGGTTGCCGGACACTTCGGTGAGTGAGTACTCTCTCACCGTGCCGTCCGGACGCGACCGACTCTTGGCCGCAGCGCTGAAGCTGTTCGCCGCCAAGGGTTATGCCGCGACGTCGGTGGCCGAGATCCAGCAAGACTCCGGTCTGGCGCGGGGTTCGGGTGCGCTCTACAAGCACTTCGGCTCCAAGCGCGAACTGCTGGCCGCCGCGGTCGAGCACCGCATCGAGACCATCGTGGCCGCCCGCGAGCAGTACGACGCCGGCCGGCCCGACACCGTCGAGGCCGCCGTGCGCAGTGCCGGTGAGCTGATCTGGACCAACCTCACCGAGAGCGAGGAACTGCTGCGGGTCATGCTGCGCGAGCCCGACGAGCTCGGCGACCTCGACGAGCAGACCTGGCGGGTCATCACCGACAACGCCTATCAGCGGTTCGCCGATGAGCTGAGCGCTTCCAACCGGGCCGGCCGCACCCGGATCCCAGACCCCGAGGCGACCGCGGCGGTCGCGATCTCGGCGCTGTCCTACGCCGCGACGCTGCGCGCGCTGACCGGACGCACACCCGGCAACGTCGACGACGATCGCTTCTTCGAAGCGTGGGTGACCCAGACCGTCAGCGTGATCGAACGACACCGTGCTGCAGACCACTGACCGACCACGACCTCCAGGAGCCCACCCGTGACCTTCTCCCTGCAACTGAGCGACGACGTGATCGAGGTGCGCGACTGGGTGCACCAGTTCGCCGCAGAGGTGCTGCGCCCGGCGGCCGCCGAATGGGATGAGCGCGAGGAGACCCCCTGGCCGGTCATCCAGGAGGCCGCCAAGGTGGGGCTGTACTCCCCCGAACTGTTCGCGCAGCAGTCGGTCGAGCCGAGCGGAATCGGCATGCTCACCGTGTTCGAGGAATTGTTCTGGGGCGATGCCGGCATCGCGCTGTCCATCCTGGGCACCGGCCTGGCCGCAGCAGCGTTGGCGGGCAACGGAACTCCCGAACAGCTCGGCCAGTGGCTGCCGGCGATGTTCGGCACCGCCGATGAACCCCAACTCGGCGCCTTCTGCTCCTCGGAACCCGATGCCGGCTCCGACGTCGGCGCCATCCGCACCCGCGCCCGGTTCGACGAAGCCACTCGCGAATGGGTGCTCAACGGCACCAAGACCTGGGCCACCAACGGTGGTATCGCCAACGTCCACATCGTGGTGGCCTCGGTATATCCCGAACTCGGCTCCCGCGGTCAGGCCACGTTCATCATCCCGCCCGACACGCACGGCTTCAGCCAGGGCCAGAAGTTCAAGAAGCACGGTATCCGGGCGTCGCACACCGCCGAGGTGGTGCTCGACAACGTCCGACTGTCCGAGGATCTGATCCTGGGCGGACGGGAGAAGTTCGAGGACCGGATCGCCCGGGTCAAGTCCGGGGCCTCGGCGGGCGGTCAGGCCGCGATGAAGACCTTCGAACGCACCCGCCCGAGCGTCGGCGCCATGGCGGTCGGGGTGGCCCGGGCCGCCTACGAGTACGCCCTCGACTACGCCTGCCAGCGTGAGCAATTCGGCCGCAAGATCGGTGAGTTCCAGGCCGTCGCGTTCAAGCTCGCCGATATGAAGAGCCGGATCGACGCCGCCCGGATGCTGGTGTGGCGCGCCGGGTGGATGGCCCGCAACAACATGGCCTTTGACAACGCCGAAGGCTCGATGGCCAAGTTGGTGGCCAGCGAGACCGCGGTGTACGTCACCGACGAGGCCATCCAGATCCTCGGCGGCAACGGCTACACCCGCGACTACCCGGTGGAGCGGATGCACCGGGACGCCAAGATCTTCACGATCTTCGAGGGCACCAGCGAGATTCAGCGCCTGGTGATCTCGCGGGCGATCACCGGGCTGTCCATCCGGTAGCGGCGCTCCCGGGCGCACCAGGACGCCGCGGTCGGTCAGCGCGCCGACGGGAACTGCGGCGGGCGCTTCTCGCGCAGCGCGGTATAGCCCTCCACCACGTCGGGCCCCAGAAAGGTCAGCATCTCGTAGGCCGCGGATTGATCGAATATCGGTCCGGCGCTGCGCATCCAGTTGTTCAGCGACCGCTTGGTCAGCCGGATCGCCTGCTGCGATCCGGTCGCCAGACCCTCGGCGATCCGCAGGGCCTCGTCGAGCACCTGCTCGCGTGGCAGGGCCTTGGCGACCAGACCGATCCGTTCGGCCTCGGTGCCGGTCACCATCTCGCCGGTCATCAGGTAGTACTTGGCCTTGGCCATGCCGGCCAGCAGCGGCCAGATGATCGCGGCGTGATCACCGGCGGCCACCCCGAGCTTGACGTGCCCGTCGCCGATCCGGGCGTCGTCGGCCATGATCGCGATGTCGGCCAGTAGCGCGGCCACCGTGCCGGCGCCGACGGCCACGCCGTTGATCGCCGAGACGATCGGTTTGTCGCAGTTGATCATGTTGTAGACCAGATCGCTCATCTCGGCCAGCATGTGCGACACCCGGTCGTAATCGCCGGCCATCCGCTCCACCATGGCCAGATCGCCACCGGCGCTGAACGCCTTGCCGGCGCCGGTGATCACCGCGACCCGGGTCTGCGGATCGGCGGCCACGTCCTTCCAGATCCGGGCCAGCTCGGTGTGCATGCCCTCGTCGGCGGCGTTGTACTTCTCCGGCCGGTCCAACGTGATCAGCAGGACACCGTGGTCACGACGGGACAGCGTCAGTTGCTCGTAGTCGCTGAACTCCATTTGCCGCAGCGTAGTGATTTCGGTGCGCGCAGGGGCGCTGAGCGCCCCCAAACGCACCGAAATCGCGGATCAGTCCGGCGGCTCCTGCGCGTGCTCGGTGTTGGTGTCGTCGGGAGCGATGTCGCCGACCGGCTCCTGATCGGGGTCCGGGTCGTGGGCTCGCTTGTGTAGCTCATCGCGCGGTTCGTCGCGATAGATGCCACGGCCACGAGGCATGGTGTTCCTCCCTTCACCGTCGAACACCGCGCGTCGTTCGCGCGTTTCCCCTGCATACCCACCGTGGGGCGGCGCTACTCGTTTGGCCTGTGCACGACCGGGTACCTCTTGTGCATGTCCGAAGCACCTGCCCCGCTGCGCGCACTGGCCCTGGTGTGCAGCCTGAAACCCAGCCCGGCGCCGTCGAGCAGCGAATTGATCGCCGAACACGTGCTTGCCGCGCTGCGCGACGAAGGCGCCGAGGTGGAATCGGTGCGCTGCGCGGACTATTCGATCACCCCCGGGGTCGAAGCCGATATGGGCGACGGCGATCAATGGCCGCAGCTCCGCCAGAAGATCCTCGACTCTGACGTGCTGCTGATCAGCACACCAATCTGGCTTGGGCACCCGTCGTCGATCACCCAGCGGGTGCTGGAACGCCTCGACGCCGAGCTGTCCAACACCGATGAGGAGGGACGCCCGGTGGTGGCCGGCAAAGTGGGGATCGTCAGCGTCGTCGGCAACGAGGACGGTGCGCACAAGACGGTCGCCGACGTGTTCCAAGGTCTCAATGACATCGGGTTCAGCATCCCGGCCCAGGGCTGCACGTACTGGAACGGTGCGGCGATGCAGTCCACCGACTACAACGACCTCGACGAGGTGCCCGAGCCGGTGGCCTCGGCGACCGCCGCCGCCGGCCGCAACGCCGCGCACCTGGCGCGCACCCTGCAGCGAGCGCAATACCCACCGTACCAATGACATTCGCCCACACATCCAGATGAAGGAGTCACCATGCCGAACACCTCGAAGGATCCCGTCGACCATGCCCGCACCACGCGCCAGCATGCCGGCGAGACAATGAAGAACGGGCGCAACGGACCGGGTCTGGTGGCGGTCGCGCTCGGCGTGATCGCTTTGGTGATCGGACTGTTCGCCTTGGCCACCGGTTATGCCACCACCGCTACCGTGGCGCTGGTGATCGCCGTGCTGGTCGGCGCCGGCGGCTTGGCCTGGCTGGCCTTCACGCACCGGGCGGTGCGTGAGCGTGAGCTGCGCTGGCACCGCGAGCACCGGCCCGAGCAGCCGCTGGAACCGCCAACCAGCTGATCCGGCCCCGCGCTGCGCTCCTCAGTTGTCGAGGTGCGCAGCGCAGCGTTGCGCCGCGAATCTCAGGTCGTCGGTCAACGCCGCGAGCGCTTCGGCCCGATCCGAGCGCCGCAGCACCGAGGCCGGATGCACTGTGACCACCACGTCGGGGTCGACATCCCAGTCCTGGTCGTCGGGCAGGTGCAGCACCTCCCGACGATGCTGGGTCAGGCGAAAATCGTTGCCCAACACCGTTTGCGCAGCGGTAGCCCCCATCAACACCACGACCTCGGGATGCACCGCGGCCAGCTCGGCCCACAACCACGGTCGACAGGCCACCCGCTCGGTGCGGCTCGGAGTCTTGTGAATACGGCGCGCCCCGCTTTGCGCGCGACTGAACTTGAAGTGCTTCACCGCGTTGGTGAGGTACACCCGCTCGCGAGCGATGCCGGCCTCCTGTAGCGCCCGATCCAGCAACCGGCCGGCCGGCCCCACGAAGGGTGCACCAGAGCGGTCCTCCTGGTCACCGGGCTGCTCGCCCACCAGCATCAGGGTGGCCGAGCGCGGCCCGGCCCCGAACACGGTCTGGGTGGCGTCGCGATACAGCGCACAGCCCCGACAGGTCTGGGCCGCGTCGGCCAACACATCCAGGTCCTTCGATCTGGGCACGAACTGCTCGGCGGTGACGGTCGCCATGGCACTCGGGTACCCCGGCGCGCACCGCTGAATCCCTTGAACATTGCGTGCGGTCCGTTGCGCGCCGACGAATTTGTGGTTCAGGTCATGGTCGGTGTCGGGTTTCGTCAGCCGCATTCCGGGGAAAGCTTGCAGTGCGCGGTTGCACAACCAACTGCGGGCAACCACCAGCGCATCGCATGGAAACCAGGACAACGAGAGGATTCGTGATGACTGACAAGAACGGTGCGGCTGAAGGCGTTTCGGGTGTCGTCGAAGGCATCAAGGGTAAGGCCAAGGAAGTCGCCGGCGCCGTGACCGGCCGCGACGACCTGCGCCGCGAGGGCCAGGCCCAGCAGGACAAGGCCGACGCCCAACGTGAAGCCGCAAAGAAGGAGGCGCAGGCCGAAAGCGCTCGGGCTGCCGCCGACGCCAACGAGGCGCGTCAGCGCGCCGAACAGTAAGGCCCGCTACCCGACTCGAGACATGCGGCCCGGCCCCTTCGGGGGTCGGGCCGCATTTCGGCTCAGGGCCGCAACGATGTCTGGCCGCGGCTCCACTGGTCCATCAGGAACGTGTCGAGCCGGTCTTCGACCAGGTTGAACACCCGCATCCCGAAGATCACATCGGCGGCCAACTCAGGCTCGTCACGCAGCAGGCTGCCCACCACGTCGGTGCGCACCACCTGTTCGTGCACCGCGTCGGCTTCCACGTGTTCGGCGTAGAAACCCACGCACTCCTGCGGTGCGTTCATCCGGCGCAGCGCCTGCACCAGCCGGCGCGAACCGGGCGGGGAGGTGATCTCGGTGGCGGCGAAATGGCCCACCACCGCGCCGCGCAGCTCGCGGTGCAGACCCAGCAGCGACATCACATTAACGGCCGCAAGGCTTTCCGCGCCGACGGCACCGAGGTAAGCCAGGTATCCGCTGTCCAACCCGGCCGCGTCCAACAAGTCAGCGAACAGCTCCTGGTGTACCCGGGTGCCGCGCCCGGCACCGTATTCGTCGAACTCCACGGCGACGAACGCAGCCTTGGCGTGACCGGTCAGCCGCGGGATCACCCAGGCGTGCGGGTCGGCCTCCTTGAGGTGATACAGCGAGCGGTGAATGAAGTACTCCTGCATCTGCTCCCAGGTCCCGTTATCGCGCAGATGCCAGGACACCCCGGTGCCGCTGGACGGCACCACCGACAGCTCATCCATCTCGTCGGCAACCGAGCTCTGCGGGTCGATGGGGCCGATCTCGCCGCGCAGCGCCTCGATGAAACGTTCTTCCATCCGGGCCCGCAGCTGCAGCAGCAGCGGATCCCATTCCCAGCGGGAGTGCACCCCGTCGAAGCCGCGGTAGTGCAGTTCATAGCAGACATACAGGGCCAGTTGCAGATCGAGCCCGAAGGGGTCGGCCTGCGCACAACTGGTCGCGCAGTGCGAGCTGCGTTCAGCCAGCAACTCGAGCACGCTTTCCGAGAGCGGACCGACCGGCGCCGGTAGGCGGGGTGCCCGTCGTTTCGCGGCCCGGGAAAGCACGGCTGCGTCGTGGTCATGCATGTTTCTCGATACCTCTGGTTCGACGGTACTCGTTGGTCCGGGGGTCCAACTGCTCGTTCATCCGCTGTCCTTCTCGACATCTCCGCGGCGCACCCGCCGGTGGCTGGTGTCGCAGAGCGGGTAGTTCTTGCTGCGCCGACAGGCACAGATCGCAACCATGAACCGATCCGAGTCCACCGCGGTGCCGTCGGGCAGCTCTATGTGCACGGGGCCTTCGACCAGCAGCGGGCCGCCGGGGACCACCCGGACCGTGCGCGGTTCGGCTGTCATGGTCGTACGGCGGCGATCACCGCCACCGTTTCCACCCGACGGCCCGCCTCGAGCCGGCCGGTGTCTTCCAGCCAACCCGCGCGCCGCTGCAGGACCGGGCCGAACGGGATCTCCTCGGTGCGCACCACCGACGCGTGCAACCCACCGCGCGACAGCCTGCTGACGGTCTTCGAGATGTCCGCGAACTCCGATTGCACCACCAAGGCGATACCGTGCCGGTCCAACAGCGCGGGCATGGCAGCACACAGCGGGTCGAGTACCGCGCGGCCGTCGACGCCGGCGTTGACCGCCAGTTCCGGCACCGGAGCCTCGGCCAGGTCATCGGCCCGCGGTGGCGCCGGCACATAGGGCGGATTGCACACCACCAGGTCGTAGGGACCGGTGAGCAGCGCCTGGCTCCACGAACCGTGGTGTACCTGGACGTTGGCGTCGGCCTGGACCACGTTGGCTTGCGCGCAGACCGCCGCAGTCGGGCAGAGTTCAAAGGCGTCGACGGACCGCGCTCCGGCGGCCGCAGCAGCCAGGGCCACCACCCCGGTGCCCGAACACAGATCGGCGACCTGTCGTCCGGTGGGCGGCGCACAGGACATCATCGCTTCGATCAGCAGGTAGGAATCTTCCTGCGGGCGATAGACATCCGGGCGGGCTTCGAAATACGACGGATGCAAGACAACGTCGGCCGCAACAGTCATGGTGTCCTTTCCCAGGGCAGATCCCGATGCGCACCTGCGCTGCCCGTTCAGATTGCCCCAACCTGGACTGGTTAAACATCAGAATCGCCGGGACCCAGGCGCGCGGTTCTCACCCGCCGAGGCCACGGATGGCGGTGATCACCACAGCCGGGTTCTGCACGGGCACGAAAATCACTTCTTGACAACGGTGTGGACACGGTGCGGCTCGGTTTCGCCTCGGTATGACAACCACTCACGGCGACCCCTCGACTGCCTCGGTGGCCCGTTGTACGGTTCGGGGACGGAATTTCAATTCTGTAATTACAGCGCACTCAATGAGTGCGATCTTCTAAGCACGACCAGAGGGAGCCAACGGTGACGATTATCAAGGATCGCACTATGAAGGTAGTTGCTGGCGTTGGCATGTGTGCGGCCGCTGTGGTCATGAGTCCGCACGCGGCAGCCACCCCGCTACTGACCGGTGGGTACAACTGCGTAGACGCCGCCGGTGCTCCGGCAGCCGCGCCCTGCGCGGCACCGGCCGTCGAAGCCGCTGGCGTGGCGCCGGTGGTGGCGCCTGGGCCGGCCGCGGTCCCGGTCGTGCCGGCGGCACCTGTGGTACCGGCCGCCCCCGTGGTGCCGGCCGCCCCGGTGGTACCCGCCGCCCCCGTCGCTCCGGTGGTACCGGCGGCTGCGCCCGTCGTTCCGGCGGCCGCGCCGGTGGCCGGCGCTCCGCTCGTCGAAATGGGCGGTACCGCAACGGGTAAGGGCGTGCCGACCTCGCCGACAGTCACCGACGGCCCAGTCGCCGGGGTGCCCATTGCGCCCGGCGAGTGAGCCGAACTACTTCCGGTAAACCTGCCCCAAGAGTCCACCCCCGTTGTCTGCGGGGGTGGACTTGCTTTTCTGCCCGTTCGCTGCGTTTGACCGGTCGGATTGCGGTGCGCCAGAGTTCGTTGAGCAGTCAGATCTGCTGATCCCGCCCGACGTCATCGACCGTCAGCACTTTCAGGCCGCAGCCCCGACGTTCGCCCCCCCCCGGCCGCACGGACGCATCCTCTGGCCGGCTATCCGCTGCCGCACAGGGACTTTCACACCGTCAGCGGCGAGCTACTCCTGGACGATCACCGGGTCGCCGACATTGACGTTGTCGAAATACCATTCGGCGGCGGCCGGCATCAGGCTGATGCAGCCGTGGCTGACGTTCTCGTGTCCGATCGAGGCGACAGCCCACGGTGCGGAGTGCACGAAGATTCCGCGCCGGGTGATCCGCACGGCGTGGTCGACCTCGAGGTAGTAGCCGTCGGGATCGGTGACCGGGATGCCGACGCTGCTGGAGTCCATCAGCACAGTTCGATCCTTGGACAGCACGGTGTAGTGCCCGACCGGGGTGGCATACTCCGGTCGGCCCATGCTCGCCAGCAGTACACCTTCTTCACCCATGTGCGGAAGGTGATGTGGCGCCGGCATTCTCACCGGTGCATCGACCGGTGCCCCATCGATCGTGACCGTGAAGGTGTGGTCGGAGATGTCGGCGACCCCCACCACGGCCGGCCCGGTCTTGAACTGTGTCCGGTGCCCGCCGACCGAGAGCATCACGGTGCTGTGCGAGGGCCAGTACTGGTCCGGAACCCACTGGACCACATCGGCCTCGAGCCACTCGAAGCTGCCGTTGACCGGCGGATCCGACTCCAAACGGAGCGCACGCTCGGCGAAGCGGCGGTTTGTCACCGGCCCGTTGAACGTCACCACCACCGGGTGTGCAACGCCCACCACAGCCCCCTCGGCCGGCGCGACCGATTGCACCCCGTCGCCAAGTGGTGCGGTCAGCGCCGCCGGCTCCACCAC
Organism: Mycobacterium sp. NGS45; assembly: GCF_059812645.1. Lineage (NCBI taxonomy): Bacteria > Bacillati > Actinomycetota > Actinomycetes > Mycobacteriales > Mycobacteriaceae > Mycobacterium > Mycobacterium sp. NGS45. The sequence continues at coordinate 14,372 of NZ_JCALDB010000016.1, read as the reverse complement.
CGGTGCCGGTCCGATAACAGTCGTCCCGGCGACGAGCACGACGAGAACCCCATGAACAACCGCCCGCATCAACCCGACCTTCGCCACGAAGAACTCAAGTAAGAACGAGTTCATCCTACGAAGCCGACGCCCTCGGAATCGTCAGGGCGCGTGGACGATTCGGTACCGCAATCGTCACAGTTTGGACACGTCAGAGGTTCCCGTCGGGCGCACCTACGCCGGTCGCGAGACGCATCTGCGCCAGGTCACCGGACCCACGATGCCGTCCACCTCGATGCCCTGCCCGGCTTGGAACTCCCGTACGGCTTGGTCGGTGACCGGACCGAAGTCCCCATCGACGTCGATGGGTGGCGCCTGGCGCAGATTCATCCGGATCTGTACACCCTTGACCGCCTCGCCGAGGTTGCCACGGCGGACCGTGATGAACAGCCGAGTCCACGTCACCGGACCCACCACGCCGTCGACCAGCACTCCCTGCGCGCCCTGGAACCGCCGCACCGCCTGGTTGGTGACCGGGCCGAAGATCCCGTCCACTTTCAAGTCGAATGCCCTGGCGCGCAACAGGTGCTGCAGGATCTTCACGAACGGTCCTTCCTCGCCCTGACTGAGCTCGATCACCTCGAGTTGTTGGGGCGGCTCGTCGCCCAGCGGGTTCAGCAAATCCGCGCGCCCTTCGAATGCGAAGAGCAACAGGTCCACCATGCGGAAGGTGAAGGAGTCCGGGCCCAGGCTCGGTCGCCAGTTCGGGTCCCGCACGATCGAGTGGGTGCTGCCTTCGATGGCACGGTGGAAGACCTCGGCTACCACCCGTCCACCCACACCGGTGAGACGCCCGTTGTTGAACTCGGCCTCCCTCAGGATGTAAGTCCACAGCGGGGTAGCGCCGACCAATTCGGTGCGCAGCGCCGGGGCGAGTGCGGTGAAGTCAACGCCGCCGCTTCCGGTCACGATCTCGTCATCGCTCAACGCTGAAACACCAACCAGTGCCGCCATCTGCTGTCCACTGGCGAGCTTGACCATCTTGCCCCGCAGCAGGTTTCGAAACGCGAGGTTGGCGTGCATCGGTGGGACCACCGGGGTGGTCGATCCGAATGATCCCGGCGGCAGGTCGGCCAGCGGATCGGTCAGCCGAGTGTCGATGTTGCGGGCGAAGTTGAACTTCTCCGGTGGCACCGTCAGATCCGCGCGGCCGGCTTCGCCAAAGTCGTAGAGTCGCCGGAAGTCCGCGATCCAGTTCGACGGCAATGGGTTGTCTCCGGAGAGGCCACCGCTGGTGCTGGAGAATCCGAACAGCAGGGACAGAAGTCCGCCGCCGTTGTCGAAGAACCTGTTCCAGTTGTATCGGTCACGAACCATGCTGTGGCCCAGTCGAAATGCTGCCACCGAGAACTCGATCGGCATGGTCGGCGCATCACCGGCGGTCGGGGTCACTTCGAACAGGGTGCGGCCGTTGGTGAAGACGTCTTCCACGATGCCGGGGTCGACGATGCGCGGCAGGTAGTCGGTGCGGACCATCCACTGGTAGTGCTTGACCACCTGCTCGCGGGCCGCCTCGAAGGTGTCGACGCCGGGGCCCGTGTTGATCGTGTCGACCACCCGGTTGTGGAACCGGATGAAGGCGAGGTGGGTCTGCGCGACGATGAGGTTCTCGTCGTTGCGGGCATCGGGGATCAGCGGTTCCCGCTGCTGCGGGGCACGTGGCAGGTCATGCCCGTCGAAGGCCGGCAGGAAGTCTGGCAGGGCTTCGGTGCGGCCGACCTTCAGGTGCCAGTCGTCGGAGTAGAACTCGGGCTGCTCGGAGGGTCCGCGCCCGTAGAGCGAATCCAGATCCAATGCCGGCGAACGGCCTTGGACCAGTTGGTCGATGGTCAGATCGGTGCCCAGTTCGGCCGCGGTCTTGTCCATTGTCAGATCGTGGTCGAGGAACTGACCCAGGTAGGTGTAGCCGGCCGGGATGTCACCGTCGTGCTCGGGGGCGATGGCGGTGGTCGCCGCGGCAATTGCAGTGAGCAGATCGGTGCTCGGTGGTGTGCCCGTTGGACCGATCCGGGAGAACCTGAACTGGCGCAGTGCCTCGGTGTCCGACGGCGCCACCGCCGGCGCCACCTCCTCTTGCGCCGCAGCGGCTCCGCCGGTGTCCAATACACCTTCACCGACCACGAAGAACTTGTTCCTGCTGTGTCGTCGCATGACGCCCCCTCGACTGGTTTGGCTTTCGCTGCCACTCAACAGCTGGCCGGCTTGGAGTGCACGAGTAGCCGACTACGCGTGTGCGGACGACAGTTGAGGTCACCCGAATCTCCCGGCGTGCGAGATCGGCGCCGCTCGCCGGCAGTTACCGGATCAGATCTGCCGCGCCGCTGCGATGCGCCCGGCCACCTCGGCAGCGATGCGCCGTGTCTCAGGATCAGCGGCCGGCAGGTACCGATCGGCGGCCGGATCGTAGCCGGCGCCCGCGATCGCGGCGTGGTCGGTGGGTAGCTCGACCACCTCGACGGGCCACCCGATGGCCTCGAGCCGGGCCGCGAAGTCTCGACTGGCCGTCGGCGGGACCACTTCATCGTGCAGGCCGTGGATCAGCGTGAACGGAGCACGCGTACTGGTGGATGAATTCGCCTGTGCGCTCGGCTCTCCCGAGATCGGATCCCGCGCCATGAAGGCACCGCCCAGACACACGGTGCGCGCCAGCCTGACTTCGAAGCGGTCGGCGTGCAGCGTCAATCCGGCCGCCGCGGCCGCCCCCAGCGACCAGCCGATCAGAGTCAGCCGATCCGGCTGCTGAGACCAGGACCGCACCCAGTCCAGCGAAGCCAGGAGATCGGCGCGGCCGCCATCGCCGGCATGCGAGTTCCAATCCGGTGCGACCACACCAAGGCCACCCTTGGCCAACTCTTCGGCCAGCACTCGCACCGCCGACCGGGCATCGGCCTGCATGCCATGCCACAGCAGCGCCGGGGGTGCGCTCGGTGCTCCGAATACATCGGCGAATCGGTCCGGCGCATACTCCGCGGTCTGCATCCTTTTCCTTCCAAGTCAGCCCGATCCTGCAGCGTCGAGTTCCCGGCCCGGTAGGGCGAGAAACGCAGCCGGCTTGAAAAGCTCACGTAGTGGGCATTCCAGGGCCATGACTGAACAGAGCGCCACGCCGGATCGCAACCAGAATCAAGCCACCGACCCGCCCGTCGGGCCGACTGAGCAGGGCCGCAGCGGTGGCATGGCCACCCGCGAGAACGCCCCGGACGTAGTGCAGGAGCATCAGCGCGAAGACTCGGACTAGCCGATCATGCATAAGTGTCACCGCTGAGCGCCGGCATGTGCATATTGCAAATGCCGGCGCTCAGCGGTGACACTAATGCACACTTTTCGCCCTAGCTGCCGGCGCGGCGACCGCTGGTGGCTGAATTTGCGCACCGGCGCCGAGGAGCTCCGCGGGGGTGCCCCCGCCCGACGTGCTGACCGTCGACTTCATCGCCGCGCGGGGCGCGCGTTAGTGTGATTGATCGGCCCAAGCCGACCTGCCGACAGAAACGATTGAGCAAACAATGACCGCAGCAGCAGAATCGTCGACGCTCGAAGAGCGGGTCGGCCACTACTACGAGGCCGACAGCACCTACCTGGTGGGCCGCGAGAAGGTCCGCGAGTACGCCCGGGCTGTGCAGGATTACCACCCGGCGCACTGGGATGTCGACGCCGCAGCCAAGCTGGGCTACGCCGGCCTGGTGGCCCCACTGACGTTCACTTCGACGCCCGCGATGGCCTGCAACCGGCGCATGTTCGAGTCGATCGTGGTCGGCTACGACACCTACCTGCAAACCGAGGAAGTCTTCGAACAGCACCGGCCGATCGTGGTCGGCGACGAACTGCACGTCGACGTCGAACTGACCTCGGTGCGGCGGATCGCCGGTCGCGACATGATCACGGTCACCAACACCTTCACCGACACCGCCGGTGAACGCGTGCACACCTTGCACACCACAGTGGTGGGAGTCACCGCCGAGGACCTCAACCCCGAGATCAAGTCCGCCGTGCAGAACGCGATGATGCACGACGTCGACATCATGGGCGTCAGCGAAGCCGAGGCCAACTACCGAAAGACCGTCCGCCCCGAAGGCGAGGTCCACATCGCCGACGACGCCGGGCGCTCCCCCGCCTCGCTGTCCTTCGACGAGCTGAAGGTCGGCGACGAGTTGCCGGTTCATCACACCCGGTTGTCCCGCGGTGATCTGGTGAACTACGCCGGTGTGGCCGGTGACGCCAACCCGATCCACTGGGACGAGGACATCGCCAAGCTGGCCGGCCTGCCCGACGTGATCGCGCACGGCATGCTCACCATGGGCCTGGGCGCCGGGTTCGTCTCCGCGTGGTCGGGTGACCCGGGTGCGGTCACCCGCTACGCGGTGCGGCTGTCGCAGCCGGCAGTGGTGTCCGCCAAGGAGGGCGCCGACATCGAATTCAGCGGCCGGATCAAGTCACTGGACCCCGAGACCCGCACCGGCGTGGTGGTCGTCGCCGCAAAGGCCGACGGCCGCAAGATCTTCGGACTGGCCACGATGAACATGCGGTTCCGCTGACTGACAGTCCTGCCAGCTGGCCGGGACCCCCGCAAAGCGGCCCAGCTCAGTCGTAGACGACGTCCAGTCCACGGCGCGCGAGGTCGGCCAGGGTGTCGCGCATGGCTTGGATCTGCTGGGCGGGATGTCCCACCCAGTCGGTGATCTCGCCGATGATCCGCACGGGTTCGCGGGTCCGATAGGACCGGGTCGGGTTGCCAGGCAACTTCTTGTCGGTGACGTTCGGGTCGTCCTCGACTTCGCCTGTCGGCTCGACCAGGTAGACCCGACCACGGCCCTCACCTCTCGCGAACTCGGCTCCCCAGACCGCGGCATCCAGCGTCTTGGTCACGTAGACATGGTTGGCGATCCGGCCTTCGCCGTAATTGGCCAGGCAACCGGCGACCAGCAGATCACCGACCGCGAGGTCGGCCTTGGTGCCGTGCAAGAACGCTCCGGACTCATGCACTTCGAAGGGTTTCGGTACCTGCGGCATCACTGCCCCTATCCATCCGAATCGGTGAAGCAGCGATTGTGCAGCAACCAGGGGGCCTTGCCGCAAGGCCCCCTGGTTGCCATAAAGTGAGAGTGGGACGACGTCGGCGGCCTCAGCCGGGAACGTTGGCCCGCAGCGATTCCAGTGCGGCGGTGCTCAACCGCGCCAGTTCCTCGGCCTCGGCCGAATCCAAAGCGGCCCGGTAGATCTCGGCCATCCGCCGGTTGGTCGCCACCTCGATCTCGGCGTACTCGGCCTCCTTGCCGGCACCGTCCGCGAACGGTTCGGGCCAGCCGAACATCGTCGCGTACTCCGGTCCTTTGTTCAGCATGTGCGCTTCGATCGGGGCAATCCCGGAGATGGTCAGCGCGTTGAAGTGCACGCCGGCGCGCAGTTCGCGCAACACGAACATCACCTGCAGCGCGCGGGCCGGTGCGTCCTCGGCCAGCGGCATGGCGCGCCACCCAGCGAACAACGGCAACCCGGCGGTCGGCGTCGCCGCGATCACCTTCTCGCCCAGCGCGGCGATCCGGTCCAACCCCTGCGCGCCGGTCAGGTACTTGCGGCCGAATTCGGCGGCCTGCTCCCAGTAGATCTCCGCTGCGCGGGCCGCACCGTGCACCGCGACGCCCTCATCCCACAGCGCTGCCAGCCCGATTGGTTCGAACACCGCGAACACCGCGGCGACGGTGGCGCCGCTGGCCTCGCCGAGCACTCCACCACGGCAGGCGACATAACCTGCCAGCGGGTTCTCATAGCCCTTGGCGACGCTGCCGCCGAAGGTCTCCGGGTGCAGCATGAACACTGCGACCACTTGCTCCATCGCCGGCCCCGCGGTGGCGGCAGCATCCAACATGACGTCGCTCATGACAAGCACTCCTCGGTTGAGTTGCGGTGTATCCCTCTGTTCTTACCGGGCCAGATCTCAGTGCCCGAAGTCAGGGGCCAACACGTCGTTGACGTCGATGTACCCGCCGTACGCCGATCGGTGGTACCTCAACCTTGCTCAGAGCGCGAATGAGTAGCCGCCGTTGATCGGGATGGTCTGTCCGGTGATCCAGGATCCGGCGTCGCCGGCCAGCACCAGAGCCAGCTGTGTCACGTCGTCGGGCACGCCCGGACGGCGAATCGCGTACGGCGCCAGGATGGCCTTGGCCTGCGGCGAGTCGGCCATCTCGGCCCACAGCGGCTCGGTGAGCGGGGTGCGCATGGTGCCCAGCGAGATGTTGTTGGCGGTGATCCCGTAGCGGCCGGTTTCCAAGGCGACCGAGCGGATGAAACCCGCCGCGCCGGCCTTGGCGGCGCCGTAGACCGCGCCATTGGCGTCGCCGGTGCGGCCGGCGTCCGAGACCACCGTGATCACCCGGCCCCACCGGCGCTCGATCATCGACGGCAGCACGGCGCGCGTGCAGTGCAGCACACCGTAGAGGTTGACCTGCAGGAAGGAGTTCCAGTCCTCCGGGCTGGTTTCGGCGAACGGCATCCGGTTGGCGAAGCCTTCCGCTCCGGCGTTTCCGGCGTTGTTGACCAGGATGTCGATCTCGCCGGCGGACCCGATCGCTTCGGTCACCGCGGCGAAGTCGGTGACGTCGAACGCCAGCGCGCGCGCCTGGCCGCCGGCCGCTTCGAGTTCGGCGACGACGGCCTCGGCGCGTTCCACGCGCAGGTCGTTGACCACCACCTCGGCACCGGCGGCGGCGAACGCCAACGCCAGTCCGCGCCCCACCCCTTGGCCTGCCCCGGTGATCAGCGTGCGTCGTCCGGTCAGGTCCAACTGCACGCTCATGGGGTTCTCATCTCGTCGTCTGGGCAGGCCGATCGCGGTCTCTACAGTAATAGAGCCGACCGGCCTTGCTCACACCGACTACGCCGAGGATTACCGCCAGCAATCGAGTGGAATCCTCGGCGTTATGCCTCGCTTCGAGCGTGGTGGGCGGGCGCACCTGCGAACTAGCTGCGCACCGCTGATACCGACGGCCGCGCGGAACCGCCCTGCGGTTCCGGAAGCATCAACTGCGCGATCGCCTCCTGATCGGCGGCCGACGGCACTCCCAGCCCGGGCGGATATTCGTACACCTCGGCCAGCGGTCTCGAACCGGTGGTTCCGTCCAGGATGTCGATCGCGTCGGTTCCGATCAGGCCCGGGTGCTCCACGCCGCAGGCTTGCGCCACCTTCACCAGGTCGCGGCGCAGCGTCTTGATGTAGTGCGCGGCCCGTTCGGCTTTCTCTTCGGGCACCAATCCGCGGGTCAACCACGGATTCTGGGTGGCCACCCCGGTTGGACAGGTGTCGGTGTGGCATTTCTGGGTCTGGATGCAGCCGACGGCCAGCATGGCCTCGCGCGCGACGTTGATCAGATCGCAGCCCAGCGCGAAACCGACGACCGCGTTGTCCGGCAGACCGAGTTTGCCGCCGCCGATGAACACGACCTGTTCGTGCAGATTTCGTGCGGCGAAGATCCGGTACACCCGGGAAAACCCGAGCTGGAACGGCAGCGAGACGGCGTCGGCGAAGATCAGCGGGGCCGCGCCGGTGCCGCCCTCCCCACCGTCGATGGTCACGAAATCCACGCCGCGTCCGGTGCTCTGCATCAGGTCGGCGAGCTCGCACCAGAATTCGAGATCGCCGACCGCTGACTTGATCCCGACCGGCAGGCCGGTCTCGGTGGCCAGCAGCTCGACCCAATCCAGCAAGCTGTCGGTGTCGGTGAATTCGGCGTGCCGCGACGGGCTGACGCAATCCTGGCCGACCGGGATGCCGCGGGTCTCGGCGATCTCGCGGTTCACCTTGGCGCCGGGCAGCAGTCCACCCAGGCTGGGTTTGGCGCCCTGACTCAGCTTGATCTCGATAGCCCGGACCGGCGCGCCGGCCACCACCTGCTTGAGCCGCTCCAGGTCGAAGCGGCCCTGCTCGTCCCGGCAACCGAAATACGCTGTCCCGATTTGGAGTACGAGCTCCCCACCGTGCCGGTGGTAGTTGGACAGGCCGCCCTCGCCGGTGTTGTGCAGGCAGCCGGTCATCGCCGCAGCGCGGTTGAGTGCCTCGATGGCGTTGCCGGACAGCGAACCAAAGCTCATTGCGGAGATGTTCACCACCGACGACGGCCGAAACGCCTGGGTGCGACCCCGCGCGACGCCGACGACTTTGGCGCAGGGCAGTTTCACCTCGTGGCCGACGGTGGGCTCCGATGCCGGGGTGGCGCGCGCGAAGGTTCGATGTTTGATGACGGGATATCCGCTGGTGTGCTCGAGGTCGTTGTCGGTTCCGAAGCCGAAGTAGTTGTTCTGTTGTTTGGCCGATGCGTACACCCAGCGTCGTTGGTCGCGGGTGAACGGCCGTTCCTCGTCGTTTCCGGCCACGATGTATTGCCGCAGGCCCGGGCCCAGAGATTCCACCAGGTAGCGGCCACGCCCAATCACCGGGAAGTTCCGCAGCAGGGCATGCCGGCGCTGCAGCACGTCGTGTACCACCAGCGCCCCGACCGCCGAGGCCGCCGCACCCGCGACTGTTCGAAATGATTTGAACTTGGTCATGTAGCCCGGGTTGCCCGGCGATCACGCATCAAAACCCAGCGGCGGCGCACTGCCGGGTGACCTCAGGTGGTGATCGGCACGAACTCCGGGGCGATCTGGTTGACCATCGCCGACCACGGCACGGTCAGCACCTTGAGGCTGCGGCCGAATTGCACTTCCGGGAAATGCAATTCGATGCCGGCGTCGGTGGCAGCCCAGTTCTGGAAGTTGACGTCCTTGGGCGCGAAGAAGCCGGCGCGCCGCCAGTCCCGCAGCTGGGTGTCGGAGGCCGCCGCGGCGAGCCGGGTTTCGACCTCTTGCCCCAGCTGCAGCAGCCCGGCGGTCTTGTCGACGAACAGGTTGTTCCAGGTGATCACGACGCCGCTGCGGGTATCGCAGACCACCGAGGCGAGGGTCTGCATCGGCATGTGTGGTTCGTCGGTGTCGTACTGGCCGACGAAAACCTCAGAGACGGTCGTCGGGCGCTGCGTCAGGGTGCCGGTGGCGTCGAAGGTCCAAGGCCGGCGGGTTGATCCATTCCAGGTGGTGTCCTGCACCTGCCGGTTGGCAACGGCGTCGATGTGTTCGTTGATCGGTCCGGCCATCGGGTCGGCAGCGTCCAGCCGTTCGTAGTGCACCGTCCAGGTGCCCAACCCGTCCGGGCTGGTGCCGCTGATCACGGCCGGCACCGGGGCGGCCCAGGCCGCGGGGGCGGCGACCAAGGCCAGCGCGGCCAGGACCGTTACCGCGAGCCAGCCCCGGCGCGGTGACAACACGGCGTCACTTGAGTGCGACACTGCTGGCCAGCCATCGCCCGTCGACGCGTTCCATCGTGATGTCGACCCGGCTGCGGTCCAACCGCGGTTCCGGGTTGGCCAGGTTGGTGATCGACTGATCGATGAACAGCAGCACCTCGACCTTGTCCTCGGAGGCCGACTTCACCGCGGCGTCGACCACGGTGCCCTGGCTCTTCGCCTCGTTCTCGATCAACACCTGGCGCAGTTGCTCTGCCGACTGGCTGTACATGTCCTTGAACTCGCCGGTGGCACCGTTGATCACCTGGTTGAAGTTCTCGTCGATACCGTTGGTGTCGATGCTGGTGAGGGTGACCGCGTAATCCTTGGCGGTGGCCAGCGCCGCTTGTCTGGCGTTCGCGACGTCCGAGTGCTGCTTGTACTGCCAACCCAGGACGGCCGTCCCGGCCAGCGCTGCAACCAGTACCGCATCGGCAGCGGCCAGCGCGACGGCCCGCTTGCCGGGTCGGCGACGCCTCGGGACATCAGCCGCTTCGGGCTCGTCGGTCTCGTCGGTCTCGGCAGCGGGACCAGCGTCGGACTCCGTTGCCTCGTCGACGGTTTCGGGTTCGGTGGCCGCGCCCTCGCTCGGCTCGGCCGCGGCGGGGTTGGCGTCTTCCTCGTCGAGTTGTTCGAAGACATTCGAGGTCCGGTCTCGCTTGAACAGTCTTACCGCCATGTCGGCTCCTTTCAGTTCGCGGGATCAGTTCGGCGGGTCGGCGGGCAATGGAGTGTCCATCGATACCCCGCCATAGGGCGTGCCGAGCGCGGGTGGATCGGTGGGCGCCGGGGTGGTTTGTTCCAACGGGTCATATCCGGGCGGTGGCCCCGCGGTGTCGTCTCCCGGTGGCCGGGGCGCATTACGCGCGCCGCGCACCAGCACCGCGGGGTCCGGGTTGTTGCAGTACGTCCACCGATACGGCTCCGGGTAGTTGGGCACCGAAGGCGGCAGCGCCGGCAGCCCGTAGTCGCAGCTGTACCGCGGGTAGAGATCGACCAGCACCCACACAGCTCCGTCGCGCACCACGTTGGACAGCGACTCGACCGCAGAACCGCCACGGTCGGAGTTCACCACCTCGTTGAGTGCGGGGACCCGCGCCGTGGACAGCTGTTTGGTTTGGCAGCGAAGCGTAACGCCGGTCCGGTGTTCAGGTCAATGGCGAATCAGAAGCGTCCGGCGCGGAATCCTCGCGATGACGCCGCGGTCAATATGGTTGCACGTTGCTCGGAATCGGACGCGAATTCGCAGCTACCACATAGGTTTCAGCCCGTTTCGTGACGTTTCAGGTTGCGATTGCCAGCAATGCCTCTGGTCGCGAATTCCGACGGTTCGCGGCACCAGATGTTTGGTCAATACAGAGAACATGAGAAATCGCCAGAGTCCCGCAGATCCGCCGGAAGCCGTGCAAGACTGCCGCTAGCTCGTCACTTTGCGTCCGCAGCAACGTGCACCCCGTCGGTACGATGACTCCTTCGCGGTGTCGCCGGAGGTGCCGTCGCACACAGGGATTGACCCGAAGGAGTCGAATGTTCATCGCCACCGTCGTCGGCCGGTACCGGGTCAGCCACCCAGCTGATGCGAGCCATCGGTGACCAAGAGCCACCGCGGCACCAGGCACGTCGAACTGCCCGAGGCCAAGCAGACCGAACGCCGACTGGAGATCGTGCGGATCGCGAACTCCGTCCTGGCGGGCTCCGGAGGACACGCCTCGATTCACCAGATCGCCGAGGCCGCAGGCATTTTGCCCGGCAGCCTGTATCACCATTTCGGGTCCAAGGACGCGATCGTCGTCGAACTGTTCCGGCACTACCACGCGGTCCTGGACCAGGTTGGCGCCTACGCGCTGGAACAGCTTGATCAGGGCAGCCGACCGATCGATCGGCTGCTGCTCGAATTGTCGCTGGCGATCGCGCAGGCGGCCGCCGACAATCAGGCCGCCATCCAATTGACGAAGTACGAATGCCCAAGTTCGGATCACGAGCTGGCCGAACTCATGCAGCGCCCACCCCGCGCGGTGCAGCACGCCATGCGCGCGGTGTTGCGCACCGGTCGGCACAGCGGCTACATCCGGCCCGACATCGATCTGCCCGCCGCCGCCGACCGACTGGTGCACACCATGCTGCAGGCCGGGCTCGGTGCAATCAGCGGTACCGGGCCGATCACCGAGACAGCCACCACCCTGTGTCGAATCCTGCTGCACGGACTGGCAACCCAGGATCTCAGCGACATCGAGTTGGATCGATCCGCCGCGTTCCGGGCGGCCGACGATGTGCTGGAGCAGTGGTCGAACGACGCCGAACCGGACCGCCGGGACAAGGCGGCGGTGATCCGGGCGGCCGCCCGCGAGGAGTTCGGCCGCCGCGGCTACGAGTTCACCACGGTCCGCGATGTGGCCGCGGCCGCCGGCGTGGGAACCAGCACGATCTTCCGGATCTTCGAGACCAAGCACGGCCTGTTGGCTTCCAGCATGCAGGCCTTCGACGAGAAGCAGAGCCAGGCCTGGCGGGCCGTGCTGCACAGCGATTCCACGGCCTTGCAGAAGCTGGACGCGCTGGGCTGGTTCAACGTCAACGTGTTGACCCGATTCCCGGACGAGTTCCGCATCCAGCTGGCGTGGATGCGTACTGTGACCAGCCCGACGCCGAACCGGTTCTTCGATTCCACCCTGCGCCAGTTGACCCGACTGCTGTCGACCGGTATCCGCTCCGGTGAGATCAGCGCGCCGGCGAAGTCTCAGGCCGCGTCGGCCCGGTCGGTCATTGCCGTGCTCTGGCCGCCGCAGAGCATCGCTCAGGAACTTGGCGCACCCGAAGCCCTGGTACATCAACGCGATACCGTGTTGCGCGGTATCGCCCAGCGCTGAACGCCGATTGGACCTGTCCGCAGCGGGTACTTGACCGATATGTCCGTTGCCATCGGCACCTCGGGTTGGTCGTACCCGCACTGGGTGCCGACGCTCTACCAGCCCGGCCTGGCCAAGACCCGCTGGCTGGACACCTACGCGGGTGAATTCGACACCGTGGAACTCAATGCCAGCTTCTACCACTGGCCCCGGGAGACGTCGTTCGCCGCCTGGCGACAACGTCTGCCGGCCGGGTTCTTGATGACTGTCAAAGCGCCGCGCGGCCTCACCCACGCGCGTCGGTTGCACTCACCCGAGGTGTGGTCGGAGCGCTTGGACCGCGGGCTTCGCGAACTCGGTGATCGGTGCGGACCGCTGCTGGTGCAGCTGCATCCCGGGCACGAACGGGACCTGGGTCGGCTGGCCGCCTTTCTCGACGTGTTACCGAACTGGCTGCGGGTGGCGGTGGAGTTTCGCCACCCCTCCTGGGATCACCCCGAGGTATACGAGCTGTTGGAACGGCGCTCGGCAGCGTATGTGGTGATGAGCGGAGCGCGTTTGCCGTGCATCCTGAAAGTCACTGCGCCACTGGTGTATTTGCGGCTGCACGGCCCGGACCCGGACAACCTTTACTGCGGGTCCTACAGCGCCGAGGAGCTCGGGTGGTGGGCCGAGCGGATCCGTGAGTGGTCCGCCCAGGGGCATGAGGTGCTGGCTTATTTCAACAACGACGGCGCCGGCAATGCCGTGCGCAACGCCCGCGCGTTGCGTGCACTGCTGGCCACCGGCTGAGGTCCGGCGACCACCCGAATCAGCCGGCCGACAGCTTGTCCGCGACGCCCACCACCCGGGTGGCCAGATGCTCAAGCGCCGCGCTGGTCGCGTCGTCGAGTTCGTTCTGGTTGTCCGGACCGGTCACGTGACTGACCCCGTAGGGATTGCCGTCGGCGAACTTCAACGCATCGGTGTAACCGGGCGGCACCAGCACGCCGCCAAAGTGCATGAGCGAGGTGTACAGCCCGATCAGCGTCGTCTCTTGGCCGCCGTGCGCGGTCTGACTGGACGTGAAGCAGGCGTAGACCTTGTCGGCCAACTTGCCCTGTGCCCACAGCCCACCGAGCGAATCCATGAAGGTCTGGAACGGCGCGGCGGTGCTGGCGAAGCGGGTGGGTGAACCGAAGATCACGGCGTCGGCCCACACGATGTCGTCGCCGGTGGCGGCCGGCAGGTCCTTGGTGGCTTCGTAGTTGGCGGACCAGGCCGGATTCTGCGCAAAGGTTTGCGGGTCGCGGGTCTCGGCCACATGCCGGACTCGGACTTCGGCGCCGGCGCGCTCGCCGGCTTGCCCCAAGCGCTGGGCCATCTTGGTGCCGTGGCCGGTGGCCGAGTAGTAGATGATGGCGAGCTTGGTCATCGCCCGTCCTCCTCCGTCGACGTCGTTTGCCCGCGGGTACCCGGCCCGGCGTTCGGCAAACAACCTAGTCGGATTGGCGCAGCGTCAGGACCGTAATGTCGGGACGAGCACCGATCCGTACCGGCGGTCCCCAGAACCCGGCGCCGCGCGTGACGTACAACTGGGTGTCGCCGAAGCTGGACAAACCGGCCAGCGCGGGCTGCTCGGAGCGGACCGCGTAGTGGAACGGCCACATCTGCCCGCCGTGGGTGTGCCCCGAGATCTGCAGATCGACGTCGCGTGCGGCGGCCTCGGCGATCATCACCGGCTGGTGAGCCAGCAGCACCGCCGGTCCGGCCGGGTCCACCCCGGCGAACGCGCGCTCGAAGTCCGGCGGATCGTCGCGACGTCGGCCGGCGAGATCGTTGACCCCGACCAGGTCGAAAGTGGCACCCGAGCGTCGGATACGGGTGCTCTCGTTGCGCAACGGCGCCACCTCGAGGCGTTCGAGTTCGCGCAGCCAGGATGGCGGATCTTCGACGAAGTATTCGTGGTTGCCGGTGACGAAGAATGAGCCGTCCCGAGACACCAAGTCCGCCAACGGTTCTGCGGCGTGACCGAGTTCGTCGACGGTGCCGTCCACCAGATCACCGACGATCGCCACCAGATCGGCGTCGGTTTCGTTGATCATCTGAACCAGCCGCTCGGTGTGTGCGCGACCAGTCAACGGGCCTAGGTGGATATCGGACACCACGGCGATCCGATAGCCGTCGAACGCCGGGG
>NZ_JCALDB010000015.1:0-118538 GCF_059812645.1 Mycobacterium sp. NGS45 | reverse complement strand
ATGGGTCACGTGTATGAGGCCGAGGACGTCCGCGATCGCCGTGTGGTCGCCGTGAAGTTGCTGTCGGCGCCGTTTTGCCAGGACGCGACATTCCGGGCTCGGATGCAGCGTGAGATGCAGGCCGTGCAGGGCCTGCGGCATCCGCAGCTGGTGGCGACCCACGACCACGGCGCGATCGACGGCCAACTGTATGTCGCGACGCCGCTGATCGATGCCGCCAGTTTGCGCGCGGTGCTGGACAGCTCAGGTGCGCTGCCTGCGCAGCGAGCAGTAGGCCTGCTCACCCAGGTAGCCGCGGGTCTGGACGCGGCGCATGCGGTACCGGTGCTGCACCGCAACCTCAAACCGGAGAAGATCCTGGTCTCCGCCGAGGACAGCGCGCTAGTGACCGGTCTCGGTGTCGGCAATGCCGCCACCGAACAGCAGTTGCTCTGGGCCGACGGCGTCGACGCAGCGAAATATTTTGCCCCGGAGCGGTTTTCCAATGCCGAGGTGACTCGTTCGGTCGACGTGTACGCGTTGGCGTGTGTGCTGTTCGAAGCGCTGACCGGTGCGGCGCCCTACTCCGACGCCACCGTCGAAGGCCTGGCCGATCAGCACGCGAAGGCCCCGATCCCGCGGGCGGTTGCCCTACGTGCCGACCTGCCAACGGATCTGGACGAAGTGGTCGCTCGGGGGCTGGCGAAGAGCCCGCAAGATCGCTACGCCAGTGCCGGCGAGTTGATGGCGGCCGCGCAGCAGGCGTTGAGTGCCAAGCAGACCGCAACGACCGATTACCAGATGCCGCCCCGCGAGCCCGCCTCGACGGCGGGCTATCAGGTGCCGGCGCAGGTGCAGGCCTCGACCACCGATTATCAGGTCCCGCCCCGGCAGCCGGCCCTGACGACCGGTTACCAGGCTCCGACCACCGGTTACCAGGCTCCGACCACCGATTACCAGGTCCCCTCGCAGCAGTGGGCTCAGCCGAAACGGACATCGGGTAAACGCCGGCTCGCCTGGGCCGGCGCCGGTGTGACCGCGATCGTGCTGATCGGTGCGGGCGCCGCGGTGGCGCTGACGCGGGGACCGTCGGCGGTGCCGGTACTGGCCGAGCATCAGCTCGAGTCGGTCCTGGTGGAAGCCGACCAACTCAACGAGATCATGTACACCACCGATCTCGAACCTGATGACGGGGGCGTGCAGGACACGTTGGTCCCCGGCGAGGACGACGGGGAATGGTCTGACCCGACCTGTTCTGGAATCCAGAGCGTTGGTGCGCGTGCGCTGTACCGGGACAGTGGCTACACGGCGGTTCGCCGGCTCACCATGCTGGTGCCCAACGAGCATGGCGTACAGCAGGCCGTCGTCGCATTTCCGTCGGCCGACCAGGCGCGGGCCTACCTGGAGGCCCAGGCGGAGAACTGGGAGCAATGTTCGGGGCGAACCCTCTCGATGCTCGACAACCCGGAGACTGTGATGAAGTACGACGGCTTCAGCAGGCAGGACGATGCCATCACGATCGCGGTTGCCCAGCAGGACACCGGCGGTTTCGGTTGTCAGCGCGTGCTGCGCGCGGTGTCCAACGTGGTGCTCGACGTGAACGCCTGCGGGTACGACATGACCGACGAAGGCGTCCGGGTGGCCGACGCCATGGTGACCCGACTGCCGCAGTGATCAACCGCCCAACGGTTTGAGCCGAATCCGGGTCGAGATCAGCAGCCCCAGTGGGTCGACGTAGTCGGCGTGGGCGGCGGGTCCCCACATCGCGCCCCAGTGCAGACACGCCGGGACGGGGCAGCCCTGATGCCCCGCCACCAGGGTGCCGATCGGCGTGCCGGCATCGACGCGTTGGCCAGGGCGAACCCTCGGCTGCACCGGCTCGTAACTGGTGCGCAGCCCACCCGGATGGGCCAGCGAGACCAGCGGCCGACCCGCCAACGCGCCGGCGAACACCACGGTGGCCGGCCCGGCTGCGTAGACGGCCTGTCCCGGTGCGCCGGCCAGGTCGACGCCACGGTGGCCGCGCTGCCAATTCGGCTTCGGGCCGTCGAATTCCCGCAGCACCGCCGGTTCCGGGTGCAGCGGCCAAACCAGACGCAGTGGCTCGGCCCGGGCCGGGGCCGCTGTGAGCGTCACCACCCCCAGCAGCGCCAACCACGCCACACCAGCCCGCACCCGTCGTCGCATCGGGCCAGTTCAGCGCGCTGCAAGCGCGGCCGCCAGGCTTCAGCCCCGGTGTTGGGGACCGCGGCGGCACTGTGGACGGAGCATCCCTTTCGTGGGTGTAAACTCATTCCCGCAGCTCGCTTGCGCGGGCTGACTTCGCGCGTCTGCACAACGGACTGTGGTTTGGGTCCGTGCCTTGTATGCCGGGCGGTCCCGTCTCGCGACGGGTCCGGCATCGAAGCAGTCGCCAGGGTTCGGCTTCACCCGATGCCGGACGACAACCGACAACTGAAGGACAAAGGCCGATCATGGCTGTTGTAACCATGAAGCAGCTGCTGGACAGCGGCGCTCACTTCGGGCATCAGACCCGACGCTGGAACCCCAAGATGAAGCGGTTCATCTTCACCGACCGCAACGGCATCTACATCATCGATCTGCAGCAGACGCTGACCTACATCGATAAGGCGTACGAGTTCGTCAAGGAAACCGTCGCCCACGGTGGCACCGTGCTGTTCGTCGGTACCAAGAAGCAGGCTCAGGAATCCATCGCCGACGAGGCCACCCGGGTGGGCATGCCGTACGTCAACCAGCGCTGGCTCGGCGGCATGCTGACCAACTTCCAGACTGTGCACAAGCGTCTGCAGCGGCTCAAGGAACTCGAGTCGATGGAGCAGACCGGTGGCTTCGAGGGTCGCACCAAGAAGGAAATCTTGATGCTGACCCGCGAGAAGAACAAGCTCGAGCGCAGCCTCGGCGGTATCCGGGACATGCAGAAGGTGCCTTCGGCCGTGTGGGTCGTCGACACCAACAAGGAGCACATCGCCGTCGGCGAGGCTCGCAAGCTGAACATCCCGGTCATCGCGATCCTGGACACCAACTGCGACCCCGACCTGGTGGACTACCCGATCCCGGGTAACGACGACGCCATCCGCAGCGCCGCGCTGCTCACCAAGGTGGTCGCTTCGGCGGTCGCCGAGGGTCTGCAGGCCCGTGCCGGTGCCGGCGCCACCGACGGCAAGCCCGAAGCCGGCGCCGAGCCGTTGGCCGAATGGGAGCAGGAGCTGCTGGCTTCGGCCACCACCGGCGCCCCGGCCGAGGCCGCTCCGGCCACCGAAACCACCACCGACGCTTCGTAATTCAGGAGAAGTCTTTACATGGCTAACTACACTGCCGCCGACGTCAAGCGCCTGCGGGAGCTGACCGGTGCCGGCATGCTGGACTGCAAGAACGCGCTGGCCGAGAGCGACGGCGATTTCGACAAGGCCGTCGAGGTGCTGCGCATCAAGGGTGCCAAGGACGTCGGCAAGCGCGCTGAGCGCGCGACCGCCGAAGGTTTGGTGGCCGGCAAGGACGGCGCGCTCATCGAGCTGAACTCCGAGACCGACTTCGTTGCCAAGAACGCGGAGTTCCAGGAGTTGGCCGCCAAGATCGTCGACGCCGCGCTGGCCGCCAAGGCCACCGACGTCGACGCCCTCAAGGCCGCCAAGGTGGGCGACTCGACCGTCGAGCAGGCCATCGCCGAGCTGTCGGCCAAGATCGGCGAGAAGCTGGAACTGCGCCGGGTGGCCTACTTCGACGGCACCGTCGAGCCCTACCTGCACAAGCGGGCTGCGGATCTGCCGCCGGCCGTGGGTGTGCTGGTCGAGTACACCGGCGACGGCAAGGACGCCGCGCATGCGGCGGCTCTGCAGATCGCGGCGCTCAAGGCCAAATACCTGTCCCGCGAGGACGTGCCCGAGGACATCGTCGCCAACGAGCGTCGGATCGCCGAGGAGACCGCCAAGGAAGAGGGCAAGCCGGAAGCTGCGTTGCCCAAGATCGTCGAGGGCCGGGTCAACGGTTTCTTCAAGGACGTCGTGCTGCTCGAGCAGCCGTCGGTGTCCGACAGCAAGAAGACCGTCAAGGCTCTGCTGGATGAGGCGGGTGTGACCATCACGCGGTTCGTCCGCTTCGAGGTGGGTCAGGCCTGACCCGCACCAAGGCTTGAGCGGCGCACCAAACCGCTCAATTTGGAAAACCCCGCGCCACGGCCGGCGATCCCGGCGGCGCGGGGTTTTGCCTTTCCGGGACAATGGTGCGCGCCGTGGTCGACGCTGCGGCCCGGGCCACCGGGTGGGATCCGGTCGGCCTGCCGGCCCTGCTAGCGTCCCCGGAGTGACCCGAGTACACGCCTTCGGCGACGACGCGCTCGGCGACCTCGACGCAGTCGCGGTCGCCGAAGCCATCAAGTCCGGTGCGATCTCGCGCAGCGAGGCCGTCGAGGCGGCCATCGAGCGCACCGAGAAACTCAACCCGGCACTGAACGGTCTGGCCTATCAGGCCTTCGACCGGGCCCGCGCGCAGGCGCAGACCAGTCACGCCGGTTCCTTCGACGGTGTGCCGTCGTTCGCCAAGGACAACACCGACATCGCCGGCATGCCGACCATGAAGGGCGCCGACGCCTGGACCCCGCGACCGCTGCCCGCCGATGGCGAGTTCTCCAAGCTCTTCCTGGCCACCGGGCTGAACATCCTGGGCAAGACCCAGATGTCGGAATTCGGCTTCAGCGCGGTGGCCGAACACCCCCGGCTCGGTGCGGTGCGCAACCCCTGGAACCCGGACTACACCGCGGGCGCCTCGTCCTCGGGTTCGGCGGCCTTCGTGGCTGCCGGTGCGGTGCCGATCGCGCACGCCAACGACGGCGGCGGCTCGATCCGGATCCCGGCCGCCTGCACCGGCCTGGTCGGCCTGAAACCGTCGCGCGGCCGGTTGCCGCTGGAGGCCGAACACGCCGAGATGCCGATCAAGATCGTCGCCAACGGTGTGCTGACCCGGTCGGTGCGGGACACCGCAGCGTTCTACGCCGAAGCCGAAAGGCATTGGCGCAACCCGAAACTGCCGTCGGTCGGCGACATCCGCGGGCCGGCACGGCGGCGGCTGCGGATCGCCGTGGTGACCCGTTCGATTCGCCGCGACAGCAGCCCCGAGGTGCGCGAGGCGACGCTGGCCACCGCCAAGCTGCTGGACGGACTGGGCCACCACGTGGAGGAACTCGACGAGATCCCGGTGCCGGCATCGTTCGTCGACGACTTCGTCGCCTACTGGGCGCTGCTGTCGATGGCGCTGGTGCGCGGCGGACGCAAACGGTTCGGCCCGACGTTCGACCGGACCCGGCTGGACAACCTGTCGCTGGGGCTGGACCGGCACGCCGGCCGCAATCTGCACCGGATGCCGCTGGCGATTGCCCGGCTGGCCCTGACCCGGCGGCGCACCGCCGCGCTGCACCGCAGCTTCGACGTGGTGCTGACCCCGACCCTGGCCGAGGCACCGCCACCGGTGGGGTATCTGGATCCGATGGCGGACTACGAGCAGACCATCAGCCGACTGATCGACTGGGTGGCGTTCACCCCGCTGCACAACATCACCGGCGATCCGGCGATCTCGCTGCCGCTGGCCCAGTCATCCGATGGCCTGCCGATCGGGATGATGTTCGCCGCCCCGACCGGGCAGGAAGCCCGGCTGCTGGAGCTGGCTTACGAACTCGAAGCCGCGCAGCCGTTCGCCCGGATCAGCAACTGAGTCAACCGAGTTCGAGGACCGTGTCGGCCAACGCGTCGACCAAACTGGGCGAGTGGCTGACCAGAACCAGCGCAGTTTCGGTCGCCAGCTGTTTGAGCACCAGCGAGATATCTTCGGCGGCAATCGGATCCAGCATCGCGGTGGGTTCATCGCAGAGCAGGTAGCGGGGCTGTTGCAGCAGCGCCCGACCCAGACACGCGCGCTGCAGTTGGCCGTCGCTGACCTGAGCCGGGAAACGGCCCAACAACTCCGGTTCCAGCCCCACCCGGGCGGTGACCTCGGCGATACCGGCCGACTCGCCGCGGATCACGGCCGGCTCGGCGATGATCCGGTCGAGCCGCCAGCGCGGGTTGCACACCGTGCGGGGATGCTGAGCCAGCAGCGCCACCGAACCCGGCGGCGGCGCAGGTTCGTCGTCGTAGTGCACGGCGCCCGCGTCGGGCCGGTGCAGCCCGGCCAGCGCCCGCAGCAGGGTGGTCTTGCCGCAGCCGGACCGCCCGGTCACGCCGAGCACCTCGCCGGTGCGCACGGTCAGCTCGACGTCACGCAGCACCGGCCGTTCGTCGAACCGCACCGTGAGGTGGCGGGCCGCCAGGACGTGGCCGGTCATGCCGGTGCCCCCGCGAAGAACCGCGACAGGTAATCGTCTGTGCTGAGCGTGATTTCGGCGGTGTCCTGCTGCACCAGCACGGTGCCGTTGCGCATCACCGCGATGTCGTGGCAGCCGTCGGCGGCCAGCAGCGACCCCAGGTCGTGCGTGATGACCAGCACCGCGACGCCGGTGGCCGCAGTGTCGGCGAGCAGCTGCCATACCAGCGCGGCATTGTCCGGATCCAACGCCGAGGTCGGTTCGTCGGCGATCAACACCCGTGGATCGCCGGCCAATGCCGCGGCGATGGCTGCGCGCTGCGCCATCCCGCCGGACAACTCGTGCGGGAACAGCGCCGCGTTGCCCGGATCCAGGTGGGCCAACTCGAGCAGCTCGGCGGGGCTGCGCTGCGCGCGCAACAGGCGGCACACCTCGGAAAGTTGTGCGCCCACGGTGCGCACCGGGGTTAACGACGTCGCTGCCGATTGCGGCACCAACCCGATCTGGTGACCGCGCAGCCGCCGCCACTGCCGCTCATCGGACCGCGCCAGGTCGGCGTCGTCGAAACGGATCTCACCGCGGATCGTCGATCCGGGCGGCAGCAGTCCGCAGAACGCAGCCGCGACAAGGGATTTGCCGCAGCCGGATTCGCCGATAAGGGCCGTCACCCGACCGGCGTGCAGGCTCAGGTCGGTGTCGGTCAAGGCGTGCACCACGGGTGCGTCGCGGCCCGGTCTGGTCGCGATGTCGACGCTGAGGGCACGCAATTCGGCAATCGGAGTCGTCATCACCACACCGTCCCGGATGGCGGTTCGTGCCGCCGTTGCAGCGCGGAACCCGCTGCGGCGAAGACCAGGGCAGTGCCGATCAGTGCGGTGGCCGGCACCGCCAGCGTCCACCACGCCCCGGTCAGCACGTCACCGCGGGCCTGCCCGATCAGGGTGCCCAGGCTGGCCTGATCCGGTGAGAGGCCGACGCCCAGGAACGACAGCGTCGACTCGTGCCACACCGCGTGCGGCAGCAGCATGATCATCGCGACCAGGGCCTGGCCGGTGGCGGCGGGCAGCAGGTGCGCGCGCATCACGAACCAGCGGGACCCACCGGCCAGCCGGGCGCTTTGCACCCAGCCGGCGTCGGCGACGGCCAGCAGCTCGGCGCGCACCACCCGGGCCACCGCGGGCCAGTGCGTCAGCGCGATCGAAGCGATGATCGCCAACGGGGCGCCGCGCCACATCGCAGCGATCACAATGCCCACCACCAGGTGCGGCAGCGCGTTGAAACCGTCGACCACCCGCATGGTGACGGCGTCGAACCAGCCGCCGACCAGCGCGGCCACCGTGCCGATGGTGACCCCGATCAAGGTGGCCGCCACCGCGCAGATGGCCGCGATCAGCAGCGAGATCTGCAACGCCTGCGCGCAGCGGACCACCAGGTCGTAGCCGAAGTGGTCGGTGCCGGCCAGGTGCGTGGCGCTCGGCGGCTGCAGGGCGGCGGCGAAGTCCGCGGACTGCGGGCCGGCCAACGCCGGGATGGCCAGCGCGGCGGCGGCGATCAGCAGCAACACCAGCGCCGGCCACGCCCACAGCGCTGCGCGGAGCCGACCCAGCCGGCCCGCGCCGACGTCGGGGGCAGTCGGCAGGAAGGTCGCGGTCATGCGCGCATCCCGATCCGTGGATCGATGAACACTGCGGCGGCATCGGAGAGCGCCGAACCCAGCAGCACCGCGGCGGCAGCGCCCACGGTGAGCGCGGCCAGCAGCGGGAAGTCAAGCGCGGCAGCTGAATCCACCAGCACCGCGGCCACCCCCGGCCAACCGAACACGGTCTCGACGATCGCGGCGCCGGCGATCAACTCCGGCAGCCGGGTGCCCAACAAGGCGAACGTCGGCAACACCGACACCGGTGCGATATGCCCGCGCAGCAGCGGCCAACCGTGCACCCCGCGGGCCCGGGCGGCCAGCACGGCATCCGAAGCGCACGCGTCGAGCACCGCCGCGCGGGTGGTCAGCAGCAGCCACGGGATCTGCGAACAGACCAGCGCGATCAGCGGCAAGATCAGGTACGTCGGCAGGGTCGCAGCGCTGTAGTCACCGCCCGGCGGGCGGGCACCCGAGGTGGGAAACCAGCGCAGCGCCACCGCGAACACCGTCACCAGAGCCAGCGACACCACAAACGGCGGCACCGAGGCGAACACCACGGCGATGTTCGAGCACAACCGGTCGACCCAGCCGCGGCGCATGCCGGCGATACAGCCGAGCAGGATGGCCAGTGTCGCGGCCAGCAGCAGCGCGGTGCCGGACAGCAGCACGGTGAACGGCATCCGGTCGGCCAGCACCGCGGCCACCGGCTGCGACTGCGTCGAGGACCAGCCCAGGTCACCCTGTACGGCGCCGCTGAGCCACTGCCACCAGGCCTGCCACCACGGCTGATCCAGGTCGTAGGCAGCGCGCATGGCTTCGCGCTGGGAGGGGGTGGCGCGCTGATAGTTCGCACCCAGATGGGCCGCCAGCGGGTCGAACGGCGACAACGACGCCACCGCGAACATCGCGAAGGACACCGCCGCGGTCACCGGGACCGCGATCGCGGTCCGAATCACCAACAGCCGCAGCGCCAAACGCATTCGGCGCGGGGTTCGCGGTGCCGGTCCGCCCGGCGGTGCGGGGCCGCCCGGCGGTGCGCCGGCAGCGCCCTTGGCCGCGGGTTGCCGCCGGGTCAGCGTGTCCATGCGTCCAGCCGCCACCACGGGCCCCAGGCCACGCCGTGCGAGTGCGGCTCCAGGATCGGCGGGGTCTGATTCCAGCCCAGATTCCGGTAGGCGTAGGTGTGGTCCAGGAAGGTCAGGAACACGCTGGAGGGCTGCTCGACGTAGCGGGCCTGGATGTCGCGGTAAAACTGATCCTTGGCTGGGCCGTCGGGGGACTGCCGGGCCTTGTCGAGCAGATCGTCCAGGCCGGGCGCGGTGAAGTTGCCCGGATTGGAGTACGGCGAGGAGTCCGGCAGCCGGGTGTGCAGGGTGTCGTACACCTGGGCGTCGATGCTGTAGGGCGTGGCGCCACCGCCGAGCAGCACCGCGGCGTCGGCGAACCGGGTGTCGATCTCGTCCCAGCTGGTGCCGCGGGTGCGCACCGTGATGCCCAGCGGCTGCATGGCAGCAGCGAACGCCACCGCCAGGTCCCGGCGCAGGCTGTCCGATGCGTTGTAGAGCAGCTCGAATTCGGCTGGCTGGCCGTCCTTTTCGCGCAGGCCGTCCGGTCCGGCAGTCCAGCCGGCGTCGTCGAGCAGCGTCGCGGCGCGTTCGGGGTCGAAGGCGAAAGTGGCCTCGGGTTGGTAGGCCGGACCGTAGATCGCGGCGACCGGGGTGTGCGCGGGCCGGCCGTGACCGTCGAGCACATCGGCGATGACCGTCTCTCGGTTCACCACGTAGTTCATCGCGAGCCGGGCCTGCGGGTCGGCGGTGAACGGGTTGCCGGCCGGGAACGACACCGCGCGCCAGTCCGCGGATTTCACCGCCACGGTTGCCACGTCGTCGCTTCGGACCGACTCGATCAGCTTCGGCGGCAGGTTGGCGCCGTCGACCTCACCGGTGCTGATGCGCTGCGCGCGGGCGTTGTCGTCGGGGGTGTGGCTGTAGACGATCCGGGCGAGTTGCGGGCGGGTACCCCAGTAGTCGTCGCGGGCCACCAACACAGCTTGGTCGGGCCGCAGGCTTTCCAGTCGGTACGGACCGGTGCCCACCGGTTCGGTGTTCAGCGCCCAGTCGGCGGCCGGTTCGTCTTCGACCCGCTCGGAGGGTGCGATGCCGACCAGCAGATAGGGCGCCGGGTCGGCCTCGGTGTCCATCGTGACGATGACGGCGTCGGGGCCGTCGGCGCGCACCTCGGTGACCGGGGCGACGTCGGTCGCGATCTCGGAGGCCACCGTCGGGCTCTTGAGCGCGGCGTAGGTGGCGACGACGTCGGCGGCGTCGAAGCTGGTGCCGTCGGAGAAGGTCACCCCGCTGCGCAGCGGTAGCCGCCAGGTGCGTGGCGCGACCTTGGTGGGGAGTTCGGCGGCCAGCGCCGGCACCAACTCGGGCAGGTGGTCGTCGGAGTCGGCCTCGGGCCGCAGCAACCCCTCGTAGATCGGGGACACGCCGAGCTGGGCGTACCCGGACAGCGGGTTGTAGCCGCCGAGGTCGTAGGCCTCGGCCAGGACGATCTGATCGGTGGGCCGGTCGCCGGCCGGCGAGCATGCGGTCAAGGCCAATGCCGCGGCTGCTGCCGCGGTGAGGAACGCGCGGGCCGACATGGCCACCTTTCGATTCATCTGTTCAGGTAGACAGGCGATGTTACCCGGTTCGACGCTGCCCACCGGGTCCGGATCCGACACGTGCGCCCCGCGACATGCCGAGCGCACTCGATGAGGCAGGATGATGCCTGGCCGTCCTGGCCGGGCCGGGATGGTTCTCGTTCCGTACGGACTTCTTCGAGCCTGATGGGGGCCGCGACTGATGACCACTGCCGCCGAAATCCGTCCCAAGTACACGCGGGTGCTGCTCAAGCTCGGCGGGGAGATGTTCGGCGGCGGCGAGGTGGGACTGGACCCGGATGTGGTGTCCCAGGTGGCCCGTCAGATCGCCGAGGTGGTCCGCAGCGGTGTGCAGGTGGCGGTGGTGATCGGCGGCGGCAACTTCTTCCGCGGCGCGCAGTTGCAGCAGCGCGGGATGGAACGCACCCGCAGCGACTACATGGGCATGCTCGGCACCGTGATGAACAGCCTTGCGCTGCAGGACTTCCTGCAGAAGGAAGGCATCGACACCCGGGTGCAGACCGCGATCACCATGGGCCAGGTGGCCGAGCCCTACATACCGTTGCGCGCGGTGCGGCACCTGGAGAAGGGCCGCGTGGTCATCTTCGGCGCCGGCATGGGTCTGCCGTATTTCTCCACCGACACCACCGCCGCGCAGCGCGCCCTCGAGATCGGTGCCGAGGTGGTGCTGATGGCCAAGGCGGTCGACGGGGTGTTCACCGACGATCCGCGGTCCAATCCGGATGCCGAACTGCTCACCGCGATCAGCCATCGTGAGGTCATCGACCGCGGCCTGCGGGTGGCCGATGCCACCGCGTTCTCGCTGTGCATGGACAATGGCATGCCGATCCTGGTGTTCAACCTGTTGACCGACGGCAATATCGCGCGCGCCGTGGCAGGTGAGAAGATCGGAACACTGGTCACCACCTGACCCCAGGTGGCTGATGGCAACAGTTGGGCGGCGACGGGAGAGGGAACAGTGATCGACGAGGTGCTCTTCGACGCCGAGGAGAAGATGGAAAAGGCCGTCGCGGTGGCCCGTGAGGATCTCTCCGGCATCCGTACCGGCCGCGCGAATCCGGGCATGTTCAACCGGATCAACATCGACTACTACGGCGCGATGACTCCCATCACCCAGCTGTCCTCGATCAACGTGCCGGAGGCCCGGATGGTCGTGATCAAGCCGTATGAGGCCAGCCAGCTGCGCAACATCGAAGATGCGATCCGCAACTCGGATCTGGGCGTGAACCCCACCAACGACGGCACCATCATCCGGGTCACCGTCCCGCAGCTGACCGAGGAGCGTCGCCGCGACCTGGTCAAGCAGGCCAAGGGCAAGGGTGAGGACGCCAAGGTGGCCATCCGCAACATCCGTCGCAAGGCGATGGAGGAGCTCAACCGGATCAAGAAGGACGGCGAGGCCGGCGAGGACGAGGTCGGCCGCGCCGAGAAGGATCTGGACAAGTCCACCCACACCTACACCGACCAGATCGACGAGTTGGTCAAGAGCAAGGAAGGCGAGCTGCTGGAGGTCTGAGACCGCCAGTGAGTCACCGTGTCTGAAACCGAGAGCGGCTCGGCCGCCGCGCCGCCACCCAAGGCATCGCGCGCCGGGCGTAACCTGCCCGCAGCCATCGCCGTCGGCGTCGCGCTGGGCGGGTCGCTGATCGCGATCCTGCTGCTCAAGCCCTACATCTGGATCGGCGTGGTGGCCGTCGCGATCGCGATCGCCACCCACGAGGTGGTGCGCCGGCTGCGCGAGGGCGGATTCTCCATCCCGGTGATCCCGCTGCTGATCGGCGGCCAGGCGATGATCTGGCTGACTTGGCCGTGGGGTCCGGCCGGCGCACTGGGCGCGTTCGGCGGCACGGTCCTGGTGTGCATGGTGTGGCGGCTGCTGTCCCAAGGGCTGAGTGAGGCGCCGCAGAACTATCTGCGCGACGTATCCGTCACGGTGTTCCTGGCCGCCTGGATCCCGCTGTTCGGCGCGTTCGGCGTGCTGCTGGTCTATCCCGACGACGGCTGGGCCCGGGTGTTCTGCGTGCTGCTGGCCGTGGTGTTCTCCGACATCGGCGGCTACACCGCCGGGGTGCTGTTCGGTAAGCACCCGATGGTGCCGGCGATCAGCCCGAAGAAGTCCTGGGAGGGCTTCGCCGGGTCGCTGATCTGCGGCACCGGGATGGCGGTGCTGGCGGTGACGTTGCTGATGGACAAGCCGTTCTGGGTCGGCATCCCGCTGGGCATCTTCCTGGTGATCACCGGAACCCTGGGCGATCTGGTGGAGTCCCAGGTCAAGCGTGACCTCGGGATCAAAGACATGGGCACGCTGCTGCCCGGGCACGGCGGCATCATGGACCGGATCGACTCGATCCTGCCGGCCGCGGCGGCCAGCTGGATCGTGCTGACGCTGCTGGCCTGACGCGGGGGTGACGCGGTAGTTCACCGGCGCTTCGCATGGCGGACGCGGCGGCGTCACCGCGGCCACATCCGGTTCCGGTCTGCTGGACCGAGTGCGTGTGGTTCAGGTGGCCAACTTCTACGGCCCGCGATCCGGCGGTCTGCGGACCGCCGTCGACCAACTCGGGGCGCAGTACAGCGCGGTCGGCCATCAGGTCTTCCTGGTGGTGCCGGGCGCGCGGCGAGAACACCGCGTGCTGCCGTCCGGGGTGACTCGAATCTCGGTGCCGGCCCGCCAAATTCCATTCACCGGCGGCTACCGGGCCGTGCTGCCCGGGCCGGTGACCGAGATCCTGGACGAACTGGCACCCGATGCGTTGGAGGTCTCCGACCGGTTCACGTTGCGCTCGCTGGGCCGCTGGGGCGCGCGCCGCGGGGTGCGCACGGTGATGATCTCGCATGAGCGGTTGGACCGGCTGACCGGCCAGATTCTGCCGCGGACCATGGCTCGCTTGCTGGCCGACGTCGCCAATCGGCGCACCGCTCGCGACTACGACACCGTGCTGTGCACCACCGCGTTCGCGCGCGCCGAGTTCGACCGGATCGGCGCCGACAACGTGATGACCGTCCCGCTGGGCGTCGATCTCGACGTGTTCCACCCCGTACATTTCTCCACCGCGCTGCGGGACCGCTGGGTTTCGCCCGGCCAACTGCTGTTGGTGCACTGCGGTCGGCTGTCCATCGAGAAGCGGGTCGACCGCAGCATCGCGACTGTGGCCGCGCTGCGGGATCGCGGTGTGGGCGCCCGGTTGGTGATCGCCGGGGACGGCCCGCTGCGCTCGCGGCTGCAACGGCAGGCCGCCGGGCTGTCGGTCGAGTTCACCGGTTTCCTCGGTGAGCGCACGGACGTCGCAACGCTTTTGGCGTCCGCGGACGTGGTGCTCTCACCCGGCCCGCACGAAACGTTCGGCCTCGCCGCGCTGGAGGCGCTGGCCTGCGGCACCCCGGCGGTGGTGTCGCGCACCTCGGCGCAATCGGAGATCCTGTGCCCGGACAGCGGGGTCTGCGCCGACAACGACCCGCGGGCGTTCGCGGCCGCGGTGACCGGCCTGATCGAACGGCCCGAAGCGCAGCGCCGCAGTGCTGCCCGCTCCCGGGCCGAGAAGTTCAGCTGGCCGTCGTCGGCGGCCGGCATGCTGAGTGCGCTCGGGGCATGAGGCGTCGGCGCTGACCTCTGCACGCGAAATTTTCAGAAGAAACCGGTGCGCAGGTACCGTGATGTGGTGAGTCAGATCCCGAACACCGCCCTGCGGCGCACCGTCGTCGCGGTGTTCGGTTGCGTTCAAGGCGATCCCACGGCAGTGACGCCGTGAAGCAGGAACTGGTCTTCGAGGCGCCTCGCCGGGCGTTGCCGCCACGGCATTTCGCCGATCTGGACGCGGCCGGGCGGGTCGCGGCGGCTGCCGAATTGGGGTTGCCGGCATTTCGGGCCAAGCAGCTGGCCAACCAGTACTACGGGCGGCTGATCGCTGACCCGGCGCAGATGACCGATCTGCCCGCCGCGCTGCGGGAACAGGTTGCCGCAGAACTGTTTCCGGCGTTGTTGACCCCGGTCCGGCAGGTCCAGTGTGATGCCGGGGAGACCCGCAAGACGCTGTGGCGGGCACACGACGGCACCACCTTCGAGTCGGTGCTGATGCGTTATCCGGATCGGGCCACGGTGTGCATCTCGTCACAAGCCGGCTGCGGGATGGCCTGCCCGTTCTGCGCCACCGGTCAGGGCGGGTTGACCCGCAACCTGTCCACCGCCGAGATCCTCGAGCAGGTCCGGGTGGCCGCGGCCACCATGCGCGACGAGTTCGACGGCCGGCTGTCCAACGTGGTGTTCATGGGCATGGGTGAACCGTTGGCCAACTACTCGCGAGTGCTTGCGGCCGTGCAACGCATCATCGACGCGCCGCCGAACGGTTTCGGGATCTCGGCGCGTTCGGTGACGGTGTCCACCGTCGGCCTGGCACCGGCGATCCGTCGGCTGGCCGATGAACGGCTCGGCGTCACGCTGGCGCTGTCACTGCACACACCCGACGACGAGTTGCGCGACACCCTGGTCCCGGTGAACAACCGCTGGGCGGTCGACGAGGCACTGGCCGCCGCGCGCTACTACGCCGACGTCACCGGGCGGCGGGTGTCGGTCGAGTACGCCTTGATCCGGGACGTCAATGACCAGCCCTGGCGGGCCGATCTGCTGGGCAAGAAACTGCACGCGGTGTTCGGTCCGCTGGTGCACGTCAACTTGATTCCGTTGAACCCGACGCCGGGCAGTGAGTGGGACGCCAGCCCCAAGCCGGTCGAGCGGGAGTTCGTCCGACGGGTGCGGGCCAAGGGGGTGTCGTGCACGGTGCGGGACACCCGCGGCCGGGAGATTGCAGCGGCGTGCGGCCAGCTAGCGGCGGAAGGGTAGCGGTCAGCGGTCAGTGCGCGTCAAAAGTGTGCACAGATGACACCGCTGCGGGCCGGCATTTGCAATATGCACATGCCGCCGCTCAGCGGTGACACTAATGCACGCAACTCGGTCCCTGGCGACCAAGGTTCGCTAGCCGCCGACGCAGCAGACGGTCAGCGGTCAGCGGATGAAGCCGCGCCGACGACCCCACCAGTCGCGGAAGATCATCCCGAGGATCGCGATGACGAAGCCGAGCACCCAGATGTTCTCCACGTTGCTCTCGTGGTGGCCATCCAGCGTCAGCAGCAGGAATGCGACGATCAGAAATCCGGCGACGTACCAGGTGCGGTGGCTGAACTTGCTCCAACCCCACTTCGCCGACGGAACCTCGGCCTCGTCGACATCGCTGTACCGCTCGACTTCAGTGCTGACCATGCCCGACATTGTGGCATACCGGTTTCAGCCGATCGCGGCGTAGCGGCGCAAAGCCTCCGCGCGCTCCACTGCGTGGTCGACGATCGGCTCGGGGTAGTCGACGGTCCCGGCCTCCGGCACCCAGCGCCGGACGTAGTCGCCGGTGGGATCGAACTTGGATTGCTGGGTGGTGGGGTTGAACACCCGGAAGTAGGGGGCGGCATCGGTGCCGCTGCCGGCAGCCCACTGCCAGCCGTGCTGATTGCTGGCCAGATCAGCGTCGAGCAACTGCTCGAGGAACCACCGCGCGCCCCACTGCCAGGGCAGATGCAGATCCTTGACCAAGAACGACGCGGTCAGCATTCGGACCCGGTTGTGCATGAACCCGGTCTGACGCAGCTCGCGCATGCCGGCATCGACCAGTGGGAAACCGGTGCGGCCCGCTGTCCAGGCCGCGAACACCTGCTCGGCTTCGGGGCCGACGTCCACTTCGATGCCGTCGAAAGCCGGGTTGAAGTTCTGCCACGCGGTGTGCGGCCAGGCCGCCAGTACCGACCCGTAGAAGTCCCGGAATGCCAGCTCGCGCAGGTAGGCCTGCGGACCCGGCTCGGCTGCGCCGAGATCGGCGGCCAGGGTGCGCGGGTGCACGACCCCGAAGTGCAGGTACGCCGACATCCGGCTGGTGGTGTCCAGATCGGGGCGGTCCCGATCGGTGGCGTAGCCGGCGAGGTGCTCGGCGACGAACTGTCGCCAGCGTTGCCGGCCGGCCTGCTCGCCGGCCGGCAGGCTCAGTGCGACACCCTCATCGGGCAGCTCGCAGCTGTGCAACCCGAGCTCAGCCGGGTCCACCCAGTCGGCCGATGCCACATCGGTGTCGGCGGGCCGGCGCCAACCGTGCTCGCACCAACGCCGGTAGAACGGCGTGAACACCCGGTAGTGCGAGCCGTCGTCCTTGACCACACGCCCCGGCGACACCAGATACGGCGAGCCGGTCGCCACCAGCGGTGTCGGGCCGAGACGAGCGCGAACGGCGTCGTCGCGGCGGACGCCGAACGGGGTGTATTCAGCCGAGATGTGCACCGACTCGGCGCCGATAGCGTCGGCCAGCTGTGGGATGCGCCGCTCCGGGCGACCGTCGAGGATCAACAGCCGGCCGTGGAGGTCGTCGCGCAGTGCACGCAGGCAGTCGTAGAGGAACTGGCGCCGGCGCGGACCCGCCGAGGCGATCAGCCGAGGATCGAGTACATGGCAACCCAACACCCGCGCGCCGTCGGCGCCGGCTTCGGCCAGTGCCGGCAGATCGTGCAGGCGCAGATCGCGGCGAAACCACAGCAGCCGCACCGGCATTGCGCTCCCGACCCGGCTCAGCGGCCGGCCTGGATGGCGGCGATCCGGTTGTCGGCGTCCGGTCCGCAGATCATGTTCATGGTGATCGTTCCGGCGTCCATCTGTTCTTTGACGCGGGCCTGGAGATCACCGGACTTCACGTGGGCGTCCAGGCTGGCGCCCGGGCAGGCGGTGCCGGCGAAATCCTTGTGCGCACCCAGGGTGTCCGGCGAGACCGCGATGCCGTAGGTCTGCGCGGCCCAGGCGAACACCTTGGCGGCAGCGTCGAGTTGGGCTTCGGAGACCTCTTCTTCGTCGAAGTTGCCCTCGGCCACCACCAGGAAGTGCCCGGTCGGGTCGTACTCGGTGGCGGTGTCACCGACCAGCAGTGGGTCGCGCAGTTCGTAGACGTTGCCGTTGCGGTCGACGCTGAAGTGGTAGGCGATGTCGATCCAGCCCTGTTGATCCTGGTGGTAGCTCTGATGCTGTTGCAGACGCGCGACCGCGTTGCTGTTGGAGCCGAGGAACGCCGCGGTGTGATGGATCGTCATCCGGACCGGTGTGTGCGGGGTGCCCGCGCCGCGCGGCGGTTGGGCGCCCCAGGACTCCCGGCACAACACATCGAGCGAAACCGGCGCTGCCGGTGGGGGAGGCTCGGGGCTCGCGGCGGGCTCTGGTGCCGGCTCAGGTGACGGCGACGCGGGCTGCGGTGAGGTCTCGGTCGGCGTTGCGCGGGCCTGCTGATCATTGCGCGCGCATGCCGCCATGACCGCGGCCAACCCGGCGCCGGTGGCCAGCAACAGCCGGCGACGAGTCAGCGGTTGCAGGCGGGTGATCTGCTCGGAAGCGTCCACGCCGTCACCCTACGCAACCGCGGTCTCCGGTACGGCGCGACCGCGCCGGAATGTCGCTGCCGCTGGGTAGGATCCGGCCATGGACTTGGCCGAGGGGGCGGTGTTCGCCGGGTACACGATCGTGCGACCGCTGGGGCGCGGCGGAATGGGGGAGGTTTACCTTGCCCGACATCCACGGCTACCACGGCAGGAGGCGCTGAAGATCCTGTCCGCGAGCGTGAGCGCCGATGCCGAATATCAGCAGCGGTTCGTGCGGGAGGCTGACATCGCGGCATCGCTGTGGCATCCGCACATCGTGGCGGTGCACGACCGGGGTGAATTCGAAGGTCAGCTTTGGATTGCGATGGACTACGTCGAGGGCACCGACGCGGCCCGGTTACTGCGTGACCGTTACCCGCGCGGGCTGCCGCCACACGCGGTCACCGAGATCGTGTCGGCGATCGCCGAAGCGCTGGACCATGCGCACCAGCGGCGCCTGCTGCACCGCGACGTCAAACCGGCGAACATCCTGCTCACCGAACCGGATTCCGGGCCGCGCCGGATCATGCTGGCCGACTTCGGAATTGCCAAAGCGGCCAATGAGAGCAACAACCTGACCGCGACCAACATGGCGGTCGGCACGGTCGCCTACGCTGCGCCTGAACAGCTCACGGGTGATCCGATCGACGGGCGGGCAGACCAATACGCGTTGGCCTGCACGGCGTTTCAGCTGCTCTGCGGTCAGCAGCCCTACGCCAGCTCCAACCCGGTCGTGGTGATCGGTCACCACTTGTCTTCGCCGCCGCCGCGTCTGGCGAGTCTGCGGCCCGACCTTGCGCCGTTCGATGCGGTCCTGGCCAGGGCGATGGCCAAGGACCGTGATCAGCGCTACGGCAGTTGTCGCGAGTTCGCGGCTGCGTTGGCGGCCGCACAAACCACGACCGCGGCGGCCGCCGCGCACACCCTGCTGGCCGCCGGGCCACCTCCGGCACCGGTATCGGCACCGCCGGCTTACCCGCCGCAGAGCTATGCACCGCCCCCGGCGGCCGCGCCGCCGTCGTCGGGGATGCGGCCCGCGGTCCTGGTCGCCGCGGCGGCGGTGGCACTGTTGGCGGTCGGCGTGGTGGCGTTCATGGGAACCAAGCTGGCGCAGACGAATTCGGATTCCTCGGCGTCCACCGTCCGGCAGACCGCCACGCACACCATCACCGACCGGCGTACTTCAGAGCCGGAGCAGACCAGGACGACCACCGCCACGCCGACCCGCACGCCGACCAGCACCCGGCCCGCCAAACCGTACGGGGATCTGGGGCTTTCGACGCCGATGAGCCAACCGGCCTGCGACGGTCAGGGCATCGTGATCCTGGGTTCGGTCACCACGCCGGGGCAGTATGCGCAGGGTGTGCAGCGGCTGCTCAACGCCAACCCCGGCGCGTCGTATCTGCGCACCGACCAGACCTGCCCGTCGTTGCGGGCCACCGACGACAGCGGCAATGCGATCTATGCGGTGTACCGCCCCGGTGGCCGCACCGAGGGCCAGCTGTGTTCAGCGGTTCGTAGTGCCGGCGGTGACGCGTACGGCAAGTGGCTCGACACCACGACCGACCCGAATTTCTACCTGACCTGCTGAAAGCGCGCCTCGGCTCAGCCGGCGATCGCCTGCAGCAGCCCGGGACGGACGCGGTCCCAGGCCTGCTGCTGGTCAGTTCCTCTGCGCAATTCGATGGTGAGCAGCGCGATGCCTTGGTCACGTCCGATGTAGGAACCCAGTGAGCCCGGAGTCGCGGCGAAGGAGCTCGAATCCTGAACCGGCAGCCCCGTCGCTGTGCCAAATCTTTCGGCGATATCGCGCGCCGGCCCGTCGAAGTTGATGAATTCGTCGTCCACCCACGAATGCGCCGAGACCACCAGGTCGGGTTGGATCCGAGCGATGGTGTCGGCCAGCAGCTCGGCTTCTGGTTCGCTCAGAGGTTCACCGGTGCTGGAGTTTGCGGCGTCGAAGTTGCTCGCCGGGAAGTTGCGGTTGATGTCGATGCCATTGGCGTTGCCGCGGGTGCCGGCTGCTCGGCCATCGGGGTTGGCATCTTCGATCACGGTCAGGGTGACCTCGTCGGCGAGATGATCGGTCAGAAAAGCAGCGGGCAACTGCGTTGCCACGAACCGACCTTCGGGCTCATCGCCGTGCACGCCGCCGATCACCAGGACCCGTCTGGGGCCGTGGCCCAGCGTGCGGGCCGTTATCGGCTTGCCTTGCACCGAGTTTCCAAGAACTTCTGTCTGATCGTGGACGGCTTCGGTGGGGCGCGGTTCAGACTGAGTGGCCACGGGTGACGCGGCCGAGACCGATGAACTCGACGGTTCGGCCGGTGGACTGTCCGGAGCCGTTGGGCCGCACCCGATTACCGTCGAGATCACACCCGTGACCAGCAGCAGAGACGGCCACCGTCTGGTACCCGAGGTCAACATGGTGCGACGCCCGGGCCGCTCACCTGCAGGTACACCGAGTTCACGTAGGCGCCATTGGCCAATCGGTACCAGAGATCACTGGCACCCTGACCGTCACTGGAACGCTCGTCGCCGCGCACCGTGCACACCAGCGCCACGGAGTTGCCGTCGTACAGATCCTTCGGCACCAGCCGCGGCGCCTCGACGTACGGAGCGGTGCGCTGCTTGACACCGCAGGTGCCGCCTTCATCGCAGGTACCGACAACCACGCCGCTGGGCTTGGTTGCCGTCGGTGTGACGGTGGTGGCCGCCGCGGCCGTCTCCGTCGGATCGACCGTCATGGTGTGGGTGACCACCGAGGGACGCTGCGGGCTTGGGGTGGTCGCGGGTTTGGCGGCGGTTTCGGTCGTCGTCTTTTGCGTCAACAGCACCGCTACCAAGCCGACCAGGACCAGTGTCAGAAGCGCGCCTGCGGCACCAAGCACGATCAAGGTCTTGTTCGTACTGTGGCCGACGGGCCCGGGTGCCGGGACGGTGGGGGACGAAACCGCAGCTTGCGGGGGTGTCCACGGGGCGGCCGCCATCGTGGGTGCCGCGTGTGGTGAAACGGCCGGGCCGCCCTGGGCGCGCTGAGCCAAGGCGCGCGCGAACTCGCCGCAGTTGGCGAAGCGGTCTGCGGGTCGTTTGGCCAAGCCGCGAGCAAGCACGTCGTCGAGCGCCGTGAGCTCTGGACGTTTGGTAGCCAACGACGGGGGAGGAGCGTTGAGATGGCGGCCGATGACCACCGCGGCGTTCGAGTCGCGAAACGGGGGCGTGCCGGTCAGCAACTGATACGCCGTCGCGGCTAGCGCGTACTGATCGGCCCGTCCGTCCAGCTGTTCCCCGGTTAACTGCTCGGGCGCGGCGTAGTCGACCGTCCCGACCGTCATGTTGGTCTGGGTCAAGCCGCTTTGGTCATCGGTGCTGCGAGCGATTCCGAAGTCGGTCAGCAGGATTCGTCGCTCGGTGCCGTCGTCACCACGAGTCAACATGATGTTCGCCGGTTTGACGTCGCGGTGCAGCAGGCCCTTGTTGTGCGCGTGGTCCAGCGCCGAGGCAACCGCCGTAACGATCTCAACGGCCAGGTCGACCGGCATTCCGCCGGGGTACTGGTGGGTCAGCAGGTCGCCGGCGTCCTGACCGTCGACGAAGTCCATCGCGATCCACAGCTGCCCGTCGTGTTCGCCGCGGTCATGGACCCCGACGATGTGCGGATGCCACAAGGTTGAGGCCAGGTCGGCTTCCCGTAGGAACCGTTCCCGGAACATGCTGTCGGCCGAGATGCTGGTGGACAACAACTTCAGGGCGTCCTGTCGAGGTAATCGCGGGTGTTGCGCCAAGTACACCCGGCCCATCCCGCCGGAGCCGAGCTGCCGCACGATGGTGTATCCGGCAAACGATGCACCCACCCCCAACTGCATTTCCGGATCGTACCGCCGAATCGCTCAGCCGGGCGCCGGTCCCGCTTTGGCGCGCAGCGCCCGATAGGCGGCCGGCCCGACGATGCCGGCCAGCTCGTCGGGATCCCATTCGGTGTCCGAGTCGAGCATCACCCGGGTCGCGGTCTCACACATGCCCAAGAACAGCTCGGTCATCACCGGCAGTATCCGGTCGAGGTCATCGACGCCCCAGCGTTCGAACAGTGGCCGCATGACCGCCGCAACCCTGTCGGCAAGCTCGGCGCGACCGCGTGAGATGGCTTGGGCGAGAACCGGATCGGGATCCGACGTGTAAATGATGCGCCAGGACGCCGGACGTTCGCGCACGTCGGTCAGCAGCGAAGCGAAGCCGTCGACGAACATCTGCTGCACCGAACTGGTCTTGAGCGGCGGCAAGATGGCCAGCAGCCGGCTCAGCGCGACCTCGGATTCGCGCTCCAGCAGGGCGGCCAGGATGTCGCCGCGACTGGGATAGCAGTCATAGATGACCGGTCGGCTCACCCCCATCCGGGCTGACAGTGCGGCCATGGTGACCGCCGAAAGTCCTTGTCGGGCAGCGATGTCCAGCGCCGCGTCGAGGACCTGCGGCCTTCGTCGTTCCGGGCCCAGGTGCGCGGCGCGGGCGCCGGTGTTCGGTTTGGGTGTCACCCGATGGCACCCAACAGTGGCTGGGATTCGATGATGCCCTCGTCGCTGGGTGGCTCACCGTGCCCGAACACCCGATCGCGTTGCCGGGCGCGCAACTCCTGGTGTGCCACCCGCGGATCGTCGTAGCCGAACCGGCCCTGGGCGGCGCGCGGGGTGGTGATCACCGGGTCGATCGGCGGTACCGAGCGCAGCACCGGAGCCACCACCGACACCGTGGACGGCGACAGCAGCCGCAACAGCATCAACTCCGCGCGGCTGCTGCGGCTGACCACGGCGAAGCTGACCCGCAGCGGCAGCACCACCAGGGCGTCCAACACGGGCGAGACCGGCAGGCCGGACATCTCGCGCATCCATCGCGGCATGGTGGCGAGCGTGCCGCGGCGCAGGAAGGCCGTCAACACCCGGGCTCCCGGACGAAGCCAGCGCGGCATGTCCGGCAGCATCACCTCGGCTTCCAGCAGATGGTTCATCGCCTGCTTGGCGATGTCGGAACCGATCAGCTGTGGGCGCATCCGGTCGAAGTAGGCCTGCACCCCGGCGCGGGAGTTGGGTACGTCGGCGGGATCGCAGGTCTGGAGTTCGGCGGCGCGCGCACAATCGGCCCAGTACCGCGCTTCGTCGGCGGCCGAAAGCGGTCCCGGTCCGTAGCGTTCGTAGGCCTTCAGGATCGAATGCCAGGCGGTCAGGTGGATCCACAGCTGCGAGTCCGGGTCGTTGGCGTCGTAGCGCCCTCCGGTCACCGGGTCGGTCCCGATCGCCTTGGAGTGGATCTTGACCAGGACGTCGGCGACTTCGGCGGCCGGGCGGCTGGCGCCGAAGGCCACCGTGGCGAAGTAGCGCAGCGTGCGGTCGTACCGCGTGCGGGGGCGCTGGTAGATGCCCTGGGTCTTGTCGACCGCGGCCACCAGGGCGGGATCGAGTTCCTCGATGACGACGGCGCGCTGGAATCCCACGGTCAGGCCGGTGGGGTAACTCCACACCTGCCAGGTCACCGAGTCCGGGCCGAAGAACCCGTAATCCTCGGCCGGGGTGATCTCGGGCAGGGCGAACCAGTGGGTCAAGCGGTTGCGCAAATTGCTCATGCCGACAGCTTCCTACACTCTGTCGGAAAGTCCAACACTCTGTAGGAAAATTCTCGATGCCGTGCATACGCTGGGGACACGGCACAATGAACGGGTGGCAGGTGAGCGACTCAAGGTTCTGATCCTCGGTAGCACCGGGTCGATCGGGACCCAGGCCTTGGAAGTGATCGCCGCCAACCCGGACCGGTTCGAAGTGGTCGGGTTGGCAGCAGGTGGCGGCAGTCCGGAGTTGTTGGCGGCCCAGCGAGCCCAGACCGGGGTGACCAACGTGGCCGTCGCCGACGTCGACGTCGCCGCCCAGATCGGCGACGTCCGCTACACCGGGCCCGAGGCCGCCACCCGAATCGTCGAGAACACCGAGGCCGACGTCGTACTCAATGCCCTGGTCGGCGCGCTGGGCTTGGCGCCCACGCTGGCCGCGCTGGCCAGCGGCGCGCGACTGGCGCTGGCCAACAAGGAGTCGCTGGTGGCCGGCGGGCCGCTGGTGCTGGCGGCGGCCGCGCCCGGCCAGATCGTGCCGGTGGACTCCGAGCACTCCGCGATGGCGCAGTGCCTGCGCGGCGGCACCGCCGACGAGGTGGCCAAGATCGTGCTGACCGCCTCCGGTGGGCCGTTCCTGGGCTGGTCGGCCGCCGATCTGGAATCCGTCACCCCGGAACAGGCCGGCAAGCATCCCACCTGGTCGATGGGGCCGATGAACACGCTGAACTCGGCGACCCTGGTGAACAAGGGTCTCGAGTTGATCGAGACGCATCTGCTGTTCGGCGTCGACTACGACCGCATCGAGGTGGTGGTTCACCCGCAGTCGATCGTGCACTCGATGGCCACCTTCACCGACGGCTCCACACTGGCCCAGGCCAGCCCGCCGGACATGAAGCTGCCGATCGCGCTGGCCCTGGGTTGGCCGGCGCGGGTCCCCGGAGCGGCGCTGGCCTGCGATTTCAGCACGGCCAGCAGCTGGGAATTCCTACCGCTGGACCACCAGGTCTTCCCGGCCGTGGAGTTGGCCCGGCACGCCGGAAAGACCGGCGGATGCCTGACCGCGGTTTACAACGCCGCCAACGAAGAAGCCGCCGAGGCGTTCCTGGCCGGCCGGATCTCGTTCCCGTCGATCGTGGCAACCGTGGGTGATGTACTGCACGCTGCCGACGAATGGGCCCGTGCACCAGTTACCGTGGAAGATGTACTCGACGCACAACGATGGGCCAAGGACCGGGCACGGCGTTTGGTCGAACAGAAATCCGTGAGAAAAGGGCTCGTCAGCAAATGATGTTCGGAATTGGCATTGCGCTGTTTGCGCTGGCCATCCTCATTTCGGTGGCCCTGCACGAATGCGGGCACATGTGGGTGGCGCGGGCCACCGGCATGAAGGTGCGTCGCTACTTCGTGGGCTTCGGTCCCACGCTGTGGTCCACCCGCCGCTCCAACAAGCTCGGCCACACCGAATACGGCGTGAAGGCCATCCCGCTCGGCGGGTTCTGCGACATCGCCGGTATGACCGCGGTCGACGAGATCGATCCGGCGGACCGGCCGTATGCGATGTACAAGCAGAAGGTCTGGAAGCGCGTCGCGGTGCTGTTCGCCGGGCCGGCGATGAACTTCGTCGTCGGGCTGGTCCTCATCTACGGCATCGCGCTGGTGTGGGGCTTGCCCAACCTGAACCCGCCGACCACCGCGGTGGTCGGCGAAACCACTTGCGTGGCAGCCGAAGTGACCCCGGGCCAGCTGGGGGAGTGCAGCGGTGTGGGGCCGGCCGCCCAGGCGGGCATACAGGCCGGCGACGAGATCGTCAAGGTCGGTGACACCCCGGTGGCCAACTTCGCCGAGATGGCTGCCGCGATCCGCGAGTCCAGCGGCCCGGTGTCGATCGAACTCGTCCGGGACGGCCAGACCGTCACCACCACCGTCGACGTCGCCGCCACCCAGCGTTACCTGAGCGCCGAGGCCGGCGCGCCGGAGACCGTCGGGGCGATCGGCGTCGCCGCGCCGGCCGGCATGACCCAGTACAACGTGCTGACCGCGGTGCCCGGCACCTTCGGGTTCACCGGTGACCTGGCGGTGCACCTGGGCGAGGCGCTGCTCAAGATCCCGACCAAGGTCACCGCCCTGATCGAAGCGATCGGTGGAGGTGAGCGGGACCCGGAAACCCCGATGAGCGTGGTGGGCGCGAGCATCATCGGCGGGGAGACCGTGGAAGCCGGTATCTGGCCGCTGTTCTGGCTGGTGCTCGCGCAACTGAACTTCGTGCTCGGCGTGGTCAACCTGGTACCGCTGCTGCCGTTCGACGGCGGGCACATCGCGGTGGCGGTCTACGAGAAGCTGCGCAACATGTTCCGTGCGGCTCGCGGCATGGTGCCCGCCGGCCCGGTGGACTACATGAAGCTCATGCCCGCAACGTATGTGGTGTTGATCCTGGTGGCCGGTTTCATGCTGCTGACCGTCACCGCCGATGTGGTCAACCCGCTCAGCATCTTTCAGCAGTAGGAGTTCGCAATGACCACCTCAATCGGATTGGGAATGCCGGCAGCGCCGCCACCGGTGTTGGCGCCGCGGCGCAAGACCCGTCAGCTCGACGTCGGCGGCGTGGGTGTCGGCAGTGAGCACCCGATCGCGGTGCAGTCGATGTGCACCACCAAGACTCACGACGTCAACTCGACGCTGCAGCAGATCGCCGAACTGACCGCGTCCGGCTGCGACATCGTGCGGGTGGCCTGCCCGCGTCAGGAAGACGCCGACGCGCTGGCCGAGATCGCCCGGCACAGCCAGATCCCGGTGATCGCCGACATCCACTTCCAGCCCAAGTACATCTTCGCGGCGATCGACGCCGGTTGCGCAGCGGTGCGGGTCAACCCGGGCAACATCAAGGAGTTCGACGGCCGGGTCGGCGAGGTCGCCAAGGCGGCCGGTGCGGCCGGCATCCCGATCCGGATCGGCGTCAACGCCGGTTCGCTGGACAAGCGCTTCATGGAGAAGTACGGCAAGGCCACACCCGAGGCGCTGGTGGAATCCGCGCTGTGGGAGGCCTCGCTGTTCGAGGAACACGGTTTCGGCGACATCAAGATCAGCGTCAAGCACAACGATCCGGTGATCATGGTCGAGGCCTACACCCAGTTGGCCGAGCAGTGCGACTATCCGCTGCACCTCGGCGTCACCGAGGCCGGGCCGGCCTTCCAGGGCACCATCAAGTCCGCGGTCGCCTTCGGTGCGCTGCTGTCCCGCGGGATCGGCGACACCATCCGGGTCTCGCTGTCGGCGCCGCCGGCCGAAGAGGTCAAGGTGGGCAACCAGATCCTGGAGTCGCTGAACCTGCGGCCCCGTGGGCTCGAGATCGTGTCCTGCCCGTCCTGCGGACGTGCCCAGGTCGACGTCTACACCCTGGCCAACGAGGTCACCGCCGGTCTGGAGGGGATGGACGTCCCGCTGCGGGTTGCGGTGATGGGCTGCGTGGTCAACGGTCCGGGTGAAGCCCGCGAGGCCGACCTCGGCGTCGCCTCGGGCAACGGCAAGGGACAGATCTTCGTCAAGGGCGAAGTGATCAAGACCGTGCCGGAAGCCAAGATCGTCGAGACGCTGATCGAAGAGGCGCTGCGCTTGGCCGGTGAGCACCTGGACGGGGAAACAGCGGGGACAAGTCCCAGCGGCCCGCCGGTGGTGACCGTAAGCTAGGCGGTACCACCGGGTCCTGAGCGCACAGATTCGAGTAACTGCATGTCGGCTCCGCCGCTGTTTCGCCTTGTCGACGAACGACGGGTATCGGTGGTGCGTGACGCCGTCGCGGTGCAGCAGGTCCTCGACGCCGACCCGGTGGCGTCCTGCATGGTGGCCGCTCGGGTCGCCGACCACGGGATCGATCCGCATGCCATCGGCGGTGAACTGTGGACCCGCCGGCAGGCGGCGGAATCCCTGTGTTACGCCGGAGCCAATCTGATTCCGTTGCGCGGCAACTCCGATGACCTCAATGCGTTTGCCGACAAGGCGATGGCGAGCGCGCGGCGCTGTTCGTCGTTGGTCGGCCGCGCCGAGTTGGTGCTGCCGATGTGGCAGCGGCTGGAACCGGCCTGGGGCCCGGCCCGCGACGTGCGCGACCAACAGCCGCTGCTGGCCCTGAAGACGGCACCGGCGTGCGCGGCGGACCCCGCGGTGCGACGGGTGCGGGCCGATGAGCTCGACGCCTACCTGGTGGCGGCCATCGACATGTTCATCGGCGAGGTGGGGGTGGACCCACGCCTGGGCGACGGTGGACGCAGCTACCGGCGGCGGATCGCCAGTCTGATCGCGGCCGGCCGAGCCTGGGCCCGGTTCGAGCACGGCGAGGTGATCTTCAAGGCCGAGGTCGGCTCGCAGTCACCGGCGGTCGGCCAGATCCAGGGCGTCTGGGTGCACCCGGAACGGCGGGGTCACGGCCTGGGGGCGGCCGGCACCGCAACGCTGGCCGGCGCGGTGGTGGCCGGCGGTCGGAT
Organism: Mycobacterium sp. NGS45; assembly: GCF_059812645.1. Classification (NCBI taxonomy): domain Bacteria; kingdom Bacillati; phylum Actinomycetota; class Actinomycetes; order Mycobacteriales; family Mycobacteriaceae; genus Mycobacterium; species Mycobacterium sp. NGS45. The sequence continues at coordinate 90,434 of NZ_JCALDB010000015.1, read as the reverse complement.
CGCCAGCCTGTACGTCAACAGCTTCAACACCATGGCGCGCGCGGCCTACGAACGCGTGGGTTTCCAGCCGGTCGGAACCTTCGCGACCGTGCTGTTGGACTGAGTCTCCCGGCGTTGAGATAGCGGTGGCGTAGGCGCCCACTCGCGAAACGCCTACCTGGGTACTAACTCGATGCCGTAGGCCCGCGCGTCGCTGCCCGGCGCTACCACGCAACCGTTCTAACATCAGCCTCAATGGTCACAATGAGATCAACAGTCACACACGTTTCGGTCATGGCGGCGGCTGCTGTGCTCGCGAGCGGAATCTCGGCGTGCACACCGCGACCCGACGGCCCGGCCCCGGCCGCCGAGCAGTTCCTGGCCCGGCTGTCGACCGGCGACACCTCCGGGGCCGCCGAACTGACCGACCGCCCCGAGGCTGCCCGCGAGTCCATCAACGCCTCCTGGTCCGGGCTGCAGGCCACCGGTCTGGACGCCCAGGTCACCGGCGCTAAGTTCACCGAGGACACCGGAACGGTGGGCTATCGCTACACCTGGCAGCTGCCCAAGGACCGCAGTTGGAGCTATGACGGACAGCTGAGCATGGTCCGCAACGAGGGCCAGTGGGAGGTGCGCTGGGCCGGAACCGCTCTGCATCCGCGCCTGGGTGAGAACCAGACCCTGGAACTGCGCGCCGATGCGCCGCGGCGCGCATCGGTGAACGAGGTGGGCGGCACCGACGTGCTGGTGCCGGGCAACCGGTACAACTACGCGCTGGACGCCCGGCTGGCCGGCGCCGAGTTGATGAACACCGCCCGGGTCGTCGTCGATGCGCTGCGGCCGTTCGACGACACCCTGGATGCGCAGCGGCTGGCCGAGCAGGCCAGCGCCACCGCCACCCCGATGTACCTGATGACGCTGCGCAAGGATGACCACGACCGGATCGCCCCGACGCTGGAGCACCTGCCCGGCGTCGTGGTCACCACTCAGCCCGACCTGCTGCCCACCGATCCCAGCTTCGCCCCGGCCGTCATCACCGAGGTCAAGAAGGCCGTGATGGATGACCTGGTCGGCGAACCGGGCTGGCACGTGGTCAGCGAGAACCAGAACGGCGTGGAGGTCGGCGTGCTCGAGGAGGTGCAGCCGGCACCGGCGCCGTCGGTGTCGATCACCTTGGACCGCGCGGTGCAGGAGGCGGCGCAACGCGCGGTCGACGGCCAGGGCCGCAAGGCCATGCTGGTGGTGATCCGGCCGTCCAACGGCGACATCCTGGCCATCGCGCAAAACGCTGCTGCCGACGCCGACGGCCCGACCGCCACCATGGGCATGTACCCACCCGGATCGACCTTCAAGATCGTCACGGCCGGTGCCGCCATTGCGCGCGACATGGCAACGCCCAACACGGTTTTGGGTTGCCCGGGCACCATCGACATCGGGCACCGGACCATCCCCAACTACGACCGCTTCGACTTGGGTGCGGTGCCACTGTCCAAGGCGTTCGCCAACTCCTGCAACACCACGTTCGCCGAGCTGGCCAGCCGGATGCCGCCGCGCGCGCTCAACCAGACCGCGACCAATTTCGGTATCGGCCCGGACTATCTGGTCGCCGGCATCCCGACAGTGTCCGGCTCGGTGCCCCCCACGGTGGACCTGGCCGAGCTCACCGAAGACGGCTTCGGCCAGGGCAAGGTGCTGGCCAGCCCGTTCGGCATGGCACTGGCCGCGGCCACCGTGGCGGCCGGTCGGACACCGGTGCCGCAGCTGATCGTGGGTCGGCCCACCCAGGTCGAAGATGCACCCGGCGAGGTCGACCCCGGGGTGCTCGAAGGCCTGCGCTCGATGATGCGCATGGTGGTCACCAACGGCACCGCCAAGGATTTGATCGGCTACGGCGACGTGCGCGGCAAGACCGGTGAGGCCGAATTCGTCGGCGGCTCGCACGCCTGGTTCGCCGGCTACCGCGGCGACATGGCGTTCGCGGCGCTGATCGTCGGGGGCGGTAGTTCGGAGTACGCCGTGCGGATGACCAAGCAGATGTTCGACAGCATGCCCGACGGCTACCTGACCTGAGACGTCGCACCTAAAGCGTGTCGAACAATTGGCTGCGGTCGAGCCGTCGGAGTAGTAGGGCGGTTTGGCTGAGGTAGACGAGGCCTTCGTGCGCAACCGGGGTCATTTCGTAGTGGCGGTCGATGCGGCGGCGGTGATTGATCCAGCCGTTGGTGGGTTCGACTACGCAGCGTCGTGTTGGACGATGAACCCGTGGCTGGGTTTTGGCCCGGTCACCACCTCTGCTGTGACGCCTGCTTTCGTCCTTGCGGTGGTGACGGCCTGGCCGGTGTAACCCGTGTCGACCCACACGTGACCGGTGGTCGGGGCGATCGGCTTCGCCTTGCCGAGCAGCTTCGCCGAGTGCTGCCCGATCCTGGACATTGGCCTCGGTGACGACCGCGGCCATCAGCACACCGGCTGAGTCGACGAGCACATGGCGTTTGACGCTGTCGACCTTGTTCGCCCCGTCGAAGCCGGGCGGCCCGGCCACCGCCGAGGCATTGACCGACGAGGAATCAACGACGGCGGCGGTGGGCCGTTGGCTCGGCCCGGATCGGGTGCGGACCTCGCCGCGGACCGTGGTAAGGATTGGCGCCCAGGTGCGGTTGGGGCACCAGCGCAGGAAATGCTTGTGCGCCGTTGACCACGACACGGTGAAGCCGTGCGGCAGATGCCGCCAGGGGCATCCGGTGCGCAGCACGTACAAGATGGCCTCGAGGTACTCCCGCCGCCGCTGCGGTGGGCAGGGCCGCCCACCGCGTGGATGTTTCGGCACGAGGAAGCGGGCGATACGAGCCCACGTGGTGTCAGACAGATCGCAGCGCTACCGGCGCCGACCGGGTCTTGGGGCACCAGACGATCGATGGTGAGCGAAGGGAGCATCACGTCGTCGCCCTCGAGGGTGTTGTCAGTGGTGGGTGGGAGGCTGATCGTTGATGGCGCGGCACACGACATTCCGGTTCTGTCTCGATCCGACGGTCGAGCAGCACGCGGTGCTGGCCCGGCATGCCGGGGCGTCGCGGTTCGCGTTCAACCAGTGCCTGCGGATCGTGAAATCTGCGTTGACCCACCGCAGAACGGTCCCGGACACTGAGGTGCCGTGGACGGGGTTTGATCTGATCAACGCGTTAAACGCGTGGAAGAAAACCGAGGGCGCCGGCCGGGTGTTCACCGTCGATGCCGACGGCGGCGTCGAGGTGGTGGTGACGGGACTGTCGTGGCGGCGTGAGGTGTGTCAGCAGGTGTTCGAGGAAGCCGCCGTCGACCTGGGCAAGGGTCTGAGAGCGTGGTCGGATTCTCGGGCCGGCAAACGGAAAGGCACACGGGTCGGGTTCCCTCACTTCAAGAAGAAGGCCGGGGGCATCGCGTCGTTTCGGCTGCGCAACAAGCACCCCAAGGGCAAACCTGCCGCGATCCGGGTTGGCGACAACAATCGCCCACAGTCGGTCACGCTGCCCGGCATCGGGCAGGTCGCCGTGCACGACGACACCCGCCGACTGCGCCGCATGCTCGCCAAACACCGGGCGAAAATCCTGTTTGCCACCATCAGCCACCACGGCGCACGGTGGTGGATCTCGTTGAACGTCGAGGCCAGCGATCTACACCCCAGCCACCAGCACAACCGCGACGATGAGGGCGGCTGGGTGGGCGTGGACCGCGGCCTGTCGGTGTTCCTGGTGGCCGCCACCGCCGACGGTACCGAGGTGGCCCGGATCAGCGACGCCCCCAAAGCGCTGGCCACCGAACTCAAGCAGCAGCGACGATTGTCGAAGTCGTTGTCACGCAAGAAGAAAGGATCACACAACCGCAAAGGTGCCGCCGCCCGGCTGGGCAGGCATCACTATCGTGTCGCCAACGTGCGCCGCCATTTCCTGCACCAGGTATCAAGCGAGCTTGTCAAGACCCACGACCGGCTGGTCATCGAGAACCTGAATGTGGCGGCAATGCTGCGCAATCACCGGCTTGCTCGCGCTATTTCTGATGCGGGCTGGTCGGAGTTCGCCCGCCTGCTCACCTACAAGCAGGCGTGGCGCAGTGGGCAGCTCATCGAAGCCGACCGATGGTATCCATCGACTCGCCTATGCCCCGAATGCGGTGTCGTCGACAGTGCGATGACGCTGGCGGATCGGGTGTTCACCTGTGGTTGCGGGCGGACTGCCGACAGAGATACCAACGCCGCGGTGAATCTGGCCCGCTGGGGCGATACCCACCACGATGACCTTCATCGATCCCCGGACCCCCAAGCAGGAGGCCGGGCCACCAACGCCCGCCGACGAGACGGCGCTGGCCAACACCCTCGTGTTGGTGAAACCAGCTCGGATGACGCGGGAACCGACGTTCACACCGCACCCGCGGCCTGAACCGACGACGCCCGAGAAGGGCGGTGCGAACCACTCAACCGAGTTGTTCGACACGCTTTAGACTGGGATCCGCCATGTCTGAGATCGACCACCAACCGGTGCCGATGCGGGTGTCCGACGCCGACCGCAACGGCACGCTGCGCCGGCTGCACAACGCCGTCGCGATGGGCCTGCTCGACATCGCCGAGTTCGAGGAGCGCTCGCTGCAGGTGTCGACCGCGCGGATGCGTGACGAGCTCGACGTGCTGGTCGACGATCTGCCCGGGCCGGGTGCCATCGTCACCTCGGCCACCGACCGGGTCGAACTGCGCGGGGTGATGGGCTCGCTCAAGCGGCAGGGCAACTGGATGGTGCCGACCCGGCTGGCGCTGGTGCGCCGGATGGGGTCGGTGGACCTGGATCTGACCCGCGCCCGGTTCGCCGGACCGATCGTGGTGATCGAACTCGACCTCAAGGCCAGCTCGCTGGATCTGCGGCTGCCCGAGGGGGCCAGCGCTTCGATCGACGACGTCGAGGTGGTCGTCGGTAGCGCACACGACCACCGCAGCGACGCCCCCGGCGAAGGCCGCCCGCACGTCATCCTGACCGGCAAGGTGGTCTGGGGTTCGGTCGACATTCGCGGCCCGCGCCGGCGCACCTGGTTCGGGCGCTCGCTCAGGTCTTGAACAGGCGTACCCCGGTGCGCGCCAGGCGCGACCAACCCCGGGGCCGGCCAAGGAGTTTCAGCGCCACCGGGGTGGCATCGAAGTAGGACACCCGCTCGGCGATCAGGCCGTCGGTGAAGGTGAACCGGTCCACGGCAGCCCAGGCGATCGGCTTGCCGCCGTAGGTTCCGCTCAACGTGAATTCGATGAACACTTCGTGGTTGCCGCGACCGACCCGGTGCACGTCGGCGTGTAAGTCGGGGATCAACGCGAACAGTCGGCGAAACGAGGCGCGACAGGCCGGTTTGCCGCGCAGCGTGCCCATCAGCGGCTGGATCAACACGATGTGCTCACTCCACAGCGATTCGTGTTTGACCAGATCGGGCGTGCGCCAGGTGTCGGCGAACCGCTCGGCGAACACCGCGGCGAATTCGTCGTCGACCTCGTCGAATCCCTCGAGGCTCATAGCACTGAGGGTAACCAGATCAGCGGCGGTCCAGCACGGCAAAGCTCAAGGTGGCCCGGGCGGCCAACCGGCCGCGGGCCACGTCGTACAGATCGACCGCGGTGATGATCAGTCGCCTGCCGGCACGCACGATGGTGGCCTCGGCGCGGGCCGGGCCCTCGACCACCGGTGCCAGGTAGTGGATGTTCAGATCGGCGGTGGTGACGTCCTGGTCGGCGCCGACGTGTCGGCCGGCCAGCACACCGGCCGCGATGTCGATCTGGGTGGCCAGCAACCCGCCCTGGATGGCGCCCCGGACATTGACCAGATCCGGGCGGTTGGCCATCTCGATCACCACACGCTCGTCGGTTTCCTCGACCGTGCGATAGTCGAGCAGGTGCAGCACATGAACGGTCTCGGTCACCCCGTCACGGTAGCACCATTCTCCGATCGAGAGATTGTGATTCTCGCCGGGCTGGGTGCACTCCCGGCGGTATGCAGCGGCAGGCCGGTTAAGCTGGGCTGATGCCCGTTCGTAGTGCCCTTCGCCCCGGTGTGATCAGCCCGACGCTGGCGGTGCCCAAGTCCATCCCGCGGCCGGAGTACGCCTGGCAGCCGACCGTGCGCGAGGGCAGCGAGCCGTGGGTGCAGACCCCCGAGGTGATCGAGAAGATGCGGGTGGCCGGCCGGATCGCGGCCGGTGCGCTGGCCGAGGCCGGCAGGGCCGTCGCGCCCGGGGTGACCACCGACGAGCTGGACCGGATCGCCCACGAGTACATGATCGATCACGGTGCCTACCCCTCGACGCTGGGCTACAAGGGCTTCCCCAAGTCGTGCTGCACCTCGCTGAACGAGGTGATCTGCCACGGCATCCCGGATTCCACCGTGGTTTCCGACGGAGACATCGTCAACATCGACGTCACCGCCTACATCGACGGTGTGCACGGCGACACCAACGCCACCTTCCAGGCCGGCGACGTCGCCGAAGAACACCGGCTGCTGGTCGAGCGCACGCACGAGGCCACCATGCGCGCCATCAAGGCGGTCAAACCGGGCCGGCAGCTCTCGGTGGTCGGCCGGGTGATCGAGGCATACGCAAACCGGTTCGGCTACAACGTGGTTCGTGACTTCACCGGCCACGGGATCGGCACCACCTTCCACAACGGGCTGGTGGTCCTGCACTACGATCAGCCCGCCGTGGAGACCGTGATCGAACCGGGGATGACCTTCACCATCGAGCCGATGATCAACCTGGGTTCACTCGACTACGAGATCTGGGACGACGAGTGGACCGTGGTCACCGCCGACCGGAAGTGGACCGCGCAGTTCGAACACACCCTGGTGGTCACCGACGACGGTGCCGAGATCCTCACCCAACTCTGACGTGGGCGGCGCCCTGCTGATCGCCGGCACCACCTCGGATGCCGGCAAGTCGATCGTGGTGGCCGGGCTGTGCCGGCTGTTGGCGCGCAAGGGGATTCGGGTGGCGCCGTTCAAGGCGCAGAACATGAGCAACAACTCGGCGGTGACCGTCGAGGGTGGTGAGATCGGCCGCGCCCAGGCCATGCAGGCCCGCGCGGCCGGCCTGGAACCCAGCGTGCGGTTCAACCCGATCCTGCTGAAACCGGGCAGCGACCGCACCTCTCAATTGGTGGTGCGCGGTCAGGTGGCCGGCAGCATGGCCGCGCGCGACTACCTGACCAACCGGGCGGAACTGGCCGCCGTGGTCGCCGAGGAACTGGCCGGACTGCGGGCTGAATTCGACGCCGTGATCTGTGAGGGCGCCGGATCACCCGCCGAGATCAACTTGCGAGCAACCGATTTGACCAACATGGGGCTGGCCCGGTCAGCTGATCTGCCGGTGCTGGTGGTCGGCGATATCGACCGCGGGGGAGTGCTGGCGCACCTGTTCGGCACGCTGGCGGTGCTCGAACCCGACGATCAGGCACTGATCGCCGGCTTCGTGATCAACAAGTTCCGCGGTGACCCAGGCCTGCTGGCCCCCGGCCTGCGCCAACTCGAAGAGCTCACCGGCCGGCCCACCTACGGGGTGATCCCGTTCGCCGATGAACTCTGGCTGGACAGCGAGGATTCGGTCCCGGTGTTCGCGCATCGGATCGTCGGCATCCCGCGTCCGGCACTGGGCCGCGACACCCTGCGGGTGGCCGCGGTGCGGATGCCGCGCATCTCCAACAGCACCGACATCGAAGCGCTGGCGTGTGAGCCCGGCGTGCAGGTGCACCTGGTCAGCGACGCCGGCGAGCTGGCCGACGCCGACGCGGTGGTGCTGCCCGGGACCAAGGCCACCGTCGCGGACCTGGCCTGGCTGCGCGAGCGTGGATTGGACACCGCGATCATCGAGCACGCTCGCGCCGGCCGCGCGGTGCTGGGCATCTGCGGTGGATTCCAGATGCTGTGCCGGCACATCGACGACACCGTGGAATCGGGCGCCGGTCGGGTGCCCGGTCTGGGACTGCTGGACGCCGACATCGAGTTCGCGGCGGACAAGACCCTGCTGCGGCACTCGAATCCGCTATCCGGCTACGAGATCCACCACGGACAGGTGGTGCGCAGCGCGGCGGCGGACTGGCTCGGCCTCGGGGCGCGAGCCGGGCAGGTGTACGGCACGCACTGGCACGGCCTGCTCGACAACGACGTGCTGCGCCGGACCTGGCTGACCGAGGCCGCCGCGGCGGCCGGCCGGACCGGTTTCGTGGTCGCCGACGACGTGAACGTGACGGCGCGCCGGGACGCCCAACTCGACGCGATCGCCGACCTGCTCGACGCGCATCTGCAGCTGGAGCAGATTCTGGCCCTGCTGGACGCGGGGGCGCCGAAGCTGCCCACGGTGCACTCAGCGTTGCGCCGGTAGCCTGAGCCGATGAAGCTGGTGTTGGCGCTCGGGTCTGCAGTCGCCGTGTTGCTCACGGCCTGTCAGAGCACCGTCGCGGGTACCGTCACCTGGCCGGGCGCCACCCTGGAACGCGTCGTGCTGACCGCAGCCGATCTGCCCGACGGGGTGCGCTATGAACGCATCATCGACGAGCCGGCCGATGTCGGCGGCGACGCGCTGGCGGCCTCGGCGCTGCCCTCGGAACCGGCGGGCTGCACCGACGGGATGACCCAGGTGATCGAGGCCAACGCCGAGCGCGGCCCGGGTGCGGCCATCGAGTACAGCGTCGGCTACGACGGCGCCCGGGTGCTGACCACCGTGCTGTCCTTCCCGCTGGACCTGGACGGGCTGGCGGCCACCGCGGCCCGCTGTGCCCGGTTCGAAGCCTTCTTCGATCGGCAGTCGACGGGCATCCCGATGACCACCGCCGAGCTGCCCGGCCCCGACGGCGCACTGGTCTATGAGCAGACCATGAGCCTGGCCGGTGCCGCCCGCAGCGTCTACATGGCCTTCCAGAATGTCGGGACGCTGGCCGTGTTCGCCATGGCGGTGCCGGAGAACAATGCTGACGTCAGCGTCAAAGCCGCACTGCCACAAACGTTTCTGGAACAGTTCGAGCGGCAGGCCGACAAGCTGGCGACCGGTTGAGGCCAGGGTGCTGCACTGAAATGACCCGAGTCACCAGACGGACAGGTAGCGTGGCGCAATGCCTCCGACGACTTTGACCACCGTGGACGGGTTTCCGGTTCCGGTTGACGTCTCCGGCCCAGAGACGGGTTCGGTGGTGGTCATGTTGTGCGCAGCCAACCAGGCCACCGCGGCCTACGACGGGCTGTGCCAGCGGCTGCACACCGCGTCGCTGCGCACCGTGGTGATCGGTCCGGATCCGCGGCTGAGCACCAAGTCGGTGCTGGGCATCATGGACTGGGTCGGGGTGCGCTGGGCGGTCCTGGTCGGTGACCGGCTCGGCGCCGAGTTGGCCTGGGAGCTGGCGGCCACCCGGCTGGACCGCTTCACGGCGCTGATCGTGGTGGACCGCGGGCATCCGCGGGTGGCCGATGCCAGTGGCATGATCCGCGACGAGCACTGCCCACCGGTCGAGATCAACACCACCGCGCTGGTGAGCTCGCCGGCCACCCGCGCGGTGGTGCAGGCCAGTCAACGCTATGTGTACGGCGACTTCCGGCTGGTCGACCTGCTCGGCCGGCGCAATGCCGCGGAGTCCACCGCGCAATTGGCCGCCGAGATCGTGCTGCGCACCAGTACCTGGTGAATCAGCGCGGCGCCTACAGGGCCGGCGCCATGGCCTCCTCGATCGCCCCCGACAGGTACTGGGCGTACTCACCGGTGATGTGGTACCTGCCGGTGTAGACGAGTTGATCGGCGATCACCGCCGGGCAAACCTCCTCGGTGCAGAACCACGGGTCGATGTCGACGTAGATCTGCCCGGTCTGCGCTGCGGCTTCGGCCCACGGTGTCTGCTCCGGCAGTGCGTCGGCTGCCGGCGTCGCACACCGGGTGAGGTCGGTGGGGTTGTCGACGATACAGTCCGACGGGCCTTGCTCCGGGCGCGGAATGTTGCCGAGCAGCACGGCCCGCGTGCCCTCGGGTAGTTGATCGATGGTCTGCACCAGGGCCTCGCGCCAGATCTGCGGGGTCGTGTGGGTATCAGGACCCTGATTGCCGCCATCGTAGGCCCCGGTCATCACGACGATCTCGGCCATTTCCTGGTGGATGGTCTGCATCCGCCAGTCCTGCCAGGCATCGCACTCGGTGTAGGGGCGCTTGAGTTGGTACTGGTAGTAGGTCAGCGCCGCGGGACCGCAGTTGCTCTTGGTCAGCATGAGCACTCGCCAGCCGGCGCGCTGGCCGATCAGGTCGAAGCCCTTGTGCCACATCGATGCCGCGGAGTCGCCGATTACCACCATGGTTCGCTCGCTGGTGGTATCGCCGAGAGTGCACGGATCGATGTCATCGAGCCGAGTCGTTTCCAACTCGGGTTTACATCCCGGGACCCCCCACTGTTCGGTGTAGTCGCCGCTGGTGGCCAGCAGGTCATCAGTGGTGATGCTGGGGGGAAGGTCACGCAGTGTGCTCGCGGCCCGCACCGCCTCGAGCACTTCGGCCGGCGGCACCGCGGCCGGAACTTCGGTCGACGCCTGCTCGCCGACCAGATCCGGAACCGGTTCCGACGCCTTGCCGGCCTGGCATCCGGACAGCATCAGCGCGGCGCACATCGCCACGCCCGCAACGGTTTTAGTGGTGAATCGGCTCGCCACGTGCAAGGTCCTTTCCTGGAACTGTTGAGCACGAACTACTCAGAACAACTGCTGAACCAGCGGGACCGGCAGGTCCCATCGGTAACGCTCGAATGCCGCGACCGCGAACACGACGGCAACGCTGGCCGGGACGATCACCAGACTCAGCCAGGGCCGGGCTGCCAGCGCGGACGACCGCCGGATCGGGTTCTCGAACGCGTGGTACATCACGGCTGCCCCGACGAAGGTCACACCGACCAGCAGCAACTGCATCGGCAGTGCGAAGTCGTCGCCGATCCGGACCGCGGTGATGGTGAACACCGGCCAGTGCACCAAATAGAGCGAGTACGAGATGTCACCGATATAGCGGGGCACCCGGCTGCCCAGCACGGTGGTTGGCAGCGTGCGCTGAACACCCATCCCGGCGATGATGATGCCCGCGGTACCGAGCACCGGCACTGCGGCGACCCACCCCGGGAAGCGGCTGGTGTCACCCAACGCGATGACCGACCAGGTGATGGCCGCAACACCGGACCAGCACAGCATCGTGGCCACCGACCGCGAGGTGTTGGCGAGCTTGCTGGCCAGCCACGGCTGGGCTACCGCGATCAGGCAGCCGATCGCCAGCTCCCAGGCCCGGGTGAGCGGCGAGAAGAACGCCGCGGTTCCGTTGACGGAGGTCAACCCGATCGAATGCAGATAGCTGGCCGCCACGATCGCCACCAGCACTGCGACCAACACCTGCGACTGCGTGACCCGCCGCGATCGGACCGCGATGGCGATCGCCAGCAACATCAGCAGTGGCCAGATCAGATAGAACTGTTCCTCGACCGCCAGCGACCAATAGTGCTGCAGGGGAGACGGGTCCGCGCCGAGCCGGGCATAGTCGGTGCCGGTTGCGATGAAGTGGAAGTTCGCCAGGAACAAGGACGTCGCGGTCGCGTCGGGCAGCACCCGGGCGCCGCGCAGGAAGTTGGTCACCTCGAAGGTCGCGATGACGGTCAGGACGATCACCAGGGTCGCGGCCGGGACGATCCGTCGCGCACGCTTGGCGTAGAAGTCGAGGAGTGCGCCGCCGAGGTGGCGCACCCCGCGCGGTTGCGTCGACGTCCGCAGCAGCATCCGGGTGATCACGTAACCGGAGATCACGAAGAACACATCGACGCCGACGAAACCGCCGGGGAAACCCGGCATGCCGACATGGTCGAGGATGACCACCAGCACCGCGACCGCACGCAGGCCCTGGATGTCGAGACGATGGCCCGAGCCGGACGGAACATCCCGGGCGGGCGGCTCGCCTCGGGCGGTGTCAACCGCAACCACCAACCAGCCCTACCTTCGCATCAGCCGCCACCTGCGTAGCCCTTGCAGAATCAAGATCTTGAAGAGGTTAGCCTAGCCTCAGTCCGAGGCGAGTTGGGGGCTACTGCCGCGGCCACGGCGCCCGGTCGGGCCGCCGTTTCAGGCGCTCTCGGGAACCGGTTCGGGGGTCCAGGCCTGCGGCAGCCCCGGTTGACCCGGGAACAGGAAATCGACGAATGCCGCGGCCGTGGGCTGCGGTTCGTGGTTGGCCAGGCCGGGCCGTTCGTTGGCCTCGATGAACACGTAGTCCGCGCCGGTGACGTCGGGCACCAGCAGGTCGATGCCGGTGACCGGGATGCCGATCGCTTCGGCGGCGCGCACCGCGACGTGGCACAACTCCGGGTTGACCTGCGCGGTGACGTCGTGGATGGTGCCGCCCTGATGCAGGTTGGCAGTGCGGCGTACCCGCAACCGCTCGCCCTCGGGCAGTACGTCGTCGAAGTCCCAGCCGGCTTCGGCGACCGTGCCACGGGTGACATCGTCGACCGGGATGCGCGATTCGCCGCCGGTGGCCGCCGCCCGGCGCCGGCTCTGCGCCTCGATCAGCTCGGCGATGCTGTGCTTGCCGGTGCCGACCACTTCGGCCGGCATCCGCAACGCCGCGGCCACCACCTTGCCGTCGATCACCACCAACCGCAGATCATCGCCGGGAGCGCGTTGCTCGATCAGCACCTCGGGATGTTCTTCCCGGGCGCGGGCCAGCGCGGCGTCGAGATCCTCCGGGCTGCTGACGCCAACCGTGATGCCCTTGCCCTGCTCGCCCCGGGTGGGTTTGACCACCACGTCACCCACGTCGGCGAGGAACGCGTGATCGGCCGAGTCGAAGGTGGCCAGTCGGCCCCGCGGCACCACCACGCCGGCTTCGCTGACGATCCGGCGGGTCAGCCGTTTGTCGTCGCAACGGCTCATTGCCACCGCAGAGGTGTACTCGGACAACGACTCTCGGGTGATCACGCTGCGACCGCCATTGGACAGCCGCATCTCGCCCGTCTCGGCGTCGAGCACCTCGACCCGGATGCCGCGGCGCAGCGCCTCGTCGGCGATGATGCGCGCGTACGGATTGAGGTCGTCCACGGTTTCCGGGATCGGGGTGAACAGCGCCTCGTTGATCGCGTTCTTGCGTTTGACCGCCAGCACCGGCACCCGGCTGAAGCCCAGCTTCTCGTACAGGGCGATCGCGGCGGTGTTGTCGTGTGCGACCGACAGGTCCAGGTACGCGCGGCCGCGGCTCTGCAGGATCTGGGCCAGCGTCCGGGTCAGCGCCTCGCCGACGCCGGGCAGTCCGGCGGTCGGGTCTACGGCCAGCGTCCACAGGCTTGAGCCCGATTCGGGATCGCCGAACAGCCGTTCGTGGTCGACGCCGGTGACGGTGCCGATGATCTCGTCGTCGTCGTCGCGGACGGCCACCAGGTAGTCGATGGCTTCGACGTTGCAGTGGTTGCGCCAGATCACCTCGGTGGGCGCCGGGACCATGCCGCAGCGCACGTAGACCCGGTTGATCTCGTCGGCGTCGGCGCGGCTTCGCAAGGTGCGCACCGTGATGCCCAACGACGGCGCCGGATCCACGGCCTCGTAGAACCGCCACCGGTAGGTGTGGCTGGGATCGATGAACAACTCGTGCGGGGCCATGGCCACCAGCACGTGCGACTCGCGGGCATAGATGCAGATGTCGCGTCGGCCCGGGCCTTCCCGGCGCAGCGCTTCGGCGAGATCGGCCGGGTCGGCGAAGGTTTGGCCGAAGATCAGCCGGCCCCAACCCATTTCCAGCTCGACGTCGTCGGCCATGACATCGACGAGTTCGGGCGGTGATGCATCGTGCAGGCCCAGGGTGATGGCTTCGGTGGGGTGGGCCTCCTCCTGCGGTGCGCTCATGCCGGCGGTCCGCTGATGCCGTGCCGCTGCAGCCACAGCTCCAACAGGGCGATCTGCCACAGTTCGTTGCCGCGCAGCGGAGTCAGGCGGCCGTTCGGGTCGGCCAGCAAGCGGTCGACCGCCTCCGGTCGGAACAGGCCGCGTTCCTTGGCTTCCGGAGCGAACAGTGCGTCGCGCACCATGTCCAGGTACGGGCCTTCCAGGTGGGTCAGCGCCGGCACCGGAAAGTAGCCCTTGGGCCGGTCGATCACTTCAGACGGAATGACTTGGCGGGCAGCCTGCTTGAGCACACCCTTGCCGTCGTGCGCGGTCTTGAGTTCCGGTGGGCAACTGGCGGCCAGTTCGACCAATTCGTGGTCCAGGAACGGCACCCGGCCCTCCAGGCCCCACGCCATCGTCATGTTGTCCACCCGCTTGACCGGGTCGTCGACCAACATCACCGTGGTGTCCAACCGCAACGCGCGATCCACCCCGGTTTCGGCGCCGGCCCGGGCGAAGTGTTCTGTGACGAAAGCACCGCTGGGGTCCTCGGCGGCCACCTGGCCGGGGGTGATCAGCGCCTCGATGCCGGCCTGGTCGCGGTCGAAGAACGCCGCGCGGTAGCTGGCGACCGAACCGTCCAGGGTGGCCGCGGCGGGCGCGCCCATCGGCGGGTACCAGTGGTAGCCGGCAAACACCTCGTCGGCGCCTTGGCCGGACTGCACCACCTTGACGTGCTTGGACACCTCTTGGGAGAGCAGATAGAACGCCACACAGTCGTGGCTGACCATCGGTTCGCTCATCGCGGCGATCGCACCGTCGAGTGCGGGCAGCATCCGGGCGGTGTCGATTCGGATCTGGTGGTGGTTGGTGTCGAACCGCTTGGCGATGATGTCCGACCAGCGGAATTCGTCACCGGCCACGCCGCCGACCGATTCGAAGCCGATCGAGAAGGTTTGCAGGCCGTGCTGGCCGGCTTCGGACAGCAAGCCCACGATCAGGCTGGAGTCCACCCCGCCGGACAGCAGGCAACCCACCGGGACGTCGGCGACCAGGCGGCGCTCCACGGCGCGGCGCAGCGAATCCAGGACCGCGTCTTCCCAGTCTCGCTCGGTCCAGTCCGAACGCTCGGTGCGCCGGCTGAAGTCCGGCTCCCAGTAGATCTTTTCGGTGCGCCGACCGTCGGGCTCGAATGCGACCAGGGTGGCCGGCGGCACCTTGGTCACCCCGCGCAGGATGGTGCGCGGCGGCGGCACCACCGAGTGGAAGCTCAGGTAGTGGTGCAGTGCGATCTGGTCGATCCGGGTGTCCACGCCGCCGCCGGCCAGCAGCGCCGGCAGGCTCGACGCGAACCGCACCCGGTGCGCGTCCTCGGTCAGGTACAGCGGTTTGATGCCGAGTCGGTCGCGGCCCAGCAGCACCCGGCCGCTGTCACGTTCGACGATCGCGAAGGCGAACATGCCGAACAACCGGTCGACGAACCGGTCACCCCAGTGGTGGTAGGCCTTGAGCAGCACCTCGGAGTCGCTGTGCGAGAAGAACCGGTAGCCGACCGCGATCAGCTCGTCGCGCAGCTGCCGGTAGTTGTAGATGCAGCCGTTCCAGGCGATCGACAGCCCCAGGTCGGCGTCGACCATGGGCTGCGCGCCGGCTGCCGTCAAATCGATGATGGACAGTCGACGATGGCCCAGTGCGACCCGTCCCTGCGACCAAACGCCGGCCCCGTCAGGGCCGCGCGGCACCATGACGTCGACCATCGCGGCAACTGCCGCGACGTCGGGTACCCGGCCGTCGAGGCGGACCTCGCCGGTGGCTCCACACACCTTGATTTCTCCTAAGTGGCTTACTGCGACCCTACCGCGCGGTGTCGTCGCACGAAGGTCTTGGGGGAATGCTACCGGGCTGAGCTGGTCAAACCTCGAGGTGAGAGCGTCAGTCGGTGTGACCCTTGAGGATCTCGTCCTCGATGGTGCCGCCCAGGCCCTCGGCGGCCGGATCGTAGCCGTGCAGGCCGCCGGTGACGGCGTACTCCTCCTCGGGCGAGAGCACCAGTCGGTGGCGCCCGTACAGGCCGAACACCAGCAGGCCCAGTGCATAGAGCACGACGATCGCGATCACGGCCGGCCGGTAGGTCGGGTTGATCAACACCCCGACGAACGTGATCGCCGCGATCACGAACGCGACGATCGCGCCGGTGTTCCCGGTCGGGCTGACCCAGGGCCGGCGCGCGGTCGGAAACTTGCGGCGCAGCAACACGAACGACACCATCTGCAGCATGTAGGCCAGCACCGCGCCCCACACCGCGATGTTGAGCACGATCGCGCCGGCGCTGGCGATCCAGTACTGCACGATCAGCAGCGCGATGAAGCCGATCACCGCGCCGACGATCAACGCCACGTACGGGGTTTGTCGGGAACCGGTCAGCGACAAGGTCTTCGGGTAGTAGCCGGCCCGGCTCAGCGAATACAGGTTGCGGCCGTAGGCGTACATGATGCCCTGCAGGCTGGCCAGCAGGCCGATCAACGCGAACGCCGACAACACGGCGGCCCAGCTGGCCGGTAGGAACGCCCGGAAGCCGTCGAGCAGCGGCTCATCGGAGCTGCCCAGCGCCTGCGCACCGGTGACCGCCGGGTTCAGGAAGTACACGATGGCCCCGCAGCCGACCAGCGAGACCATGCCCCACAAACCGGCCCGCGGGATGTCGCGGGCCGGGTCATGGGCTTCTTCGGCGGCCAGCGGCAGCTCCTCGATGCCCAGGAAGAACCACATGGCGAAGGGCAGCGCGTACAGCACGGCCAGCACCCCGAACGGCAGGAATGCACTGGACCCGGCCGCGGCCGGATCGGGGGCGATGTCGAACAGCTTGGAAAAGTCGACCGCGCCGTGCCCGATGGCCAGCACCGCGAACAGCACCAGGATGCCGATCGACACGATGGCCACCACCAGGGCGAACTTGAACGAGATCGCCGCGCCCCAGGAGTTCAGTCCGACGAAGGCGACGTAAAGGATCAGCCACCACAGCCACATCGGTAGCGAGAGGTCGAACAGGTCGGTGGTGACGGCGTTGGCGTAGCTGGCCGAGAAGAACACCACCACCGCCGTGGTGAACACGTACTCGATGGTTTCGGCGAACCCGGTGATGAACCCGCCCCACGGGCCCATCGCGGCGCGGGCAAAGGAGTAGGCGCCGCCGGTGTGCGGCATGGCCGCTGACATCTCGCCGATCGAGAACAGCATGCCGAAGTACATGATCACGATCAGGACGGCCGCGATGCCCAGCCCGCCCCAGCCGGCTTCCCCGATGCCGAAGTTCCAGCCGGAGAAGTCACCGGAGATCACCGCGGCGATGCCGATACCCCACAGCCCCCAAAAGCCTGCCGTGCGAACCAAAGTGCGCTTCTCGAAGTAGTCCGCGCCGGCCTGCCGGTAGGTGGCACCTGAACGCTTGAGGCTTTCCTCTGCCGGCATGACCTCTCCTCGCGTCGCGGGTGTGCTGTGCTGCGTGCCGGAGTGGAGGATATGCGGCCAAGGGCCTGCCGCCCTACCTTTGGACGTGACAACTGCGTAAAACTCCGGGACGAGGACGCGGTGAAGTGGCGCCAATGGTTGACTTCACGTCATGAGCGACGGCACGAACCCGGGGATGCTGACCCGGCTGGAACTGCAGCGCATGGTCGCGGCCGGCGAGATCGACACCGTGATCGTCGCATTCGCCGACATGCAGGGTCGGCTGACCGGTAAGCGGGTCTCTGCGCGGCTGTTCGATGAAGAGGTCGGCGCGCACGGTTCGGAGTGCTGCAACTATCTGTTGGCCGTCGACGTCGAGATGAACACCGTCGACGGCTACGCGATCAGCAGCTGGGACACCGGCTACGGCGACATGGTGATGGTCCCGGACTTCGCCACCTTGCGGCTGCTGCCGTGGCTGCCCGGCACCGCGCAGGTGATGGCCGATCTGACCTGGACCGACGGCCGGCCCGTCGAGCAGGCGCCGCGTGCCATCCTGGCGGCCCAGACGGCCCGGTTGGCGCAGCGCGGTCTGCGCGCCTACGTGGGTACCGAACTCGAGTTCATGGTGTTCGACGACGACTACCGCGCGGCCTGGAAGTCCGGCTACCGCAACCTCACCCCGGCCAGCGACTACAACGTCGACTACGCGATGCTGGGCTCGACCCGGATGGAGCCACTGCTGCGCGACATCCGGCTGGGCATGACCGGCGCCGGCATGTACTGCGAAGGCGTCAAAGGTGAATGCAACCGCGGCCAGCAGGAGATCGCCTTCCGCTACGCCGAGGCCGTGGTCACCTGTGACAACCACACCATCTACAAGAACGGCGCCAAGGAGATCGCCGATCAGCACGGCAGGTCGCTGACCTTCATGGCCAAATTCGACGAACGTGAAGGCAACAGCTGTCACGTGCACATCTCGCTGCGCGCCGACGACGGCACCCCGGTGTTCGCCGACGACGCCGCACCGCTGGGGATGTCGACGCTGTCGAGGCAGTTCGTGGCCGGCGTGCTGGCCACGCTACGTGAGCTGACGCTGCTGCACGCGCCGAACATCAACTCCTACAAGCGATTCGTCGACGGCAGTTTCGCGCCGACCGCGCTGGCCTGGGGGATCGACAACCGCACCTGCGCGCTGCGGGTGGTGGGACACGGCAGCGGTCTGCGAATGGAATGCCGGGCACCCGGTGGCGATGTGAACCCGTATCTGAGCGTGGCGGCGCTGATCGCCGGCGGGCTGCACGGTATCGAGGAGCAGCTGGAGCTCGAACCGCCCTGCACCGGGAACGCCTACAGCGCTGGTGCGCAACGGCTTCCGACCAGCCTGGCCGAAGCGGCCGAGTTGTTCGAGAACTCGGCGGTCGCGCGTGCGGCGTTCGGCGACGCCGTCGTCGAGCACTATCTGAACAACGCGCGCGTCGAGTTGGCCGCATTCGGCGCCGCCGTCACCGACTGGGAGAGGGTGCGAGGCTTTGAACGACTCTGAATTGCGGCCGGTGCTGGGCCTGACCACCTACCTGCAGCAGGCGCAGACCGGGGTGTGGGACGTGCGTGCCAGTTTCCTGCCGGACATCTACCTGCAGGGCATCATCGGCTCCGGCGGCATCGTCACGCTGCTGCCGCCGCAGCCGGTCGACGACGCGATCACCGACCGGGTGTTGGCCGGCCTCGACGCTCTGGTGCTCACCGGCGGTATGGACATCGACCCGGCCAGCTACGGGCAGCGCCGGCACCCGGCCACCGACGCGCCCGGAACCGATCGGGACGCCTGGGAATTCGCCTTGCTGCGTGGTGCTTTGGCGCGTGGTCTGCCGGTGCTCGGGATCTGCCGCGGCGCGCAGTTGCTCAACGTCGCCTTTGGCGGGACGCTGCATCAACACCTGCCCGACGTGCTCGGCCACAGTCGGCACCAGGCCGGCAACGCGGTGTTCAGCACCTCGACGGTGGCGATCGAACCCGGCACCCGGCTGGCCGAAATACTCGGGGAGCGCACCGACGTGCAGTGCTATCACCATCAGGCGATCGCCGAGTTGGGCACCGGGCTGGTGGCGGCGGCCCGCGACGACGAAGGCGTGATCGAGGCCATCGAAACCGACCGCAGCACCGACGCGACGCAGCCCTGGGTGCTGGCGGTGCAGTGGCATCCGGAAGAGCGCCTGGACGATCTGCGGCTGTTCGCCGCAGTGGTCGGCGCGGCCCGCGACTACGCCCTGGAGCGGGTGCGATGAGCGGATTCGAGGTGATCAACCCGGCGACCGAAGAGGTGCTGCGCACCGTCGAGCGCCTGGACGTGGCGGCCGTGGACGACGCGGTGGGCCGGGCCAAGGTCGCGCAACGCCGGTGGGCGGCGCGCCCGCCGGCCGAACGGGCCGCGCTGCTGCGCTCGTTCGCTGCCGCCGTCGACGCGCACATCGATGAGCTGGCCGCGCTCGAGGTGGCCAACTCCGGGCATCCGATCGGCAACGCCGAATGGGAGGCCGGCAATGTGCGCGACGTGCTGCAGTACTACTCGGCCAGTCCGGAACGGTTGTGCGGCAAGCAGATTCCGGTGGCAGGCGGCCTGAACGTGACGTTCCACGAGCCGCTCGGCGTGGTCGGCGTGATCACCCCGTGGAACTTCCCGATGCCGATTGCGGCCTGGGGATTCGCGCCGGCGCTGGCGGCCGGTAACGCGGTGCTGGTCAAACCAGCCGAGTGGACCCCGCTGACCACGCTGCGGATCGGTGAACTGGCGATCGCGGCCGGCCTGGACCCGGATCTGCTGCAGGTGTTGCCCGGGCAGGGCTCGGTGATCGGACAGCGTTTCGTGACCCACCCCGATGTCCGCAAGGTGGTGTTCACCGGCTCCACCGAAGTGGGCACCAGCGTCATGGCGGGTGCGGCCGCACAGGTCAAACGGGTCACGCTGGAACTCGGCGGCAAGAGCGCCAACATCATCTTCGCCGACTGCGATCTGCAACGCGCCGCGGCCACCGCACCGTATGGCGTGTTCGACAACGCCGGGCAGGACTGTTGCGCACGCAGCCGGATCCTGGTGCAGCGCAGCGTCTACGACAAGTTCATGGAGCTGCTCGAACCCGCGGTCAAGGCGGTGGTGGTCGGTGATCCGACCGCGCGCGACACCGAGATGGGTCCGCTGGTGTCCAAGGCGCACCGAGAATCGGTGCGCGGCTATGTGCCCGACGACGCCCCGGTGGCGTTCCGCGGTTCGGCGCCCACCGGTGCCGGCTACTGGTTCGCGCCCACCGTGCTGACCCCGGCGCGCACCGACCGCACGGTCACCGAGGAGATCTTCGGCCCGGTGGTCGCGGTGCTGCCGTTCGACGACGAAGCCGACGCGATCGGGTTGGCAAACGCCACCGAATACGGTCTGTCCGGCTCGATCTGGACCGACAACCTGTCCCGAGCACTGCGGGTGTCGCGCGCGATCGAGGCCGGCAACCTGAGCGTCAACTCGCATTCCTCGGTGCGCTACAACACGCCGTTCGGCGGGTTCAAACAATCCGGTTTGGGGCGCGAGCTGGGCCCGGACGCACCCGAGCATTTCACCGAGACCAAGAACGTCTTCATCGCAGTAGGAGAGAACTAGCCTCGATCTTTCGTGTGACCGGTGATTGATGGTGTTCTTGGGTTGCGGTCAACGGTTGTGGTGGTGGGCGGCGCGGGGTTCCGGCGTTGCGTTCTCACCGGTGCTCCTGGTCCTTGGGTCGTCGGGATAGTGCTGGTTGTCAGGCGGTTTGCAGCGTGGTCCAGCCGGTTTGGATGAGGTCGCTCCACGGCCAGCCTCGGGGTAGGCGTAGGTAGCGGCGTCGTCCTGATCGGATGATGCGCCCTGCCACGCTGAGTAATCGCAGGCGTAGCCGTTTGGGTTCCCAGCGTCGTGCCGGCTGTTCGGTGAAGGCGAGGACTTGGGTCCAGACCAGCAGGTCAGCGGCCAGCAGGGCGATTTCGAGCCAGATCTGGTTCTGGTCGAAACCATGAAATGGCAGGTTGGTCAGGCCGGTGTCTTTGAGGTTGCGGATGCGGTCCTCGGCGCGGGCGCGTTGGCGATGGCGGACTTCCAGGTCGGGGATCGACCATCCTGGGGTGTTGGTGGCAAAGCAGGTGATGCGCCAGCCGTTGTCGTCGGTCAGGCGCAGTTGGGCTCCGGGATGGGGCGTTCGCGGCGGGCGATGACCCGCATCCCGGCGGGCCAGCCGCGCAGTGTCTCGGGTAGGTGGCGGGTCAGCTCGGCGACTTGTGCGCCCTCGCGTGGTGTCCCGTCGCCGTCGAGGGCAGCCCGCCAGGCCTGCTTGGGCACCCGTGACAGGGCCTCGACGATCGGGGACGTGCCGTAGAACCCGACCGAGTACTGCAGTCCGAGGTTGGTGATGTGGTGCAGGAAGTCTTTGACCCCGCCGCCGGTGTCGGTGCGCACCAGCACCTGGGCACGTTGGTGTTCGGGGAGTTGGGCCAGCGCAGCGTCTAGGACGCTGATGTGGTCAGCGGCGCTGTTGGATCCGGCCGAGCCGGGTCGCAGCATCCCGGCCAACGCTTCCCCGGATCCGGCCTCGCCGTGATCAGCGAAGGCCAGCATCGGGTGAAAGCCATACCCGTACTTGAACGTCGGTGTCGCGCCCTGTTTGTCACTGTGGGCGGTAACCAACGTGGCATCCAGATCGATGATCACCTGAGCGCCTTCAGCGCCGGCCAGCGGCCGCTGCCGGCGCCAGACCTGGTCACGGGCGCTGGCCCGCGCAGCGCGGATCGCGGCTATCGCGGCATCGACATCGCCGGCCAAAGCGGTGATCAGCCGCGACACCGTGGCATCGGAGGCCACCTGACCGAACAACTCGGGCTGAGCCCGCACTACGGCGAGGTCGGCGGCGCAATCACCGCCCAGCGCCACCGCGATCGCCACATCGGTGACGACCTTGGCCGGGTCATGGACCGCACGCGGCGCTCGCCACGGCGCCAATGCTGCTGACATGGCCTTTTCCAGTCCTGAACAGCGCAGAGTCTGAGCCAACAACACCCCGCCGGCTGAGGACACCAACGACTCGCGACCCGAATCCACCACCACCGAACCAACCGCGCTACGCTTCACCTGCGGAGTGCCTTCCCACTTGAAGAAACGTTGACCTTCGACAAGCCAATGTTCTCAAGCAGGACAGGCACTTCCGTGCATTACAGGCCGTGTCAACAGCCCAACTCACGAAAGATCGAGGCTAGATGGACCTGACGCAGCGGCTGGCCGGCAAGGTCGCAGTCATCACCGGCGCCGGCAGCGGCATCGGCTTGGCCGCCGCCCGGCGGATGCACGCCGAGGGCGCCACCGTCGTCGTCGGCGACGTCGATCCGGCCGCCGGGGCCGCGGCCGCGGCCGAAGTGGACGGGCTGTTCGTCGAGGTCGACGTCGCTGACCCGGCCGCCGTGGACGCGCTGTTCGACACCGCGGCACAGACTTTCGGTGCGGTCGACATTGCGTTCAACAACGCCGGGATCAGCCCGCCGGACGACGACCTGATCGAGAACACCGAGCTGGATGCCTGGCAGCGGGTGCAGGACGTCAACCTCAAGAGCGTCTACCTGTGCTGCAAGGCCGCGCTGCGGCAGATGGCGCCAGCCGGTCGCGGGTCGATCATCAACACCGCATCGTTCGTGGCGGTGCTGGGCTCGGCCACCTCGCAGATCTCCTATACCGCCTCCAAGGGCGGGGTGCTGGCGATGTCGCGTGAACTCGGCGTGCAGTACGCCCGGCAGGGCATCCGGGTCAACGCGCTGTGCCCGGGTCCGGTGAACACCCCGCTGCTGCAGGAGTTGTTCGCCAAGGATCCCGAACGCGCCGCGCGCCGGTTGGTGCACGTACCGCTGGGCCGGTTCGCCGAACCCGAGGAACTCGCGGCCGCGGTCGCGTTCCTGGCCAGCGACGACGCCTCGTTCATCACGGCCTCGACGTTCCTGGTCGACGGCGGCATCAGCTCGGCCTACGTCACGCCGCTCTGAAGCCGGGACCGCCGCGGCGGCGATGTGAGCACACGCCGAGGCAGCGTGGCCCTACCGCACGGTTTCCTGGACTAAATTGAACAGGTATGGACGCCGCTGCAGCACCGCAGATCGAACGGGCGTCGGCCGCTCTGGAAGACGTCGACATCGCGAGCTGGACGCTGCGCTTCGACCTGCTGCGCGACCCGAACCGGCTGGAGATCCTGTTGGTGCTGCACAAGGCGCCCGGAATCTGCGTCTCGGATCTGGCCGGGGTGCTGGGCCGTTCGGAGAACGCGGTGTCCCAGGCGCTGCGGGTGTTGCGGCAGCAGGGCTGGGTGGCCGCCACCCGGGTGGGCCGCCAGGTCAGCTATCGGCTCGAGGACCACACCGTGCATGACATCCTGCACTGGATCGGCGCCCGGCACGGCTGAACATCTGTTCAGCTAGACAGGAGATACTCGCCAGTTCTAGGGTTTCGATGTGGTCATCTCGACGCAGGCAATGCACATGAGCGACGGCATTGTCGATGCCCGCACGTCTCTGCTGTTCGGTGTGCTGGCGGTGCTGGCGCTGGCGGTGTGCGCGTGGCGGGCCCGCGGCGAACTGGACGAACGCACGGTGCCGTTGGCCGGCCTGGTGGCCGCGTTCATCTTCGCGGTGCAGATGGTCAACTTCCCGATCCTGCCCGGGGTCAGCGGTCACCTGCTCGGCGGTGCCCTGGCCGCGATCCTGGTCGGGCCCTATACCGGCGCGCTGTGCATCGCGATCGTGCTGGTGGTGCAGTCGCTGCTGTTCGCCGACGGCGGGGTGACCGCGCTCGGGATGAACATCGTCAACATGGGCGTGATCGGCGTGGCCGCCGGTTACGGCACCGCGGTGGCGCTGCGTGCGCTGACCGGACGGCGCGGCGGGCCCGGCGTCGTCGGGATCATCGCCTTTGTGGCCGCACTGGTCGGTACGGTCTGCGCGGCAATGGGTTTCGTGGTCGAGTATGCGATCGGCGGGGCCGCGGGGGTGTCGCTGGGCACGGTCGCGGCGTTCATGTTCGGTACGCACGTGTTGATCGGCATCGGTGAGGGCGTGATCACCGCGCTGACCGTGCTGGCCGTCGCCAAGGCCCGGCCCGACCTGGTCTACCTGCTGCGGGACCGGGAGCAGGTGCCGGCATGAGCGCGAAGTCCCGGTTCTGGCTGGTGTTCGGTGTGGCAATCCTGATCATCGCCGGCGGCGTGTCCTATCTGGCCAGTGCGAGCCCGGACGGCCTGGACTCGGCCACGCTGCGCGGCTGCGAGGTGCTCACCGTGGAGGACACCGAGCAGTTGCACGGCGACTGCATTGCTCAGCACGCCCGGGAGCATCCGTTGGCGGACTCGCCGCTGGCCGACTATGCGATCGGCGGCAACTCGGCCACCGGCGGGCTGGCCGGGATCCTGGGGGCCGCCGTCGTCCTGGTGCTGGCGTTCGGCGGGTTCTGGTTGATCGCGCGCACCCGCCGAACCAAGGACTGAGAGTGGGCGCCGGGCATGCGCACCCGCTCTACCGTGATGGCGACTCCGCGGTGCACCGGGCGCCCGCCGAGGTCAAACTGGCCGGGCTGCTGCTGTTCGTGCTGGCCGTGGTCGCCACCCCACGGGAGATGGTGTGGCCGTTCGCCGGTTACGCACTGATCGTGCTGGCGGTCTGGCGCGCCGCGGGGATTCCGCTGCGCTGGATGGCGCCGCGGATGCTGATCGAGGCACCATTCGTGGTGCTCGCGGTGCTGCTGCCATTCGCCGAAGGCGAGCCGCGGGTGCAGGTGGCGGGGTTGCTGCTCTCCCAACCCGGATTGTGGGCGGCCTGGGGCATCGTGGTCAAAGGCACCTTGGGCGTGGCGGCGTCGCTGACGGTGGCCGCGACGACGTCGGCGCGGGAGTTGCCGCTGGCGCTGAGCCGGCTCGGGGTGCCGGCCATGATGACCTCGATGCTGGTGTTGATGATCCGGTACGTCGACGTGCTGGCCGCCGAGGCGACCCGGATGCGTACCGCCCGGGTGTCGCGGGGCGACTCGCCGCGCGCGCTGCACCAGATCGGCGCGACCGCGCGCGGGGTCGGTGTGCTGTTCCTGCGGTCCTACGAGCGCGGCGAGCGGGTGTATCTGTCGATGCTCTCCCGCGGCTTCGACGGCCGGGTCCCTGATCTGGCCGGGGTGGGTGCTCACCCGCGGGCGAGTGCCCGGCAGTGGACCGCAGCGCTGGCGCCGGCAGCCGCGGCGGCAGTGCTGCTGACCGGTGCGTGGGTGCTGCGATGAACGCACCTGCGGTCGCGGTGTCGGGCCTGAGTTACGTCTATCCGGGTGGGCACGTCGCGCTGTCGGACATCGACCTGACGGTGGCGCCGGGGGAGCGGGTTGCGCTGCTCGGCCCCAACGGGGCCGGCAAGACGACGCTGATGCTGCACCTCAACGGCGTGCTGACGGCCACTTCGGGCAGCGTCGAGATCAGCGGAATCCGGTTGACCCGCAAGACGGTTCGCGATATTCGCCGCCGGGTCGGGCTGGTGTTCCAGGACCCCGATGACCAGTTGTTCATGCCCACCCTGGCCCAGGACGTGGCGTTCGGCCCGGCCAACTTCGGGGTCACCGGGGCGGATCTGGCGGCCCGGGTGGCGCACGCCCTCGAGCTGGTGTCGATGACCGAGCTGGCCGACCGCAGCCCCGCGCACCTGTCCGGCGGGCAGCGCCGCCGCGGCGCGCTGGCCACCGTGCTGGCCTGTGAGCCCGAGATCCTGGTGCTCGACGAACCGTCGGCGAACCTGGACCCGGTAGCCCGGCGCGAGCTCGCCGAAACCC
This sequence comes from Mycobacterium sp. NGS45, assembly GCF_059812645.1. Lineage (NCBI taxonomy): Bacteria > Bacillati > Actinomycetota > Actinomycetes > Mycobacteriales > Mycobacteriaceae > Mycobacterium > Mycobacterium sp. NGS45. The sequence continues at coordinate 64,289 of NZ_JCALDB010000015.1, read as the reverse complement.
TGCAGGGCCTGGCCGCCACAATGCTGATCGTCACGCACGATCTGCCCTATGCCGCCCAGCTGTGTGACCGCGCGGTGGTGATCGACGGCGGTCGGGTGGTGGCCGACGACGCGATCGACGCGATCCTCGGGAATGCCGAGTTGTTGGCCGCGCACCGGTTGGAGCTGCCCTGGGGTTTCGACGTCCGCGCGGCGCTGCAGGCGCGGGTGCGCTGACCTGTCCTACCCCTCGATTTTTCCCGCTGCTGACCGCACCGACCACCCTCGACCTGCCTGCCCGCCCCCGAACCCGCGGCTTTTCTAGTCGGCTCAGTGTCGTTTGGGCGGCGGCCAGGCCGGCTCACCGCACAGCGCCAGCAGCGCGTTCTCGATGACCTCGGGCAGTGCCGGGTGGATCCAGTACTGCCCGCGGGCCATGTCCTGGGCGCCCAGCCCGAAGCTCATCGCCTGGATCAAGGGCTGGATCAACGTCGAAGCCTGATGCCCCATGATGTGAGCGCCCAGAATCAGCCCGGTGTCGGCATCGACGATCACCTTGGCGAAGCCGGTGGTGTCCTCCATGGCCCAGCCGTAGGCCACGTCACCGAAGTCCTGGATTTTCACCTTGATGGTGAAACCCTTTGCCCGGGCTTCGTTTTCGGTCAATCCCACCGAGGCGATCTGCGGGTCGGTGAACACCGCCGCCGGTACGTAGCGGTGATCGGACGGCATCAGCGCCTCGGTGTCGTCCCAGTCGGCGAGCAGGTTGCGCGCCACCACCCGGGCCTCGTGGTTGGCCACGTGCTTGAGCTGATAGTCCGAGCTGACGTCGCCGAGCGCGAAGATCCCGCGCGCGGTGGTGCGCTGGTATTCGTCGACCACCACCTGGCCGCGCTCGGTGACCTCGACACCGGCCAACTGCGCGTCGAGCAGGTCCCCGTTGGGTCGCCGGCCGGTGGCCACCAGTACCGCATCGGCGTGCAGCGTGGAACCGTCGTCGAGTTCCAGCGTGGTGCCGTTGGCGTCGGTGTGCCCGCCGACCACATTGCAGTGGCTGCGCACCGACCACTTGCGGGACGCCAGGTCGGTGAAGCGTTCGCAGATGTCGTCGTCGGCGTGCGACAGCAGCGTCGAACCGCGCACCACCAGTGTGACCTGCGAGCCCAGCGCGGAGAACACGTGCGCGAACTCGGCGGCGATGAAGCCGCCGCCGATGATCACCAGGTGTTCGGGTAGCTGCGGGCAGCGCATGATGGTGTCACTGGTGTGAAACTCGATGCCGCAGTTGGCGATCGCGGGCGGGATGGTGGCCCTCGAGCCCGCGGCGATCACCACCTGATCGGAGCTGAACTCGTCGCCGGCCTCGGTGCGCAACAGGTAGCGGCCGTCCGGCCGGGTCGGACCGAACCGGGTGGCCGACGCGTACACCGTGACGTTTGGCGAGGACTCCCGGTAGTGCCGACCGCCGCGCGCGATCGGATCGATCCGGCCGAACACCCGGGAAACGATGTCGGACCAGCGGACCCCGTCGACGTGCGCGTCCACCCCGAACCGGGATCCGTCCCGCACGGTGGCCGCCACCTCGGCGGCGTAGACGAACATCTTGGTCGGGATGCAGCCCACGTTCAGGCAGGTGCCGCCGAACTCGCCCTGCTCGCAGATCGCCACCTGCTTATCGGCATAGCGTTCGTCGAGAATGGTGTTGCCCGAACCGGTTCCGATGATGGTCAGGTCGAAGTGTTTCATCGGCGCGTCCCCAGGTAGTAGTCCAGCCAGCGGTCCAGCTCGGCGTAGGCGGCGTCCCGTGGTTCGGCCAACGACAAGAAGACATCGTGTTTGGCATCGACGATCGGGGCGACGGTGGTGTGGGTGCCGCCCACGCAGCCGGCCAAGCGGGCGATCAGCGCCACGTCCAGCACGGCGTCACCGCGCTGGATGTGCTCGGGGCCGCTGGCCTCGGACACGCTGCGGTCCGAGCGCAGGATCAGGTTGGGCACCCCGACATCCAGTCCTCGGTGCAGCCGGGCCTGGCCGCGGCGTACCGCGTTGATCCAGCCGAAGGTGACCGGGAAACCGCCGACCGGCTTCCAGTCCAGGTTGTAGTCGAACTCGCCGTCGAAATCGCGGTGCAGCGTGGTGCCGTAGCCGCCGACGGTGGGTTTGCGCGCCACCCGGGTCTTGCGCACCCGGGCCAGGGCGCGCAGCGCGGCCGAGGTGGGTGCGGCGCGCAGGATCGCCGGGCCGTGCAGGTCGAAGAACGGGCTGTTGAGCACCAGGCCACCGACGCCCAGCGCGGCGGTCAGGTCACGTCGGCGCAGGTCGTCGAGCCACAGCGTGACGATCAGACCGCCGGCGCTGTGCCCGTACACGCACACCTGAGTCTGGCGCTCCGGCGTCGAGCATTCGTTGCCGATGACGGCCAGCGCCCGCTCCAGCTCGCCGTGGTAGCGGCTCAAGTCGGTGGTGAAGTGCGCGGTCTGTCCCTCCCGCCGGGACCGGCCGCATTTGTTGAGGTCGAGCGCATAGAACGCGAACCCGCGCGCGGCGAACCGGTCGGCGAGCTCGGTGTTGAAGAAATAGTCGGTGTAGCCGTGCACGGCCAGCACGGCGTGCCGGGCAGTGGCAGCCGGTCCGCGCCGGACCAGCGTGGCAACCAGATCACCTTCACCGTCGGGGTCGGCCCCGAGTTCGATGATGTGCTGCTGGTAACCGGACAAGACATCGGTCTCCCATGCCGTCACACCGCTCACTTTAGCTGTGGCGAACGCCTCGGTCCGGCTGGCTGGGCCGAGGTTCGGGTCGCGGGATAACCTTGAATGCGGTATATCCGCGCGAAGGCAAGGACAAGCGAACCGGTGGCAGACTCCAACGTGACCAAATCCGATGTGGTGCTGATCGGCTCCGGCATCATGAGTGCGACGCTGGGCGCATTGCTGCGACTGGTCGAGCCCAGTTGGTCGATCACCCTGATCGAGCGGTTGGACGCGGCGGCTGCCGAGAGCAGCGACCCGTGGAACAACGCCGGCACCGGGCACTCGGCGCTGTGCGAGCTGAACTACACCCCCCAACAGCCGGACGGCTCGATCGACATCACCAAGGCCGTCACGGTCAACGAGCAGTTCCAGGTCTCGCGCCAGTTCTGGGCGCATGCGGTGGAGAACGGCGTGCTCAGCGATGTGCGCAGCTTCCTCAACCCGATCCCGCATGTGTCCTATGTCGCCGGTGCCGAGCGGATCGACTACCTGCGCCGGCGCCGCGACGCGCTGGCCTCCAACCCCCTGTTCGCCAGCACGGAGTTCATCGACGATCCCGACGAGTTCGCCCGGCGGCTGCCGTTCATGGCCGAAAAGCGGGACTTCTCGGTGCCGGTGGCGCTGAACTGGACCACCGACGGCACCGACATCGATTTCGGTGCGCTGTCCAAGCAGCTGATCGGTTTCGGCGCACGCAACGGCACCGACACCCTGTTCGGCCATGAGGTCACCGATCTGGACAAGGAGTCCGACGGCAGTTGGACGGTCAAGGTGCGCAACCGGCGCACTGGTGAAGACCGCAAGATCGTCGCCGGTTTCGTGTTCGTCGGGGCCGGCGGGGACGCGCTGCCGCTGCTGCAGCGCTCCGGCATCCCCGAGGCCAAGGGTTACGGCGGCTTCCCGGTCGGCGGGCAGTTCCTGCGCACCGCCAACCCGGCGGTCACCGCGCGGCATCAGGCCAAGGTGTACGGTTTCCCGCCGCTGGGCGCCCCGCCGATGTCGGCACCGCACCTGGACACCCGGTTCATCAACAACCAGCCCTGGCTGATGTTCGGCCCGTTCGCCGGCTGGTCACCGAAATTCCTCAAGCACGGCAAGGTGACCGACCTGCCGCTGTCGGTCAAGCCCAACAACCTGGCCTCGATGATCGGGGTCGGCCTGACCCAGATGAGCCTGGTGAACTACCTGCTCGGCCAGCTGCGGCTGTCGCACGGCGCGCGGGTCGACATGCTGCGCGAATTCGCACCCAGCGCAGTCGATTCCGATTGGGAGTTGTCGGTGGCCGGCCAGCGGGTGCAGGTGATCAAGCCGGCCAAGGGCAAGGGCGGCACGTTGGAGTTCGGCACCACGGTGCTGACTGCGGCCGACGGCAGCATCGCCGGCCTGCTCGGCGCCTCTCCGGGGGCGTCCACCGCGGTGCCGGCCATGCTCGAGGTCATGGAGCGCTGCTTCGTCGACCGTTACAGCACCGCCTGGCAGCCCCGGCTCAAGGAGATGATTCCCTCACTGGGAGTTGCGCTTTCGGACAATCCGGGGCTGTTCGACGAGGTGTGGGACTGGGGTACCCGGGTGCTGGAACTGCAACCGGGAAACGTCGCTAGGAGCACCGAGTCGGTGGCCGTACGGTGACCGTTGCGCTGCGTCGCAGCCGTGCTGGCGACCTCGACGCGGCGACCCTGTACGAACTCCTCAGACTGCGGGTCGAGGTGTTCGTCGTCGAACTGGCGACCCCCTACCCGGAACTCGACGGCCGCGACCTGCTGCCCGAGACCCGGCACTTCTGGTTGGAGCAGACCGACCCGGCCGGTGCGCCCGAGGTGATCAGCACGTTGCGGCTGATGGAGGAGCATCCCGGCGGCGAGAAGCAGTTCCGGATCGGACGGGTGGCGACCAAACGGGGGGCACGCGGCGCCGGGCACGCCACCCGACTGCTGCAGGCCGCGCTGGCCGAGGTGGGCGACTACCCGTGCCGGATCAACGCCCAGATCTATTTGGAACCGCTGTACCGTAAGCACGGATTCGTCCGTGACGGTGCGGAATTCCGCGACGACGGCATCCCGCATGTCCCGATGCTGCGAGTACGCGGCGGAGTGGAGAAGTAGTGAGCACGCAGAGCCCGCCGCCGTTCCCGTTCAGCGCCGTGGTCGGCCACGACCAGTTGCGGCTGGCGTTGCTGCTGTGTGCGGTGCGACCCGAGATCGGCGGAGTGCTGATCCGCGGCGAGAAGGGCACCGCGAAGTCGACGGCGGTGCGCGGCCTGGCGTCGATCCTGGCGAGCATCGATGACGCGGCCCTGGTCGAGCTGCCGATCGGCGCCACCGAGGACCGAGTGGTCGGCTCGCTGGATCTGCAGAAGGTGCTGCGCGACGGCGAACATGCGTTCTCCCCGGGTCTGTTGGCCCGCGCGCACGGCGGCGTGCTCTACGTCGACGAGGTCAACCTGCTGCACGACCACCTGGTCGACGTACTGCTGGATGCCGCGGCGATGGGCCGGGTGCACATCGAACGCGACGGCGTGAGTCATTCGCACGACGCGAGATTCGTGTTGATCGGCACCATGAATCCCGAAGAGGGCGAACTGCGTCCGCAACTGCTGGATCGGTTCGGCCTGACTGTCGATGTGCGGGCGTCCCGCGACGTCGACGTGCGCAGCGCCGTGATCCGCACCCGGTTGGCCTATGAAGCCGATCCGGTCGGGTTCGCCGCGCGCTACGCCGAGGCCGACGCCGATGTGGCCCGGCGGATCGCGGCTGCCCGCGACCGGTTACCGGCCGTCGAGTTGGCCGACACCGAGTTACACCGCATCGCAGCACTGTGCGCGGCCTTCGACGTCGACGGGATGCGCGCTGATCTGGTAGTGGCCCGCACCGCGGTCGCGCACGCGGCCTGGCGCGGCGCGGACCGGGTCGACGTCGAAGACATCCGGGTCGCGGCCGAACTCGCGCTGCCGCACCGCCGTCGCCGCGACCCGTTCGACGATCCGGGCCTCGACCCGGGGGTGCTCGACGACGCGCTGGCGCAGACCGACCCGGACCCGGAGCCCGACCCGGACGGCCCAGATGGCCCGGAAGGGCCGGATGGCCCGGACGGTGGCAGAGCGCCGTCGTCGCCACCAGAAAGCGGTGCGCCACAGCAGAATCCGAACGCCCCGGCGCCGAGCGGGCAGAGTGCGGACCCGACGCCGGTGTTCCGCACCCGCGCGCTGCGGGTACCCGGCGTGGGGGAGGGCGCCCCGGGCCGGCGCTCGGTGGCGCGCAACCGCACCGGCGCGGTGGTCGGAGTCAGTCCCGACGACCACGGCGACGGTCTGCACCTGTTCGCCACGCTGCTCAACGCCGCCGGCACCGCGTCCGGGCCGGGCCGGATCCGGCCGGCGCCCGAGGACGTGCGGCGCGCGATCCGGGAAGGCCGGGAAGGCAACCTGGTGATCTTCCTGGTCGACGCCTCCGGGTCGATGGCGGCCCGGGACCGGATGTCGGCGGTCGGCGGTGCCGCACTGTCGCTGCTGCGGGACGCTTATCAGCGTCGCGACAAGGTGGCCGTGATCGCCTTCCGGGGCGACTCGGCGCAGGTGCTGCTGCCGCCGACGTCGTCGGCCTACATCGCCAGCCGCCGCTTGGCGCGCTTCGACACCGGCGGCAAGACCCCGTTGGCCGAAGGTCTGTTGGCGGCCCGGGATCTGGTGGCCCGCGAAAAGGTACGCGACCGCAGTCGCCGCTCCCTGGTCGTGACGCTCACCGACGGCCGCGCCACCGGCGGGCCAGACCCGCTGGGCCGCACCAAGATTGCCGCCGCCCGGCTGGTGGCCGAAGGCGCCGCCGCGGTCGTGGTGGACTGTGAGACCTCCTACGTCAAACTCGGCCTGGCCGCCGAGTTGGCGCACGCCCTGGGCGCCCCGGTGATCCGGGTGGATCAACTGCGCGCCGAATCGCTGACCGCCGCCGTGCGCAACGCGGCCTGACCGAAGGAACACCATGCCGCAGGGACGCCCGACTTCGGTTCCCGACGACGGTCTGAGCACCCGCGCGCGACGCAACCAACCGGTGCTGGCCGTGCATACCGGCGAGGGCAAGGGCAAGTCGACCGCGGCGTTCGGCATGGCGCTGCGGGCCTGGAACGCCGGAATCGACGTCGCGGTGTTCCAGTTCGTCAAGAGCGCCAAGTGGAAGGTCGGTGAGGAATCGGCGTTCCGGGCGCTCGGCGCACTGCACGACGAGCAGCGGCTCGGCGGGGCGGTGGAGTGGCACAAGATGGGCTCGGGCTGGTCGTGGTCGCGCAAACAGGGTGACGACGCCGACCACGCCGCGACCGCTGCCGAGGGTTGGGCGGAGATCCGCCGTCGGCTCGAGGCCGAGCAGCACGGCTTCTATGTGCTCGACGAGTTCACCTATCCGCTCAAATGGGGTTGGGTGGACACCGCCGAAGTGGTCGAGGTGCTGGTCGGCCGGCCCGGTTCGCAACACGTGGTGATCACCGGCCGGGACGCGCCGGCGGCCCTGGTCGAAGCCGCTGATCTGGTGACCGAGATGCGCAAGGTCAAGCATCCGATGGACGTCGGCCGCAAGGGGCAGAAGGGCATCGAGTGGTGAACGTGCCGGCCGTGGTGCTGGCCGCTCCGGCTTCGGGCAGCGGAAAGACCACGGTGGCAACGGGTTTGATGGGTGCGCTGCGCCGGGCCGGGCACCGGGTGGCCGGGTTCAAGGTGGGCCCGGACTTCATCGACCCCGGTTACCACGCGCTGGCCACCGGCCGGCCGGGCCGCAACCTGGACCCGGTGCTGGTCGGCGAGGAGCTGATCGGGCCGCTGTACGCGCACGGCGCGGCCGGGGCCGACGTCGCCGTCGTCGAAGGTGTGATGGGACTGTTCGACGGGCGCATCGACCCGGCCGGGGACGGACCGGCCCGCGGCTCGACCGCGCAGGTCGCCGGGTTGCTGGGCGCACCGGTGGTGCTGGTGGTCGATGCGCGCGGACAAAGCCACAGCATCGCCGCGCTGCTGCACGGATTCGCGACCTTCGACCCGGCCGTGCGACTGGCCGGGGTGATCCTGAACCGGGTCGGCAGCGAGCGGCACGAGCAGGTGCTGCGCCAAGCCTGCGCGCAGGCCGGGGTGCCGGTGCTGGGCGCGCTGCCGCGCGTCGAGGAACTGGCGGTACCGTCGCGGCACCTGGGCCTGATCACCGCCGTCGAACATGGTGAGCAGGCCCGCGCGGCAGTCACCGCGATGACCGACCTGATCGCCCAGCACGTCGAGGTGGCCGCGGTGCTCGCGGCCGCGCGCCCGGCCAAGCCGGCCACGGCGTGGTCGCCGCAGCAGGCGATCGGGACCCCGGTCGACGGGGCACCGGTGGTGGCGGTGGCCGCCGGCAAGGCGTTCAGCTTCGGCTACGCCGAGCACACCGAGCTGCTGGCCGCCGCCGGAGCCCGGGTCGCCGAATTCGATCCGCTCGGCGACGAATTGCCCGACGGCGCGGCCGGGCTGATCCTGCCGGGCGGTTTCCCCGAGCAGTACCCGGGTGAGTTGTCGGCCAACACCGCCCTGCGCACCGGGATCGCCGAACTGGCCGGCCGCGCGCCGGTGTCCGCCGAATGCGCGGGCCTGACCTACCTGATGACCGACTTGGACGGGCACCCGATGTGTGACGTTCTGCACGGTTCCGCGCGGTTCACCCAGCGCCTCACGCTGGGCTACCGGGACGCCGTGGCGGTCGCCGACTCGTCGCTGCACACCTGTGGGGAACGCGTGGTCGGGCATGAATTCCACCGCACCACAGTTGATTTCGCTGACGACTACGTCGCGGCCTGGGGGTACCGCGGACCCGACGGCAGTCCCCGGCGGGACGGCGCGATCAGCGGCGGGGTGCATGCGTCCTACCTGCACACCCACCCGGCCGCGCACCCCCGGGCGGTGCTCCGCTTCGTCGGACACGCGGCAGGCTCTAAGCTCGGTCGGTGACCGAGAACGCCTACCTGGTTGGCCTACGCCTGGCCGGCAAGCGAGTCGTCGTGGTCGGCGGCGGTTCGGTGGCGCAGCGTCGGCTCGGCCTGCTGATCGCCAGCGGCGCCGACGTACACGTCATCACCCGCACCGCGACTCCGGCCGTAGAGGCGATGGTCGGCATCAGTTTGACCGTGCGCGAATACCAAGACGGCGACCTGGACGGCGCCTGGTACGCGATCGCGGCGACCAACGACCCGGACGTGAACGCGGCCGTGGCCGCCGAAGCCGACCGGCGCCGCATCTTCTGTGTGCGCGCCGACGTTGCGGTGCAGGGCTCGGCGGTCACCCCGGCCACCTTCGACCACGACGGGTTGACCGTCGGTGTGCTCGCCGGCGGTGCCTACCGCCGCTCGGCTGCCATCCGCACTGCGATCCAGGAGGGACTGCAGAGCGGCGTGATCACATCCGCGGTCGCCGCCGAGGAGCTCAAGGGCACGGTGGCGCTGGTGGGCGGCGGACCGGGGGACCCGGAACTGATCACGGTGCGCGGACGTCGGCTGCTGGCGCAAGCCGACGTCGTCGTCGCCGACCGGCTGGCCCCGTCGCAACTGCTGGCTGAATTGGGACCGCACGTCGAGGTGATCGACGCCGCCAAGATCCCGTACGGCCGGGCGATGGCGCAGGAAGCGATCAACGACGTGCTGATCGACCGGGCCCGCGCCGGACAGTTCGTGGTGCGGCTCAAGGGCGGCGACCCGTATGTGTTCGCGCGCGGTTATGAAGAGCTGCTGGCCTGCACCGACGCCGGCGTCGCGGTGTCGGTGGTGCCGGGTGTGACGAGTGCCATATCGGTGCCGGCAATGGCCGGTGTGCCGGTCACGCACCGCGGCGTCAACCACGAATTCGTGGTGGTCAGCGGTCATGTTGCGCCGGGGCATCCGGAATCGTTAGTAAATTGGGATGCACTGGCGGCGATGTCGGGCACCATCGTGCTGCTGATGGCCGTGGAACGCATCGAGCTGTTCGCCGAAGCCCTGTTGAAGGGCGGTCGACCTGCGGAAACGCCAGTCGTGGTGGTTCAGCACGGCACCACGTCCGCGCAACGATCGGTGCGCTCGACGCTGGCCGAAGTGGCCGAAACCGTCCGCGCCGAAGGGGTGCGCCCACCGGCGATCATCGTGATTGGCCAGGTAGTGGGCCTGCAGCCGAGTGTGTGAGCTGATCGACGCCAGACGCCGCTTAAACAATTCTTAATATTACTGTAGGGTAGCCCGCTATGACGGCTCTCAACGACGCGGAGCGGGCATTGTCTGAGGCTGCGCCCGACGAGCACACGCTCCCTGCTCGGCAGAACCCGTCGGCCCTGGCACGTCCCGGGCTGTCCTGGCTGCCGTCGCCCCGGTTCATCGCCGCGGTCGTCGCGATCGGCGGCATGCAGCTGCTGGCGACCATGGACAGCACCATCGCGATCGTTGCGCTCCCGGCGATCCAAGACGAACTCGGGCTCTCGGATGCCGGCCGCAGCTGGGTGATCACGGCCTACGTGCTGACCTTCGGCGGTCTGATGCTGCTCGGCGGTCGACTCGGCGACACCATCGGACGCAAGCGCACCTTCATCGTCGGCGTGGCGCTGTTCACCATCGCCTCGGTGCTGTGCGGTATCGCCTGGGACGAGGCCACCCTGGTCATCGCCCGGCTGCTGCAGGGCGTCGGTGCGGCGATCGCGAGCCCGACCGGCCTGGCCCTGGTGGCCACCACATTCCCCAAGGGACCGGCCCGCAACGCGGCCACCGCGGTGTTCGCCGCCATGACCGGCGTCGGCTCGGTGATGGGTCTGGTGGCCGGCGGCGCCCTGGTTGAGGTGTGGTGGCGGTTGGCGTTCTTGGTCAACGTGCCGATCGGCCTGCTGGTGATTTACCTCGCCTACACCACGCTGCGGGAGACCCACAAGGAGCGGATGAAGCTGGACGCGCCCGGCGCGCTGCTGGCCACGCTGGGCTGCACCGCCGCGGTGTTCGGCTTCTCGCAAGGCCCGGAGAACGGCTGGCTGACCCCGCTGACCATCGGTTCGGGCGTGGCTGCGTTGGCGTTCTTCGTGGCGTTCGTGATCGTCGAACGCAGCGCGCTCAACCCGGTCGTGCCGTTCGAGCTGTTCCGCGACCGCAACCGGGTCGCAGTGTTCGCCGCGATCTTCCTGGCCGGCGGCGTGATGTTCACCCTGACCGTGCTGATCGGCCTGTACGTGCAGGACATCATGGGCTACACCCCACTGCAGGCCGGCATCGGTTTCATCCCGTTCGTGATCGCCCTGGGTATCGGCCTGGGCGCGTCGACCGCGCTGGTGCCGAAGTTCCCGCCGCGGGTGCTGGTGATCGGCGGCGGCATCCTGGTGCTGGCCGCGATGATCTACGGCTCGACGCTGCACGGCGACATCCCCTACTTCCCGAACCTGGTGCTGCCGATCACGGTGGGCGGCTTCGGCATCGGCATGATCGTGGTGCCGCTGACCGTCTCGGCGATCGCCGGGGTGGGCTTCGACCAGATCGGTCCGGTCTCGGCGATTGCGCTGATGCTGCAGAACCTCGGTGGCCCGGTGGTGCTCGCGATCATCCAGGCCGTGATCACCTCGCGCACGCTGTACCTGGGCGGTACCACCGGCCCGGTCAAGAACATGGACTCCGCGCAGATAGCGGCCCTGGACGCCGGTTACACCTACGGCCTGCTGTGGGTGGCTGCCGTCGCGGTCCTGGTCGGGGCGGCCGCGCTGTTCATCCGCTACACCGCCAAGGAAGTTGCGCACGCCCAAGAGGTCAAAGACGCCATGGACGCCGGCGAACTGTAGTTCGTCAGAGCGGGTAGTGGGGCAACTCGACATCGTCACGGAAACCGTGCGCCGCCACATACCGGGTCACTGGCGCCACTCCGGCCGCACGCAGGGCCAGGTTGCGCAACGCGACGCCGGCACGGGTGCGCCCGGCGAAGAACGACACATATCGTCGCGCGGCCGCCTGCTTGTCGGCGAGAAACGGCTGTAGTCGACGCTGATAGGCGTCGAACGCCGCGCGGTGATCGTCGTCGGCCCGTTGCAGCTCACCGGCCAGCACGTAGGCCTGCGCCATCGCCAGCCCGGTGCCCTCACCGGCCAGCAGGGAGACCGCCGCGGCTGCGTCACCCAGCAGCGCCACCCGGCCGCGAGCCCACTGGTCGAGCTGGATCTGGCTGACCGCGTCGAAATAGAGGTCCTCGGCGTCGTCGAGACTGGCCAGGATCGCCGGGCCCTCGCCGCCGACGTCGGCGAACTTCTCTCGCAACCAGGCCGGGACGTCGCGGTGTTCGGGAACGGGCCGCGCGGACCGTGCCACGAACAGCAACAGCGTGCGGTCATCGTGCAGGCTGACCCGGCCGAGCTGGCCGCCGGCCAGGTTGCACATCAGATAGGTGAGCTCCTCGCGGGGGCGGTAACCGCGCACCACGGCGACCGCGACCATGGCGCCCAGATAGCGCTCGACGGCCTGCGGGAACACCAAGGCACGCACCTGGGAATGCAGGCCGTCTGCGCCGACCACCAGATCGAAATCGCGGGTTCGGTTGCGCTGGAACCCAACCGTGATGCCGTCGGGCCGTTCGTCGAGGCCCACGATGGTGTCATCGAAGACCATCTCGACGTCGTCGGCGATGCTCGCGCAGATGGCGGCCGCAAGGTCGGAGCGGGCCACCGTGATGTAGCGCCCGGCCTGGGCGCGCTCGAACGCGGTGACGTCAATGTCGGTCAGGACCGAACCGTCGCTGCGTACCACCCGCAGGGTGCGCATCGGGTAGCCGACCGCGCGGATCGCGGTCTCCAGACCCATCTGCTGGGCGACCCGGTAGCCGATACCCCAGAAGTCGACTACGTAACCGCCGGTGCGCAGCGCGGGTGCGCGTTCGATCACCGTCGGGGTGTGTCCGCTGCGGTGCAGGAAATAGGCCAGGGTGGGGCCGGCGATACCGGCCCCGCAGATCGCGACCCGCATGATGACTTCACGCTACTCCCGGCAGCGCGTCTGGCGGTGCCCAGCGCGTAGCGCAAAGTAGTCTCGGGCCAAGATGTCTGGCTCTGATCGCGCGGCAGCGCGGCCCTCCGAACGCGCTGTCTCGAGATTGTCCGACAGGGTGCTCGGCGTCGCGATCCTGGCGATCACCGGCATGCAGCTGATGGCCACGCTGGACGGCACCATCGTGATCGTGGCGCTGCCGCGGATGCAGGCCGATCTGGACCTCACCGACGCCGCCAAGAGTTGGGTGATCACCGCCTACGTGCTGGCCTTCGGTGGGCTGCTGCTGCTGGGCGGCCGGGTCGGTGACGCGATCGGGCACAAACGGGCGTTCGTCTCCGCGGTCGGGGTGTTCACGATCGCCTCGCTGGTCTGCGGGCTGGCCACCGACCAGTGGACGCTGATCGTGGCGCGCGCCGTGCAGGGTGTGGGAGCGGCGGTGGCCGCGCCGACCGGGCTGGCGTTGATCGCCACCACCTACGCCGTCGGGCACGCCCGTAATCAGGCGATGGCGATCTCGGCGGCCATGCAGGGGCTGGGCTCGGTACTCGGGCTGATCCTGGGCGGGGCGCTGACCGTGATCAATTGGCGGCTGGCGTTCCTGGTCAATGTGCCGATCGGCATCGTGATCATCGCGATCGCGCTGACCCGGCTCGCCGAGACCCGGCATGAGCGGCTCAAACTCGACGTCACCGGGGCGGTTTTGGCCACCCTGGCGTGCTCGTCGGCGGTGCTGCTGTTCACCCAGGGACCGCCGCGGGGCTGGACCGACCCGGCGGTGATCGGTTCCGGGGCGGCCGCCGTGGTGTTCCTGGTCGCCTTCCTGGTGGTGGAGCGCCGAGCCGATCATCCGTTGGTGCCGTTCGCGGTGTTCGCCGAACGCAACCGGGTGGGCGCGTTCGCCGCCTACTTCCTGGCCGGCGGGGTGATGCTGACGCTGTCGGTGATGATCGGCCTGCTGGTGCAGGACGTGCTGGGCTATTCGCCGCTGCAGGCCGGCATCTGCTTCTTGCCGTTCGCGGGCGGCTTCGTGGCCGGCAACGTGCTGGCCACCCGGCTGGCGCCGCGGATCGCGCCGCGCTGGCTGATCATCGGTGGTGGCGCGTTGGTGCTGGCCGCCATGCTGTACGGCTCGACCCTGGATCGCAGCATCCCCTACTTCCCGGACCTGTTGGCGCCGTTGGTGATCGGCGGGCTGGGCATCGGGCTGATCTCGGTGATTCTGCCGCTGTGCACGCTGGCCAACGTGGGGCCGCGCGAGATCGGACCGGTGTCGTCGATCACGCTGATGGTCTACAACCTGGGCGGACCGCTGGTGCTGGTGGTGATCCAGGCGGTGCAGGCCTCCCGCACGTTGTATCTGGGCGGCACCATGGGACCGGTCAAGGACATGACGCCGGCGCAGCTGGATGCGTTGGGACACGGGTACACCTATTCGCTGCTGTGGGTAGCCGCGATCGCGGTGCTGGTCGGGGTGGCCGCGCTGTTCATCGGCTTCTCGGCGCGCGACATCGCCCGGGCACAGCACACCCGGGAGGCCGTGGAGGCCGGCGAGCTGTAGTCCTACGCGGTCAGTAAGCTTGCCCGCTGTGATCACCCGCATGTCGGAGCTGTTCTTGCGCACGCTCCGCGACGACCCCGCCGACGCCGAAGTTCCCAGCCACAAGCTGCTGATCCGGGCCGGTTACGTCCGGCCGGTCGGCCCGGGGCTGTACAGCTGGCTGCCGCTGGGCCTGAAGGTGCTGCGCAAGATCGAAGCCGTGGTGCGCGAGGAGATGGCCGCGATCGGCGCCCAAGAGATCCAGTTCCCGGCGCTGCTGCCGCGCGGGCCGTATGAGACCACCAACCGCTGGACCGAGTACGGCGACAACCTGTTCCGGTTGCAGGACCGGCGCGGCAACGACCATCTGCTGGGACCCACCCACGAGGAACTGTTCACCTTGACCGTCAAGGGGGAGTACAGCTCCTACAAGGACTTCCCGCTGATCTTGTTCCAGATCCAGAACAAGTACCGCGACGAGGCCCGACCGCGGGCCGGCATCCTGCGCGGCCGCGAGTTCCTGATGAAGGACTCCTATTCCTTCGACGTCGACGACGAGGGCTTGAAGAACGCCTATCACGCCCACCGCGAGGCCTACCAGCGGATCTTCTCCAGGCTCAACGTCGAATACGTGATCGTCTCGGCGGTCTCCGGGGCGATGGGTGGCAGCGCTTCCGAGGAGTTCCTGGCCGAAAGTCCGGTCGGCGAGGACACTTTCGTGCGCTGCCTGCAGTCCGGGTATGCCGCCAACGTCGAAGCCGTCATCACCACAGCGCCGCAACCGCTGCCGGCCGAACAGATCGCGACACTGCCCGAAGCCGTCGTGCACGACACCGGGGACACCCCGACGATCGTGACTCTGGTGAACTGGGCCAACGGCGCGGGCTTGCCGCAGTTCGCCGGTCGCGAGGTGACCGCGGCCGACACCCTCAAGAACGTCCTGCTCAAGACCCGGCTGCCGGGGGAGCAGGACTGGGAGTTGCTGGCCATCGGTGTGCCCGGGGACCGCGAAGTCGATGACAAGCGGCTCGGCGCGGCACTCGAGCCGGCCGAGTACGCCATGCTCGACGACGCCGACTTCGCCCGTTACCCGTTCCTGGTGAAGGGCTACATCGGCCCGAAGGGGCTGCAGGACAACGGCGTTCGTTACCTGGTGGACCCGCGGGTGGTGGACGGCACGACCTGGGTCACCGGTGCTGACGCGCCCGGCAAGCATGTCGTCGGCCTGGTCGCCGGACGGGACTTCACCCCGGACGGCACCATCGAAGCCGCCGAGGTGCGCGACGGAGACCCGTCGCCGGACGGGGCCGGACCGTTGGTCAGTGCCCGCGGCATCGAGATCGGCCACATCTTCCAGCTCGGCCGCAAGTACACCGATGCGTTCTCCGCCGACGTGCTCGGCGAGAACGGCAAGCCGGTGCGGCTGACCATGGGCTCCTACGGTGTCGGCATTTCCCGGCTGGTGGCGGTGCTGGCCGAGCAGCACCACGACGAGATCGGTCTGCGCTGGCCGGCCACCGTGTCGCCGTTCGATGTGCACCTGGTGATCGCCAACAAGGACGAGCAGGCCCGCGCGGGTGCCACCGAGTTGGCCGCCGACCTGGACCGACTGGGCCTGGACGTGCTGCTCGACGACCGCGGCGCCTCGCCGGGGGTGAAGTTCAAGGACGCCGAGCTGCTCGGGGTGCCGTGGATCGTGGTGGTCGGCCGGGGTTGGGCCAACGGCGTGGTGGAACTGCGCAACCGGTTCAGCGGTGAGACCTTCGAGATCCCGATCGCCGACGCGGCCACCGGGATCGACGCGGCGCTGCGCGGCTAGGTTTGCTCCGGCGCAGCCCGGCGGTCATTCGGGCTCGGGTGCGGCCGGGGTCGGCGCCACCAGCAGCCACACCAATGTGGTCAGCCCGGTGAAGATGCCCTGCACGGTCGCGACGAAGGTCAGGTACTCATGCCAGTCGGCGAGGATGTCGTCGCACCCGATGCCATCCCACGGCAGCGTGGACAGGGCCAGCATCAGTCCGGCGGACATCAGAGCGACGGTCGCGGCGGTCGCTGCGCGCTCGGCCGGATCGGTCATGGTCCGGCGGAAGTAGTTGAACTCGATGCCCAGCGTCAACAGCAGGATCGGCATGACTTCGACGACCTTCTGGAAGAACACCGGGCTGATCGCACCCTCGCACAACTGCGAGAGCACGCCCAGTTGCTCGGCGAAATCCAAGCCGTCGACCTCGGCCGCGGTGGCGGCGTCGAGCACCCGCACGGTGTCCAGGTCGAAGTAGTCGGTGAACGCGGTGGCCGCGACGTAGCCGGCCAGGATGCCGAGGATCAGCGGAACCAGTGACCGCACCCGCGCCCAGTCCCGTGGAGCGGCCAAGCGGCGGGCACTGCTGAACAGCGTCAGTGGATCGGCGTTGAGCGAGGCGGCCATGACCAGACCCACCACCGCGGCGTACACCGTCGACACCAGCAGATCCAGCCCCACCGAATGCGCGGTCAGGGTGCGGGTCACGTCGATGCCGATCAGCACGGCAAAACCCGACCACCACCAGATACGCAACCGCGGGGAGTCGCCGTCGCCGCGGGTGATCGAACGTTTGAGCAGCGCCACCGCGATGAGCACGGAGAGATCGACGAGCAGCACCGCCGGTCGCCAGGGCAGGCGGTCACCGGCACCCAAGGCCTCGAACAGCGTCCACGCCGCCACTTCGCTGTAGGAGAAGACGAACAGCAGCAGGAACACCACGGCGTAGACGGCTCGCGTGGACACGGCGGGGGTTCGAGTTCCGGCAGCGGTCATCGTCGGTCTCCTCTGCGGTCGGAATCGCTGGTCACCAGCAGCCAGATCAGGGCAGCGATGCCGGCCACCACGCCCTGCACGCACAGCGAGAACGCGGCGTACTCGTGCCAGTACGACGGCACCCGCGAACACCGCGAGCCGGACCACGGGGTGACCGACAGGGCCAGCACCAATCCGGTGCACAGCAGGAACACGGTGGCCGCCGCGGCGGCGCGCTGGGCCGGCTCGGCCAGCGTGCGCCGGAAGAAATTGAATTCGACGCCCAGCGTCAGCAGCACCATCGGAATGAAATTCACCATCTGCTGCAGGAACGCCGGGCCGACCGCGCTTTCACACAGCGCTGTTTCGGCTGCGCTGGCCAGCGGTGCGCTGAGCTCACCGAAGTCGACGGTTTCGGGCGTCACCTCGCGCAGGGCGTGCAGGTCGAAGAAGTCCTCGAATGACGTGGCAGCCAGATAGCAGGCGAACGTGCCGATCATGAGCGGCACGATCGCGCGGGCCCGCAGCCAGTCGGTGGGCAGCGCCTGCCGTCGGGTCGCGCTGACCAGAGTGAGCGGGTCGGCGTTGAGTGCCACCATCATCAGCACGCCCATCACCACCGCGAACACCACCGAGGCGGCGAGGTCGATCGCCAGCGGGTGCTCGTCGGGCAGCAGGCACAGCGTGGCATCCACCGCGACGGTGACGGCGACCGCGGCCCAGTACCACCGCCACAGCCGGGGGCCGGTGTCGTCGGCGCGCGCGATGACGACTTTGAGCACCCCGACCACGGCCAGGATCGCCAGGTCGAGGCCGACCAGAGTGGTCAGCCAGTCGAGGACGGTGCCCCGGTCGGTGATCTCGAACGCGACGGCGATCAGGTCCTCGCTGTAGGAGAACGCCAACAGCAGCAGGAAGACCGACGCGGTGACCGCGCGATCGCGCCGGGCACGGGTCAGTGCTCCGTGTTGCCCGACGACGATTCCGGCCACAAGGCCCCCCGATTCGACCTGGTGGGCCAACGGTAGCTGCTACTCGGTGCCGCCGGGGAAGGCTTGCGTCACCGGCCACTCCTCAAGCCGTTTGCGCCATCGCGCCGCGAGCACCGCGCACTGGGTCAGCGCGTCCACTCCGAATGCGCGTACCTGCTCATCGGTGGCCTGTTCGACGACCGCGCGCCATGCGGTGGCGGCGTCCGCCTCCATCCGGATGGCGAGTTTGACCGCGGCGTCCGGGTTGTTCACGTCGAACGGCAGCGTGTAGCCGGCGGCCGGCAGCGGCACGCCCCACGACTTGTCGGCCAGCAGCGCCAGACCACCCTCGCGCAGCCGGCGATGAGTCGCCATCGCCTCGGCCACCAGGGTGTTGTCCGCGGGCGTGGAGTGCGCCGAGACGATGCCGTAGCCGTAGATGGCGGCGTGTTCGATGGCCACCGCGTCATAGAGGGCGCCGCCGTCGAGGCTGTCCGGGCGGTTGGGGGTGGGGGCAGGAGTGGTCACCGGTCGGCCTTCGTCTCGGGCAGCATCACCTGGGCGGCCGTGCAGGAGGCCGCGATCGAGGCCAGCAACCCGGCCCGGTAGCCGGACAGCGAGGTCGCCAGCCGGCTCGCATCCTCGGCGGCGCGGCGCAGTGCGTCGGAGACCTGCGCGGCCGTCGGCGCGGGCTTCGGCTCGGCTGCAGTCGCGCTGGTGGTGGTGCTGGTCTCGGGCGTCGTCGTGCGTCCGGCGGCGCGCGCGATCTCGGTGGCCAGCGCCTGGGCGTGCTGGGTGCGTTCGGCGGCGATCTGGGTCAGCGCCGGAACCAGGGCCGGCGCGGCCGCAGCGGCTGCGGCGCTGGCCTGATCGGCATCGGCGCTGGCGGCGGCCTGGGCGGCCTGCAAGGGGTCGATCTCGGGTTCATCGCTGCCGGCGCAGGCCGACGCGGTGACTCCGACCAAGGTCAATCCGAGGGCGGCGCGGCCTGCCGCCACCAATACCTCTCGCCTGCGCACCCCGACATCCTGCCATCGTCGGAGTGCACAGCGCGCAGCGCGCCGCACCGTGTTTGCCGCAACGGCCCGGATTCCTGGCGTATCGTAGGTGGCTGATTCGCGGTCGCAGGCCCGCGCGCAGCTGAAGAACAACTCAAGATGGGAGCTCGCTGTGATGAAGCGGTCCCCTGGTCTTCCCGAGCCGACGCAGGTCGTCGAGCTTCTCGATGGGGAGTTCGCGCGCGCTGGGTACGAGGTCGACGACGTCGACATCGACACCAACTCCCGACCGCCCCGCATCATCGTGGTCGCCGACGGCGACACCCCGTTGGACCTCGACGCGATCTCCGCGCTCTCCCGAACCGCGGGCGAGTTGCTCGACGGGCTGTCGGGCCTGACCGACGAATACGTGCTCGAGGTCACCTCGCGCGGTGTGGATCGGCCGCTGACCGCCGAGAAGCACTACCGCCGGGCGCGTGGCCGCAAGGTCGAGTTACAGCTCGCCGACGCCACCGTCACCGGCCGGATTGCCGGTGTCGCCGATGGGGTGCTGGCCGTGGTGGTGCGGGATCGCTCGGATTGGTCGGTGCAGCGGGTGCCGTTGGCTGACGTCGTGAAGGCTGTCGTTCAGGTTGAGTTCTCGTCGCCGAGCCGTCGTGAGCTCGAGCTGGTCGACGAGATCGGAAGGGATGCTTCGCAATGAACATCGACATGGCTGCGCTGCACGCGATCGAGGTGGACCGGGGGATCCCGGCGGGTGAACTGCTCGAAACCATCAAGTCGGCACTGCTGACCGCCTACCGGCACACCGAGGGGCACGCGGCCGATGCGTTCATCGACATCGACCGCAAGACGGGCGAGGTCAAGGTGATGGCCCGCGAGCAGGATGAAGACGGCAACGTCATCAGCGAATGGGACGACACCCCAGAAGGTTTCGGCCGGGTGGCGGCCACCACCGCACGGCAGGTGATGCTGCAACGGTTCCGCGATGCCGAGAACGAGAAGATCTACGGCGAGTTCTCCGCACGCGAGGGCGACATCGTGGCCGGGGTGATCCAGCGCGACGCCCGGGCCAACGCCCGCGGTGAGGTGGTGCTGCGGATGGGCAGCGAGACCAAGTACTCCGAGGGTGTCATCCCGCCGTCGGAGCAGGTGCCCGGCGAGTCCTACGAACACGGTAATCGGTTGCGCTGCTTCGTACTCGGTGTAACCCGGGGTGCCCGGGAACCGCAGATTCGGCTGTCCCGGACGCATCCGAACCTGGTGCGCAAGTTGTTTGCGCTCGAGGTACCCGAAATCGCCGAAGGCTCAGTCGAAATCGTCGCGGTGGCCCGGGAGGCCGGGCACCGCTCCAAGATTGCGGTGGCTTCGCGAGCACCCGGCCTGAACGCCAAGGGTGCGTGCATCGGGCCGATGGGGCAGCGGGTACGCAATGTGATGAGCGAGTTGAGCGGCGAGAAGATCGACATCATCGACTATGACGAGGATCCGGCGAAGTTCGTGGCCAATGCGCTCTCGCCGGCCAAGGTGGTCTCGGTGACGGTGATCGACGCCAACACCCGCGCGGCGCGGGTGGTGGTGCCGGACTTCCAGCTGTCCCTGGCGATCGGCAAGGAAGGCCAGAACGCCCGGCTGGCAGCGCGGTTGACCGGGTGGCGGATCGACATCCGCAGCGACGCCGAAGCGCCGGCGGATCAGCCGACTGCCTGACCGGGTTACGCCACCGGCAGTTTGACGATGCGGTTGTTGCCCGCGTCGGCAACGTAGACATTGCCGTCCTTGTCTACCGCGATGCCGTCTGGCTCGCTGAGACCGGTGAAGGGCAACTCTGTTTGGGTGCCAGAGCCCGCATCCAACTTGACCACCCGGTCGAAATCGTCGGTGGCGTAGACGCTGCCGGCGGAATCCACAGCTACGCCGCCGGGTGAGTTCAGCCGAATAAACGGTACTTCGACAAGTTCGCCACGGTCCGGTTCGAACTTCACGATCTGGTTGCGGCCCGAGTTGGCGATGTAGAGCTGCCCGTCCGGGCTGACGGTGACGTCGCAGGGCAGGCCCAAGGTTTGCTGGTCGAGCTTGAGTGGTTGGTCGGCTCCGGCGGGAAGAACGAGAAGTTGATGATGGTAGGAGTCCGTGACGAATACGTTGTCCTGCGCATCCACCGCAATGCCGGTGGCAAAGTCCATATCCTCGAGGTTGAACGGGAGCTCGACGGGAGTGGTCGAACCGGCGTCGAGTTTCAAGACACGATTGTTGTAGGAATCTGCGACATAGACGTTGTTCTGGGCGTCGACCGTCAGACCCTTCGGGCGATCAAGCCCGGTGAATGGGGCATCGACGGCTGCATCGGCTGCCGAATCGAGACGCAAAATGCGACTGTTCTCGGTGTCAGCGACATAGACCGAACCGTCCGTGCTGACGGCCACGCTTTCCGGGTAGCTCAGATCAGCGAATGGCAGCGTGATCTGTTCGCCATAGGACCGTTCGGCGGTGGATGACGGGGCGGTAGCGGCTGGCTCTGGTGTTGACCCATCCTTGGGTATCGCCACGAACGCAGCGGTTGCCGCCGCGGCGACCAATACCGCGCCACCGATGAGTAGGGACTTGCGCCGCGACGGCTTGGCCGGCTCGGCCGCGACATGTTGAGCGGCCACCGGTCGCGCTGCTGCTCGAGTGCGCGCCGAGGCCGCCCCGCTCAGGGCGTCGCGGGCCGCGTCGGCGAGTTCTTTTGTGGTGGGGTAGCGGTTTTCCGGGTGTTTGGCCATGCCGATGGCGATCACGTGATCGAGCCCGGCGGGCAGGTCCGCTCGTACGGCTGAGGGTTTCGGTGCCGGGGCGTTGAGGTGTCCGGCGAACTGTCGCTCCAAGGTGTCACCGGGGAAGGGCTTTGTGCCGGTGAGGCTTTCGTAAAGCACACAGGTCAGGGCGTAGGTGTCGCTGCGGGGGTCGATGGTGTCGGTGGTGAAGCGTTCGGGCGCCATGTAGGCCCAGGTGCCCAGCGTGTTGCCGGTGCCGGTCAGGCCGGTGTCGGAGGCGGCGCGGGCGATGCCGAAGTCGATCAGGTAGGCGGCGTCGTCGTCGCCGATCAGGATGTTGGACGGTTTGACGTCGCGGTGCACCAGACCGGTTTTGTGGGCGGCAGTCAGGGCGCGGGCGATCTGTTCGACGATGCTGACGGCCCGTTCGGGCGCCAACGGTGCGTTGCTGATTTCCGTGGCGAGGTCGTGGCCTTCGATCAGGGCCATGTCGACGTAGAGGCGACCGTCGATCTCGCCGAAGTCGTGGATCGGGACGATGTGGGCGTTGTGCAGGCCGGCGGCGGCATGGGCTTCGCGGCGGAAGCGTTGTTCGAAGGTGGGGTCTTGCGCGAAATGTGCAGGCAGCAGTTTGAGCGCGACGACGCGGTCGGTGCCGGTGTCGTAGGCCCGCCAGACCTCGCCCATGCCACCGCGGCCCAGCAAGTCGATCAACCGGTACCGCCCGAACGTCTCGGTCATGTCCGCATCCCCCTGTCAAGCAAACATGTGTGACAGTAGACGACACCCTGAGCGGGCGGCGCGGTGCGGCTACACCCCTCGGTTGTCGAGGGCAATCGATACCCGTCCGGGTGAGAGCGAGACGCGGGATGTAATTATCGTACTGTTGTTGTACGAGATTCCCGTACGAGAGGTCGCGATATGAGCATCAGCGCCAGTGAGGCCCGACAGCGGCTGTTCCCGCTGCTGGAGCAGGTCAACGTCGATCACGAGCCCGTGCGTATCACGTCCAAGGCCGGCGATGCCGTGCTGATGTCGGCCGACGACTACGACTCCTGGCAGGAGACGGTCTACCTGCTCCGCTCGCCGGAGAATGCCCGCCGGCTCATGGAAGCCGTCGCGCGCGACAGGGCGGGTGCGGCGAGCCATCCCGTGTTGATCGACGAACTGCGGCAGATGGCCGGCGGGGATCAGTGAGGAGCGCCTGCTTCGACCCCGACGGCTGGGAGGACTTCCTGCACTGGCTGGCCACCGACCGCAAGACCGCGCGACGCATCGCCCGGCTGATCGGCGAGATCCAACGTGACCCCTTCACCGGTATCGGGAAGCCCGAGCCACTGAAGGGTGAGCTCTCCGGCTACTGGTCTCGTCGCATCGACGACGAACACCGACTGGTCTATCGGGCCGACGACACCGAGGTCAAGATCCTCAAGGCGCGATATCACTACTGACGCTGGCGCCGGCCGGCCCGCCCGCGCTCACGCGTCGATGCTGCTCATGTCGCCGTAGCGGGCGCCGGCCACCGCGTCGCGCGGCACCGCGGCATCGAGCGCGGCGAGGTCGTCGGGCGAGAGCGTCACGTCGAGCGCTCCGACGTTCTCTTCGAGGTAGCGCACCCGCTTGGTGCCCGGGATCGGAGCGACGTCGTCGCCCTGGGCCAGCACCCAGGCCAGCGCGAGTTGGCCGGGCGTGCAACCGTGCCCGTCGGCCAGCACACGGATCCGCTCGACCAGCGCGAGGTTGGCGGCGAGATTCTCACCGGTCGACCGCGGGAAGTACGCCGAGCCGCGGCTGTCGCCGGCATCGAAGCCGGCCGTCGTCACCGCGCCGGTGAGCAGGCCGCGGCCCAGGGGCGAATACGGCACCAGCCCGATGCCCAGTTCCCGCAGCGTCGGGCGGATCTCGTCGTCGAGATCCCTGGTGAACAAGGAATATTCGGATTGCAGCGCGGTGATCGGGTGTATCGCGTGGGCCCGCCGAATGGTCGACGGCGACGCCTCCGAGAGCCCCAGGTGGCCCACCTTGCCCGCCGCGACCAACTCGGACATGGCGCCGACGGTGTCCTCGATCGGCACGGTCTGGTCCACCCGGTGCTGGTAGTAGAGGTCGATGTGGTCGACGCCGAGGCGCTGCAACGACGCGTCGCAGGCCGCGCGGACGTAGTCGGGATGCCCGTTGACGCCGATCCGGGTCCCGTCGGGCAGTCGTTCGTTGCCGAACTTCGTGGCCAGCTGCACCCGATCGCGGCGGTCGGCGATGGCGCGGCCGACCAACTTCTCATTGGTGAACGGGCCGTACATGTCGGCGGTATCGAGGAACGTGACACCCAGGTCGAGGGCGCGGTGGATGGTGGCGATGCCGCCGGCCTCGTCGGGCGTGCCGTAGAACTCCGACATGCCCATGCAGCCGAGGCCGAGAGCCGACACGGTCAGGGGAGCGGTGCTGCCAAGTGTGCGCGTGGGGATCGTCATGACACCAGCCAACCTGCTGGAGTACACTCCAGGTCAAGTCCCCGTTCTCAGGGCGTCCCGTTCCAGGCGGTCGACGTAGACGCCGATCTTGTGGTCGATGGCGCCGAGGTGCGCGGTGACCTGGGCGAGTTGACGCAGCACCTCCTCGCGGTGCGCCTGCAGCAGCGCGAGCCGCTCCTGCTCGTTGCCGTCGCCCGCGCGCACCAGGTCGGCGTAGCGGCGGATGTCGCGAATCGGCATGCCGGTGGACCGAAGTCGGGTGACCAGTTCGATCCACCGCAGGTCGGCGTCCTGGTAGCGGCGTTGCCCGCTGGCCGAGCGGGGCACGGCGCGCAGCAGTAGTCCGTCGCGCTCGTAGTAGCGCAAGGTGTCGATGGACAGGCCGCAGCGCGCGGCGGCGTCGGCGATGAGGATTCCGGAGACGGGCACACCCTAAGTATCACTCGTGGAGTTCACTCCAGGTCAAGTATGCACCCATTAGATTCATGAATAAATCTGATATATTTATGAATGTAGTGAGCGGGCCGAGTCGGTTCGCGTATCGATCGAAGGACCCCCATGGCCAACAAGCACGTCGCTCCCGAGCCGCCCGAGACCTGGCGGCACCGGTTGCGCGACGCCATCGCACCGCGCACCCTGATGCTCGCCGGCGGCGTGCTGCTGCTGCAGTTCGCGTTCATCCTGTCCTATCTGGGTGCCTTCCATTCGCCTGTACCACACCAGATTCCGGTGCTGGTGGTGGCGCCCGACCAGACCGCGACACAGCTGGTCGACCGGGCCAACGCGGCAGAAGGCGAGCCGCTGGCCGCCGGCGTTGCCGCCGACGAACAGAGCGCGCGGGCCGCCCTGCTGCGGGGCGACACCTCCGCGGTGTACCTGGTGGACCAGGCCGGCGGGACCGACACGCTGCTGGTCGCCTCCGGGGGCGGAACGTCGGTGGCCTCGGCCGTACAGCAGATCGTCACGACGGTGGCGGCGCAGGAGCAGCGCAGCGTGACGACGCAGGACGTGGTGCCGTTGCAGCCCGGTGACGGCCGCGGACTGACCGGTTTCTACCTGATCATCGGCTGGGCCGTGGGCGGCTATCTGTTCGCCGCGATGCTGGGCGTCGCGAAGGGGGAGCGGCCCGCCACGCCGCCGCGGATGTGGTGGCGCCTGGGCGCGACCGTGCCGTACGCGGCGATCTCGGGGGTGGGCGGCGCGCTGATCGCCGGCCCGTTGCTGCACGCCTTCGACGGGCACTTCGCCGCGATCGCGGGCGTCGGGACGCTGGTGGCGCTGTCCGCGGCGACGGTGACCGTGGCCTTCCAGACGCTGTTCGGATCACTGGGCATCGGGCTGACCGTGCTGGTGTTCGTGGTGCTCGGCAACCCGTCGGCCGGCGGCGCATATCAGGCCAGCCTGCTTCCGCCGTTCTGGCGGACGGTGGGCACGACGCTGCCCAACGGCGCGGGCACCGAGGCCATCCGGCGCATCGTGTACTTCGACGGTTACGGCGTCGGGGCGCATCTGGCCGTGCTCGGCGGGTGGACGCTGGGCGGCGCGCTGCTGGCGATCGCCGCCACGATCGGCCGTGCCGCGGTCTCCGAACGGCGCCGCGCTTCCCGCCGGGCCGCCCTGCATGCCGAGACGCAGGCCGAGACGGCGGGCGGGGCCGAGGCCGCGAGCCAGGCCGGTGCCGCGGCGCATGCCCACGCCGCGAACCATGCCGAGGCCCATGCCTGAGGGCGCCGCGAAGCCGCCGCGGGTGACCAAGCGGCGCGCCGAGACGCGAGCCCGGTTGCTCGACGCCGCCTTCGGCGTGTTCGCCGAACGGGGCTTCGGGCACGCCCGCATCGACGACGTCTGCGCGGCGGCGGGCTACACGCGCGGGGCGTTCTACTCGCAGTTCGGCAGTCTCGAGGAGCTGTTCTTCACGCTCTACGACCAGCGCGCGGGCGTGCTGGCCGAACAGATGACCGGCGCCATGGCCGCCGGACCCGAACCGGCCGACGTTGCCGCCACCCTGGACCGGATCGCGGCGGTGCTGCTGCTGGACCGCGACTGGCTGCTGGTCAAGACCGATTTCCTGCTGTATGCCGCCCGTCATCCCGAGGTGGCCCAGACCCTGGTCGCGCATCGCGAGCAGCTGCGCGCGGTGGTCGAGGAGCGGCTCGCGGACTCGGAGATCGCGCTGCCGGAGGCGCTCGGCAGCCGTGCCGAGGCCGCCCGCGCCGTCGTCGCGGCCTACGAGGGCGTCGGCACCCAGCTGATCCTGGACGGCGACCTGCCCGCGGCGCGCGCCTGGTTGCGGCGCCTGCTGCTGGTGATCCTGGGCCGATGACGTGCGCAGGAAGCGGTCCCGGGCCACGTCAGCCCCGGCCGTCACAACAGCCCCACTGCCGTGGTCGGCGCAGCCCCGGGAGTGTCGTAGACTGTGCCGTGATCCAGCGCGAGACTTTGACTGCCGATATGGGACCGATCCGGACCTGTATCGGATGTCGTAGACGAGAGCTGGCCGTCGATCTGCTTCGCGTCGTGGCGGTGTCGAACGGGAATGGCGAGACAGCCGTGACCGTTGATACTTCCCGCAGCATGCCGGGGCGGGGTGCCTGGCTGCACCCCGATCCGCAGTGTCTGAGCGCAGCGATTCGTCGGCGAGCCTTCGGCCGAGCGTTGCGCATCGCCGGTTCACCGGACACCTCCGCGGTGGTCGAGAGCTTCGACGCCCTACCGGGCGCTGAAACCTCGCGGCCGTCGCGGCAACAGAACAGGTAGCGAAGAACATGAGCACACCGTGAAGTCCCGATGACCATGCGTCATAGCTAAACCCGAGGCGTCGGCCTACCACCCGCTGCCGCCTCCAGACAGGAGAAGTAGTGGCAAAGGCCCGCGTACACGAGTTGGCCAAGGAACTCGGTGTAACCAGCAAGGAAGTACTCGCTCGGCTGAGCGAGCAGGGCGAATTCGTCAAATCAGCCTCGTCGACGGTGGAGGCGCCCGTCGCGCGGCGGCTCCGGGAGTCCTTCGGCGGCGGTGAGGCCGCGCCGGAGAAGGCACCCGCCAAGAAGCCGGCCGCACCGGCCAAGCCGGCGGCCGCCGGCCCCAAACCAGGAGCTCCCAAGCCTGCGGCACCCGCGCCGGAGCCGGCTCCGACCCCCACCCCGCCGCCGGCTGCCCCGGCAGCTCCGGCAGCCCCGGCCGCGCCCGCGGCCCAGGCGCCGACCCCGGCAGCTCCGAGCCGGCCCGGCCCGACCCCGGGCCCCACGCCCGGCCCCAAGCCCGGCGGCCCGCGTCCGCCGCGGGTGGGCAACAACCCGTTCTCCTCACAGCAGCCGGTGGAGCGTCCGGCCCCGCGTCCGATGGGCCCGCGGCCAGGACCTGGCGGACCTCGCCCCGGTCCGGGTGCTGTGCGTCCCGGCGTCACGCCGGGCAACATGCCGCCGCGTCCGGCGACCGGCGCGCCGGGCCGCGGTGGCCCGCGTCCGGGTCCCCGTCCCGGTGGCGGCCCACGCCCAGGTCCCGGTCAGGGCGCACGCCCCGGTGCCGGTGGCGGTGGCGGTAACTACCGCGGCGGTGGCGGCGGTGCACCCGCCGGTGCCGGTGGCGGCTTCCGTGGCCGCCCCGGCGGTGGCGGTCGTCCCGGTCAGCGTGGCGGCACAGCCGGTGCGTTCGGACGTCCCGGCGGCGCCCCGAAGCGTGGTCGCAAGTCGAAGCGCGCGAAGCGGGCCGAATACGAGAACATGCAGGCGCCGATCGTCGGTGGCGTGCGGTTGCCGCACGGCAACGGCGAAACCATCCGGTTGGCCCGGGGCGCGTCGCTGAGCGATTTCGCCGACAAGATCGACGCCAACCCGGCCGCGCTGGTGCAGGCACTGTTCAACCTCGGCGAGATGGTCACCGCCACCCAGTCGGTCGGCGATGACACGCTCGAACTGCTGGGCAGTGAGATGAACTTCAAGGTTCAGGTCGTCTCCCCGGAGGACGAGGACCGCGAGCTGCTGGAATCCTTCGACCTGACCTACGGCGAAGACGAGGGCGGCGAGGAGGACCTCGAGCAGCGTCCTCCGGTGGTCACCGTCATGGGTCACGTCGACCACGGCAAGACCCGCCTGCTGGACCGGATCCGCAAGGCCAACGTGGGTGAGGGCGAAGCCGGTGGCATCACCCAGCACATCGGTGCCTACCAGGTGGGCGTCGAGCACGACGGCGAAGAGCGCCTGATCACCTTCATCGACACCCCCGGTCACGAGGCGTTCACCGCCATGCGTGCCCGTGGTGCCAAGGCCACCGACATCGCGATCCTGGTGGTCGCGGCCGACGACGGTGTGATGCCGCAGACGGTGGAGGCGATCAACCACGCGCAGGCCGCCGATGTGCCGATCGTGGTGGCGGTCAACAAGATCGACAAGGAAGGCGCCGACCCGGCCAAGATCCGGGCGCAGCTCACCGAGTACAACCTGGTGGCCGAGGACTACGGCGGCGACACCATGTTCGTCGACATCTCGGCCAAGCAGGGCACCAACATCGAGGCGCTGCTGGAAGCCGTGGTGCTGACCGCGGACGCCGCGCTGGACCTGCGGGCCAACCCCGAGATGGAAGCCCAGGGTGTGGCGATCGAGGCGCACCTGGACCGCGGCCGCGGCCCGGTGGCCACCGTGCTGATCCAGCGCGGCACGCTGCGGGTCGGTGACTCGGTGGTGGCCGGCGATGCCTACGGCCGCGTCCGCCGGATGGTCGACGAGCACGGCGAGGACGTCGAAGAGGCACTGCCGTCGCGTCCGGTGCAGGTCATCGGCTTCACGTCGGTGCCCGGTGCCGGTGACAACTTCCTGGTTGTCGACGAAGACCGGATCGCCCGGCAGATCGCCGACCGGCGCAGCGCGCGCAAGCGCAACGCGCTGGCCGCGCGCAGCCGCAAGCGGATCAGCCTGGAAGACCTGGATTCGGCGCTGAAGGAAACCAGCCAGCTGAACCTGATCCTCAAGGGCGACAACTCCGGTACGGTCGAGGCGCTCGAAGAGGCCCTGATGGGCATCCAGATCGACGACGAGGTGCAACTGCGGGTCATCGACCGCGGCGTCGGTGGCATCACCGAAACCAACGTCAACCTGGCGTCGGCCTCGGATGCGATCATCATCGGCTTCAACGTCCGGGCTGAGGGCAAGGCCACCGAACTGGCCAACCGCGACGGCGTGGAGATCCGCTACTACTCGATCATCTACCAGGCGATCGAGGAGATCGAGAGCGCGCTCAAGGGCATGCTCAAGCCGGTCTACGAGGAGAAGGAGCTCGGTCGCGCCGAGATCCGCGCCATCTTCCGGTCGTCCAAGGTCGGCAACATCGCCGGCTGCCTGGTGCAGTCCGGGATCATGCGCCGCAACGCCAAGGCCCGGCTGCTCCGCGACAACGTCGTGGTCGCCGAGAACCTCACGGTGTCCTCGCTCAAGCGGGAAAAGGACGACGCCACCGAGGTGCGCGAGGGCTACGAGTGCGGTCTGACGCTGACCTACAGCGACATCAAGGAAGGCGACATCGTCGAAACCTACGAGCTGGTCGAAAAGGCGCGCGTGTAGATGGCTGATCCGGCACGGGCCAAGCGGCTCGCCAAGCGGATCTCGACCATCATCGCTTCGGCGATCGAGTACGAGATCAAGGACCCGCGGCTGGCCGGCGTGACGATCACCGACGCCAAGGTGTCCGGTGATCTGCACGACGCCACGCTGTACTACACGGTGCTGGGTCGCTCGCTCGAGGACGAGCCCGACTACGCGGGTGCGTCCGCCGCGCTGGAGAGCGCCAAGGGCGTGTTGCGCTCCAAGGTCGGCGCCGGCACCGGCGTCCGGTTCACCCCGACGCTGACCTTCGTGCGGGACACCGTGCCGGATGCGGCGCACCGGATGGAAGAACTGCTGGCCCGGGCGCGGGAGGCCGACGCCGAACTCGCCCGGGTGCGCGAAGGCGCGGTGCCGGCCGGTGACGCCGACCCGTACCGTGTGGTGGACGACGACGAACGAACGGACGCTGAGGAGACCAGTGACCGCGACCGACCCGTTGACTGACGGGTCTACCAGCACAACCCGGGCCGGCGCGCGGGTGGATGCGCACCGTGCCGCGGATGTGCTGGCGGCTGCCCAGCGGATCGTCGTGGTGTGCCACGTCTTCCCGGACGCCGACACCATCGGCGCGGGTCTGGCGCTGGCGCAGGTGCTCGAGGCGGGCGGCAAGTCGGTCGAGGTCAGCTTCGCTGCCCCGGCCACCTTGCCGGAGTCGCTGCAGACCCTGCCTGGTGGGCACCTCTTGGTCGGGCCGGATCGGGTGTGCACCGAGCCGGATCTGGTGGTCACCGTCGACATCCCCAGCCCGGGGCGACTGGGCGCGCTGCGTGCGGTGATCGGTCCCGAAACCAAGGTGCTGGTGATCGACCACCATGCCTCCAACCAGCTCTTCGGTACTGCCAATTACGTTGATGCATCAGCGGATTCCACCACCCTGTTGATCGCAGAGCTGCTCGACGCGTGGGGCAAGCCGATCGAATTACCGGTCGCGCACTGCCTGTACGCCGGGCTGACCACCGACACCGGTTCGTTCCGTTGGGCCAGCGCCCGGGCGCTTCGGCTGGCGGCCCGGTTGGTCGATCTGGGCGTCGACAACGCCGAAATCAGCCGCGCCCTGCTGGACACCCATCCGTTCAGTTGGCTGCCGATGCTCTCGGCGGTGTTGGCCTCGGCGCAGCTGATTCCCGAGGCGGTCGGGGGAGCCGGATTGGTCTACGCCGTCGTCGAGCATGCGCAGTTTGCCGCGGCCAGGCCCGAGGAAGTCGAGAGCATCGTCGACATCGTGCGGACCGCACAGCAAGCCGAGGTCGCGGTGGTCTTCAAGGAGACCGAACCGCAGCGCTGGTCGGTGTCGATGCGGGCCAAGTCGTTCGACCTGACCCCGGTGGCACTGGGCTTCGGCGGCGGCGGGCACCGGTTCGCCGCGGGCTATTCGACCACCGGCTCGGTGGCCGACGTGGTCGCCGAGTTGTGCGCCGCCGTTGGCTGAGTCCACGCCGCAGGCGCCGTCGAGCAAGACCATCGCCGGGCTGGCGCTGCCCGCGTTGGGGGTGCTGGCCGCCGAACCGGCCTACCTGCTGTTCGACGTGGCCGTGGTCGGCCGGCTTGGTGCGATGGCACTGGCCGGGTTGGCGATGGGCGCGCTGATCCTGAGTCTGGTTGCCTCCCAAGGCACCTTCTTGTCCTACGGCACCACCGCGCGGGCGGCCCGGCACTACGGCGCCGGCGACCGGGCCGCGGCGGTGCGCGAAGGCGTGCAGGCCACCTGGCTGGCGGTCTGGCTGGGACTGTTGATCATCGCGGTCGTGCAGGCCGCCGCGGTTCCGATACTGGCAGCGCTGGCCGACGGCGGCGAGATCGCCGCGACCGCACTGCCGTGGCTGCGGATCGCGATCCTGGGGGCGCCGGCGATCCTGATCTCGCTGGCCGGCAACGGCTGGATGCGCGGCGTGCAGGACACCCGCCGGCCGCTGCATTACGTGATCTTCGGATTCGCGGTCTCGGCGGTGCTGTGCCCGCTGCTGGTGTACGGCTGGCTGGGTTTGCCGCGGCTGGAATTGGCCGGCTCGGCGGTGGCCAACGCGATCGGGCAGTGGCTGGCCGCACTGCTGTTCGGCCGCGCGCTGCTGACCGAACATGTGGCGCTGCGTCCGGACCGTGCAGTGCTGCGCGCCCAATTGAGCATGAGCCGCGATCTGCTGGTGCGCTCGTTGGCCTTCCAGGCCTGCTTCATCTCGGCAGCGGCGGTGGCGGCCCGGTTCGGGGCGGCGGCGGTGGCCGCGCATCAAGTGGTGTTGCAGCTGTGGAGTTTCCTTGCCCTGGTCCTGGATTCGTTGGCGATCGCTGCCCAAGCCTTGGTCGGTGCGGCGCTCGGCGCGGGTCAGACCACGCACGCCAAGACCGTCGCTGCCCGGGTGACGCTGTTCTCCACTGCTGCGGCGGTGGTGCTGGCCGCGCTCATCGCACTCGGTGCGCAGGTGCTGCCCGCGTTGTTCACCGCCGATCGTTCGGTGCTCGACGCGATCGGGGTGCCGTGGTGGTTCCTGGTCGCGCAGTTGCCGATCGCCGGGGTGGTCTTCGCACTCGACGGTGTGCTGCTCGGGGCCGGGGATGCCGCCTTCATGCGCAACGCGACCATGGCCAGTGCGTTGATCGGTTTCTTGCCGCTGATCTGGTTGTCGCTGGTGTTCGGCTGGGGTCTGGTCGGGATCTGGGCCGGGTTGTCCACGTTCATGGTGCTGCGGCTGGTATTCGTCGGCGCCCGAACGCTTTCGGAGCGCTGGTTGGTTCCCGGCAGTTAGCGCCGGAAGTCAGTTGCCCAATCCGGCGTTGAGCATGAAACCGCCGATGATGTAGGTAGCCAGGAAGATGACCCAACCCAGAATCGGCCAGCCGACCATGACGCGGCGTCGCTTCGCCGCGGTGACGATACCAACTGCGGCCACCGCCAATGCCAGCACGATGCCGCCCCACGCCACCAGATAGGCGTCGTTGATCAGGGCGTGGTTGCAGCGGTCGGTGCCTGAACAGACAGCGGTGGACATCCCGGCGAACAGTGAGTACATCGCGCCCAGTCCGCACGCTCCGACCAGCAGGATGCCCAGCACCGCGGTCGACGCCACGTCCCATCCCGGCCGCCGCGGTGCCGGTGGCTGCGGGTAGGGCGGGTAGTGCGGATAACCGGAGGCCATGGTCCCTCATCTTGCCTGCCGGAGGCTCTGAGCACGCGCAGGTGTGGTGGCCTCCCGCTACCTGACCTGGCCGCGTCCGCGCTCCATCACCGAGGCGCGGCTCTCGGCGATGTCGTCACCGGTGGCCGTGCGCATCCACTCGCGGGCGGCTTCGGCTTCCAGCCACAGCGCGGCGCTGGTCTGTTCGGCGTCGATCCGGTGGTAGGAATCCAGCAGCGTCCGCACGGCCTTCTGGTTGTTCCCGACGATCGAGGCGGCCACCGCGCGGGCGGCCGGCAGCAGCTGATCGTGGGCCACCACCTCGGTGACCAGTCCGGCCCGCAGTGCGTCCTCGGCAGACAAGTAGTCCCCGGTCAGGCTCATCCGGCGGGCCAACCCAACCCCGACCTTCTGCGGCAGCCGCACCGAGAGCCCCCAGGTGGGCAGCAGCCCGACCCGGGCGTGCGTGTCGGCGAACCGGGCCTGCTCGGAGGCGATCAGTACATCGCAGTACAGCGCGATCTCCAGCCCACCGGTGACCGCGGCACCGTTGATCGCGCCGATTACCGGCTTGCGCATCGACGGCCACTTGGGCGAGATGTCGGGCAGGTCGGTGGTGTCGCCGAGCTCCTTGAGGTCCAGTCCGGCGCAGAACACCGGGTCGGCCCCGGTCAGGATCACCACGTCGACGTCGTCGTCGGCTTCGGCGGCCGCCAGCGCGGCAAACAACGCCTTGCGCAGCGCCGCGGACAGCGCGTTGCGCGACTGCGGGCGGTTCAAGGTCAGGGTGCGAACCCGGTCGGTGGTGTCGATCAACAGGACTTCGGCTTCGACGCTCATGGACCATCACGGTAGCGACCCATCTGATCGAGGCCTACCTTGGTGCCCATGTGCCGGAACATCACCGAGTTGCGTGGGCTCGAACCCGCCGCCACCGCCGCCGAAATCGAGGCCGCCGCGCGCCAGTACGTGCGCAAGGTCAGCGGCCTGACCCGGCCGACCGAGGCCGGCGCGCAGGCTTTCGAACGCGCCGTCGCCGAGGTCAGCGCCGCCACCACCCGATTGCTGGCCGACCTGCCGGCCCGCCGGCAGCCGCCCAAGACGGTGCCACCGCTGCGCCGGCCCGAGGTGCGGGCCCGGCTCGGCCTGTCATGACCACCGGGGTGCTGGCCACCGCACTCAAGGAGTGGAGCGCGGCGGTGCACGCGCTGCTCGACGGCCGGCAAACCGTGCTGCTGCGCAAGGGCGGCATCGGCGAGAAACGCTTCGACGTCAACGCCGAGCAGTTCTACCTGTTCCCGACGGTGGCGCACAGCCACGCGCCGCGGGTGCGTCCCGAGCATCGCGATCTGCTCGAGTTGGCCGCGGCCGACAGCGACGATGAGCACGTGGTGCTGCGGGCCGCAGCGAAAGTGGTTGCCGCCGTTGAGGTACACCAACCGGACCGGATCGAGGAGATCGAAGACCTCCACATCTGGACCGCCGAATCGGTGCGAACCGACCGGCTGGACTTCCGGCCCAAACATCGGCTCACCGTGCTGGTGGTTGCGGCCGCCCCGCTGCCGGCTCCGGTGCAGCTGGCCCGGGTTCCCGAATACGGCGGCTGCAAGAGCTGGGTCGATCTGCCGGTGCACGCGGATTTCGGTGCCCCGGTGCATGATTCGCAGGTGCTGCAGGCAGTCGCGCAGCGGGTGCGCGAGTCAGTCGGCTGACGGCCGGGGCAACCCGACCGGCAGCAGCAGCCGCGACGCGCCGCCGTGCGACACGGTGTGGGTGGCCGGTGCCAGCGCGCTGCCGTCGGCCTGCGTGGCGCCGGTGCCCAGGTTGCGGGAATACCGGGGATGCGACCCGCCGGCGATCAGGACCCGCAACCGTGATCCGGCCCGGAAGCGGTGTGCGATCTCGTCGAGTTCGAGCCGGATCAGCTGCGTGCCCGGTTCGTGGCGTAACCGCCGGTACCCGTCGGTGACGCTGCGCGAGCGGCCTTTGGCGTCGACCTCGCTGACCCGGACGAACACGTCGACGTGCGGATTGTCGGTGGCGTGCGACAACTCGATCACCGGGGCGCCGTACACGTACAGGTCATGACCCAGTGGCGGGCTGGTGTAGCTGAGCACATCGGCGCGGCGCGCCAACCGGTCGTCGCGGCGGATCCCACCGCGGGCCAGCAGTCGGCCGCCGACCGTGGGGGTGGGCCGGGCCGGGTCGAACGTGAACGACGAACTGTCGGCTGCGCCCGGCTCGGCACTCAGGCCGTCGCGTTCCAGAAACCACACCTGCTCGGCGGTGGTCGGCGGCCAGTTCGCAAGATCGAGCCACCCGCTGCCGCCGGTGACGAAAACCCGCACCCGGCTGGATCGTCGGGGCGGCCGGTCACCGAAGTGCGCGTCGAGCCAGTCCAAGGATTCCCGCAGCACCGTGGGGGAGGCCTTGCCGACCATGTGGGTGTGCGTCCACGGCCCGACGGTCAACGCCACCTCGACGTCGCGGCGGTCCAACCGGCGGAACTGCTCGAGGGTCTGCTCCAAGAACAGGTCCTGCCAGCCGCCGATCAGCAGCACCGGGACCCGGCCATGATCCAGCCCGCCGTAGAACTTGTAGGAGTCCCAGAACGGGTCGTCGGGATCGGCGTGTTCGAGCCATTTCTCCCACCACGGCGCGCCGCGGCCCAGCAGTCGACGTCCGGCCGCTGCCAGCGGCACCTGCAGCGCGGCCCGGGCCACCCGCCGGCGAGCGGTCAGCTGGTGGAACCCGACCTTGAGTTTGTTGGGTTCCTCCTGGTTTCGGACCATGTTGCTCCAGCCAAGGAAGTCGCTGACCGAGAACGCCCCGGTGCCCCAGCAGGACTTGGCGAAATCGTGCACCCCGACCACCACGACCGCGGCCACCATGTCCGCTGGCGGGTCCTCGAGTAGCGCCCATTGGGTCTGGCCCAGATAGGACAACCCGACGGTGGCGAATGATCCGGTGTACCAAGGTTGTTGGCGCAACCAGGCGACGGTGTCGGCGCCGTCGGCGGCTTCGTGGATTGGCGGGTCGAACTCGCCTTCGGAGCCGAAGGTGCCGCGCACGCTCTGCAGGATCACGTGGTAGCCGCGCCGGGCGTACACCGAGGCATACAGCGTGGTGAATGGCCAGCGGCGTCCGTACGGGCAGCGCACCAGCAGCGTGCCGGCCGGTGCGTCGGTGTTCGGGATGAAGTGGTCGGCCAACAGCTGCACACCGTCACGCATCGGCACCGGCAGACCGGTCTCGACCCGGTAGTCGGTGCTGGGTGCGGGGACCCGGAGCAGCCGGCTCACCAGCCGAATGCTGCGCTGGCGTGCGATCTGACGAAGGGCCGACGGGCTCTGTTCCTGGGTGCGGATCGAGGACACCCGACCAGGCTACGTGCCGGCCAGCGGCGGTTGGTCGGCGCGGACCGCGGACACCATGCGGTCCAACAGCCAGGTCAGTGCCGAGCTGGCCTCGGTGTCGGTCAGCTCCCACACGCCGACCAGCCGCTCATAGGAGGGCAGGTGCCACAGCACGTCGAGGAGTCCGGCGGCCGCCCGCAACTGCGGCTCCGACCAGTGTGGGTTGGCCTCGGTCACGGTCCGCAACAATGCGTCGCGGCGTCGCTGATCCACCCCGGTGAAGGTCGGATCCTCAGGTAGATCGGTGCTCTGGCGCACCGAGAATCGCTGCAGCGACGCAAATACCCGGGCCGTGACTGCGCTCAGGTTCTCCAGGTCGACGTCGTCATAGGTGACGCCGGCATCGTGTTCCAACCGAGCCATCACGGCGTCGTGCAGGTGCCGTTCGGTCCGGAAGTAGCGATACACGGTCCGTTCACCCACCCCGGCGCGCGTCGCGACTGCCTTGAAGGTCAGTTCGCGCCAATCCCAGCTGGCGAAACCGTGCACCAGGTCGGTACCCGCGGTGATGATGCGTTCGCGGGTCTCGGCGGCCTGGCGTCGTCGGGCCGGGCTGTCATAGCGGCGCCGTTCGGGATCGGTGCTTGACCGTTCGCTCATAATGGTGGCAGTGTACTGCCTCAAATTGCTGGGCGGTCGACGGAGGTGTCATGCAAGATCTGCTCGACCAGGCGCGGGCCGCCACCGGCCTGGACGACTTCGGCGACGATGCCTTCCGGGAAGGACTCGAAATCCTCGTCCGGGCGCTGCGCGAGGAAGCCAAACTCAACACCCGCGGCGAGGCCTACCTCTATCCCCGCATCGTCGGGCACCTCGGGCAACGGCTGCAGGTCGAGGAGTGGTACCGCCGGCACCCTGAGATCGCCGACGTCGAGATCATCGGCCCGCTGTTCGGGCTGGGACTGCCCCGGACCGGGTCGACGGCCCTGTCGTTCCTGCTGGCCCAGGATCCCGGTGTGCGCTACCTGCGCAGCTGGGAATCCGCGCAGCCGTGCCCGCCGCCGGCGACCGTGGTGGGCCGGGATCCGCGCATCCCGGCCGACGTCGAGACCGTCGAGGCCGGCAGCAGACGGCACGTGCCCCGCGACGTGCAGGGGCCGATGGAATGCCTGGACCTGATGGCGCTGGACTTCAAATCCCAGATCTTCCAGGCGTTTGCCCAGATCCCGAGCTACTCGGAATGGCTGCTCGGTACGGCCGACTTCACCTCCACCTATCGCTATCAGCGCCGGGTGCTCAAACTGTTGGCCTGGCGCGAACCGACGCGACCCTGGCGGCTCAAGTCGCCGTCGCACGTGCTGTCCCTGGATGCGTTGGCCGACGTGTTCGGCGCGGCGCGGTTCGTCATGACGCACCGCGATCCCACCGACGTGCTGCTGTCGGTGGCCGACGTCTATGCCGACATCGTCGGCGGCTTCACCGATCATCTCGACCGCCGCTATCTGGGCCGCCTCAACGTCGAGCAGTGGTCCGAGGGGATGGCGCGGGTGTGCAGATTCCGCTCCGGCGCGCCAGCGGAGCGGTTCTTCGACATCGGTTTCGAGCAGATGACCGCTGATCCGATCGGCGAGGTGCGTCGGCTCTACCGCTGGCTCGGTGAACCGGTCGGCAGCGCATTCGAGACCAACATGCAGCGCTGGTGGGCGCACAACGCCGCGACCCGGGAACCGAGCAGTCCGGCCGACCCGGCGGATTTCGGCTTGGAATTGGACCGCATTCGACCGCTGTTTGCCGACTACGTCTCGGCGGTTCGAACCTGGATTTCTTCGGAAGGTGCACCGACAGATGACAACTCAACAACCTGACCTGACCGGCGGCGTCGACCCAGAGCGGGAATTGGTCTTCGCCAGCCGACCGGCGGATCCCGAAATGCGGGATTCGGCCAGTTTCTGGGTATTCGACGACAGCGGTGAGTTCGGTCTGCCGCGGGTCGGTATCGAAGCGGTCGCTTCACATTGGGACGCCCACCAGATCCAACTCAACCTCGCGTTCGACGACGGTCGCGTCTACCGCTTGCGGGCCGACGGCCCGACCTGGCCGGCCACCGGGGCCGACGGGCGCCCGACGGTGTTGGGCGCAGGTCCACTGGCGTTCAGCTGCGAGCAGCCTTTTCACACCTGGCGGCTGCGTTTCGACGGACAGGCACAGGCCTGCACCTCGGCGGATCTGGTCGACGGACGCACCGACGGACCGCTGGTCGACGTGAAGTTCGACATCGAGGCGACGATGGCCGTGCCACCCTGGATTCAGGGCGCGCTGCGGGCGGATGCCGGTGCGCAACTGGAGAACTCGATCGTCGGTGACCTGATGGGCGGACCGCGTTATGAGCAACTGTTCCGGGCCACCGGAACGGTGCGGATCGGTGCCGATGAGCAGCGCACACTGCGAGGGACCGGCCTGCGCATCCGTCGACAAGGCGTCCGCCGTCTGGAGGGCTTCTGGGGGCACTGTTGGCAGTCGGCGCTGTTCCCCAGTGGCCGGGCCTTCGGCTACATCGCCTACCCGCCCCGGCCGGACGGCGAACCGCAATACAACGAGGGGTACGTCTACTACCCGGAGGACGGCGAGCTGCTCGCGGCCCGGGTCGTCGAGGCGCCGTGGCTGACCACACTGCAGGCTCTCGGTGAACGGGTCCCGTTGGTGCTGGAAACCAGTCGCGGTGTCGAGCGCATCGACGGTGTCACGGTGTTGTCCACCCACCACATCCAGCGCGGTGCGGTTTCCGCGGACGAGGCCGCCA
Source organism: Mycobacterium sp. NGS45 (assembly GCF_059812645.1). Taxonomy (NCBI): domain Bacteria; kingdom Bacillati; phylum Actinomycetota; class Actinomycetes; order Mycobacteriales; family Mycobacteriaceae; genus Mycobacterium; species Mycobacterium sp. NGS45. Next base: position 25,208 of record NZ_JCALDB010000015.1, on the reverse strand, counting down.
AGACTGCCAACTGGAGCTTTCCGCCGTTGCAGCAGGCCGGGGTGCGCTACACCTGGAACGGCGAGCAGGCCATCGGCATGCTGGAGCGATCGAATATGCCCGAGCGGGTTCAGAACTTGTAGTGCGGTACCAGCTGGTGGGCCCGCATCATGTTCTCCGACATGCACTCCGGGGCGTTGGGGGAGTAGATCGGCGAGTAGAACAGCGACTGCTGGATCACGCCGTAGCTGGTCTTGAACGTGATCATGCAGCTGATCCACCAGCGGTCGTTCCAGTCGGTCGGCTTCATCACCCAGTACTGCGCGGCGCGATGGCCGGCGATGTCGAGCTCAGCGGCCTCCGGCGGCAACGAGTTCTCGTATGCGCGCCAGGTGTAGGCCTGCACGGCCATCTGGTAGTGGCCGGCGTCGTAGTGGCAGCGCAGTCCACCTTCATCCTCGGGCGGGGTGAAGCCCAGACCCAGGCCGTTGGTGACGTCGACCGGGATGTCGCGGCACGGGTCGAACGGCGACGGGTCGGTGAGCTCGACCACCGGGCTGGGCGCGGGCTCGTCGGTGGAGCGCAGCGCCACCTGCGGGCTGGCGGTCTGCTCGGGCGGCGGCGTCTGCAGCACCGCGACCATGGCGGCCACGAGAGCTGCCAGCACAGCGGCCATCCGCAACCTGGCGATCATGACCACTCCCTCTAGTGCCTCGTGTCCGGCTCCGACCCTGCGGAGAGTGTACAAGCCGACAACGAGAACATGTTCTCGTTGCGCGGTTAAGTAGGGTGGTCAGTCGTGGCACACCAGACGGCGAGCAGGACCCGTCCCACCCTGTGGGCGGTCAGTGACCTGCACACCGGACACACCGGCAACAAGCCGGTGACCGAATCGCTGTACCCCGCCACGCCGGATGACTGGTTGATCGTCGCCGGCGATGTCGCCGAGCGCACCGATGAGATCCGCTGGGCGCTGGACCTGCTGCGCAAGCGGTTCGCCAAGGTGATCTGGGTGCCGGGCAACCACGAGTTGTGGACCACCGGCAAGGACCCCATGCAGGTGTTCGGTCGGGCCCGCTACGACTACCTGGTCAACCTGTGCGATCAGATGGGCGTAGTCACCCCCGAGCACCCGTTCCCGGTGTGGACCGAGGAGGGCGGCCCGGCCACCATCGTGCCGATGTTCCTGCTCTACGACTACACCTTCTTGCCCCAGGGTGCCGGCACCAAGGCCGAGGGATTGGCGATCGCCAAGGACCGCAACGTGGTGGCCACCGACGAGTACCTGCTGTCCAGCGAGCCCTATCCGACCAAGGACGCGTGGTGTGCTGACCGGTTGAAGTACACCCGTAAGCGTCTGGAGGATCTGGATTGGATGACGCCGACGGTGTTGGTGAACCACTTCCCGCTGGTCCGTGAACCCTGCGACGTGATGTTCTACCCGGAGTTCTCGCTGTGGTGCGGCACCACCGAAACCCGGGACTGGCACACCCGCTACAACGCGATCTGCTCGGTGTACGGGCATCTGCACATTCCCCGCACCACGTTCTATGACGGTGTGCGGTTCGAGGAGGTTTCGGTCGGCTACCCGCGAGAATGGCGGCGGCGCAAGCCGTATCGGTGGCTGCGTCAGATCCTGCCGGATCCGCAGTACGCCCCCGGCTACCTCAATGAGTTCGGCGGACACTTCATGATCACCCCGGAGATGCGGGAGCAGTCCGAGAAGTTCCGGGACCGGTTGCGCAGCAGGCGATCATGAGCGCACTGATCTCGCTGATCCTGCCCGCATCGGTGGCCGCGGCCGAGGTCTTCACCGACCCGCCGGGTCTGGAGCCGCTGCCCGAGGAGGAGCCGCTGGTGGCCCGGTCGGTGGCCAAACGGCGCAACGAGTTCGTCACGGTGCGGCACTGCGCGCGTCGAGCCCTGGCCGAGCTGGGGGTGCCGGCCGCTCCGATCCTCAAAGGCGACAAGGGTGAACCGCGCTGGCCCGACGGCGTGGTGGGCAGCTTGACGCACTGCGAGGGCTATCGCGGTGCGGTGGTCGGCTCGGTCCGGCAGGTCCGCTCGGTGGGCATCGACGCCGAACCGCACGACGTGCTGCCCGACGGTGTGCTGGAGGCGATCAGCCTGCCGATCGAACGTCATGAGATCTCGGCACTGGACAGTGGCCTGCACTGGGACCGAATCCTGTTCTGCGCCAAGGAAGCCACCTATAAGGCGTGGTATCCGCTGACCCAGCGCTGGCTGGGCTTCGAGGATGCCCACATCAGCTTCGAGGTCGATGCCAGCAGGGCGGCGGGCACCTTCCGGTCCCGGATCCTGGTGGACCCGGCCGCCCGGTCCGGCCCGCCGTTGCAGGAATTGGCCGGACGCTGGTCGGTCGCCGAGGGTCTGGCGCTGACCGCGATCGTGTTATGAGCACACCGCCGCCGGCCGGGATCGTCGTCGTCGACAAACCCGGCGGAATGACCAGTCATGACGTGGTCGGCCGGTGCCGGCGACTGTTCGGCACCCGCAAGGTGGGCCACGCCGGGACGCTGGACCCGATGGCCACCGGGGTGCTGGTGGTCGGCATCGAACGCGCCACCAAGATCCTGGGGTTGATCGCCGGTACCTCGAAGAGCTATGACGCCACCATTCGGCTGGGCCAGTCCACCAGCACTGATGACGCTGAAGGTGAACTGCAGCAAGAACATTCGGCAGCACATCTCGACGATGCGGCGATCGAGGCGGCCGTGGCTGCGCTGCGCGGTGACATCGAGCAGACGCCGTCGGCGGTGAGCGCCATCAAGATCGGTGGCAAGCGGGCCTACCAGTTGGCCCGTGCGGGCCAGGCCCCGGAGTTGGCGGCACGGCCGGTGCGCATCGATGCGTTCGACATCGTCGCTATCCGCCGGCCCGGCGACCTGATCGACGTCGATGTCCGGGTGGACTGCTCTTCGGGAACCTACATTCGGGCGTTGGCCCGCGACGTCGGTGCCGCGCTCGCGGTGGGCGGGCACCTGACTGCGTTGCGCCGCACCCGGGTTGGGCGGTTCGGGCTGGAACACGCCCGCACCCTCGAGTCCCTCGCCGAGCAACCTCGGTTGAGCTACTCGCTGGACGACGCCTGCCTGCAGTCCTTCGCCCGCCGGGACCTGACCGCTGCCCAAGCCGAGGACGTCGCGCACGGCCGGCCGCTGGAGCCGGCCGGGTTGACCGGTATCTACGCCGCGGTCGGCCCGGACGGCGCGGTGATGGCGCTGCTGCAGGATTCCGGACGACGCACCAAGTCGGTGGTAGTGATCCGGCCCGCGACGTTGTGACTCACCGGCGCAGAAGGTCCCGGTCACCGACGACGTAGGTCCCTACCCGCTCGGTGGAATCGGTGGCAGCATCGGGGTCATGACAGGTATCGATGTTCCCAAGGCAGGCTCCATCGTCGTCGCGGATCTGATCGGCGAACCGGTTGTGCGGGTGCCCACCGATGCCACCGTCGCCGCGGCGGCGGCACAGATCGTCGGCGCCCAGGTCGGCCTCGTCGTGGTGGGAGATCAGGACCGGCCCACTGCGGTGGTCAGTGAACGGGACATCGCCCGGGTGGTGGCGGCCAACCGAGATCCGGCCGCGGTGTCGGCCGCCGAGGTGGCCAGCCGCAACCTGGTGTGGTGTGAGGCGCACGAAACCGTGGACGTGGCCGCGGTGCGGATGACCGACAAGCACATCCGGCACATCCTGGTCGAGCGGGACGGCGTCCTGGTCGGGATCGTCTCGGCGCGTGACCTGTTGGGTGTGTACGCCTCGGATGCCGAGCTGGAGACCAAGTAGCCGGACGGCCTTAGTCGAGCAGCTCCCAGCGGTCGCCGCCCTCGGCGCCGAAAGCGGCCGCGGTGACCCGCACGGTGCGGGTCGCGCCGTCCTGGTCGGCAGCGGTGCAGTCGAATGACGAGCCCACCGCAACGATCTCGAGCCCGTCCCCGCAGGTCACCGTCACCGGAAAGCCGAGCTGGTCGGATACCTGGGTGGTCAGGTTCTCGCCGACCATCGGCAGATCGTAGGCGTTGTCCAGGGTTTCGAAGTTGACGTCCTTCTCGTTGTCGGCGACCTTCACCTGCACCCGGACCGGGTTGTCCTCGAGTTCGGCGGTACAGACGAAGGTGTCGCCGGCCTTCGGGTCGTCCTTCAGACGTGGGCAATCCACGCTGCTCACCTCGCGCGATATCGTCGCGTAGCTCTCGTTGAGCGTGGTGGTGATCTCGTCTTCCAGTTTGTCGTAATCCAGCCCGCTGCTGTTGCCGATCGAGGCCGAGAAACTACAGCCCACCAGAGCGAACCCGAACGCCGGCACGGCCAGCCACCCGCGATGTGTTTTCATCATCGGAGCCTAGCGGCGCAGACGGCCCGTGCGGAGCGAAAACCGCCAGCTCAGTTACCCGCGACCACCCAGATCGCCGCGGCGGCCGGGCTGCCGAGATCCACCGTGGTAGCTGCGTCGTCGTCGCCGGATCCCGGTGATTGCACCGCCACCGAGATCAACCCGGCGAAGTCGCGGCGGGCCAGCACCCGCAGCCGGGCATCCAAACTGATCCCGACGCTGTCGAAGTACCGCAGCATCTCCGGGTCGGCATCGGAGATCCGCGCCACCGTCGCGGCATCCCCGTCCTGGCAGTCGGAGAGCTGACGGGCCGGCGGGGTGGGCACCCGACCGTCGGCGGCCGGAATCGGGTCGCCATGCGGATCCCGGGTGGGGTAGCCGAGTTTGGCCTCCATCCGGGCCAGCATCCGGTCCGAGACCGCGTGCTCGAGCACCTCGGCTTCGTCGTGCACCTCGTCCCAGGAGTAGCCCAACTCGTTGACCAAGAAGGTCTCCAGCAGCCGGTGCCGGCGCACCATGGCCAGCGCGGCGCGTCGACCGGCGTCGGTCAGCGTCACCGCGCCGTACTTCTCGTGGTGCACCAGGCCCTGTTCGGCGAGCCGGCGGATGGATTCCGAGGCCGTGCTGGCCGACACCCCGATTCGGTCGGCGAGCAACTTGGTGCTGACCTTGTCCGGGGACCATTCCTGGGCCGTCCAGATGCATTTCAGGTAGTCCTGGGCCACCGTGGACAGCTCGCCGGCATCGGGGTCTGGCGCACCGTCAGGACTCACGTGTGAGAGTTTAGGCGGCCCGTCGTAGGCTTGCCCCGTGCAGCGGTGGCGGGGACAAGACGAAATCCCCACGGACTGGGGCAGATGCGTACTCACCGTCGGCGTGTTCGACGGGGTACATCGCGGACACGCCGAGTTGATCGCCCGTGCGGTCAAGGCCGGCCGGACCCGCGGTGTACCGGTGGTCTTGATGACCTTCGACCCCCATCCGATGGAAGTGGTGTTCCCGGGTAACCACCCGGCACAGCTCACCACGCTGACCCGGCGCGCCGAACTGGTCGAAGAACTGGGCGTGGACGTGTTCTTGGTGATGCCGTTCACCGCCGACTTCATGAAGCTGACCCCGGAACGCTATGTGCACGAACTGCTGGTCGAGCGGCTGCACGTGGTCGAAGTGGTGGTGGGGGAGAACTTCACCTTCGGCAAGAAGGCCGCCGGCGACGTCGACTTCCTGCGCAAGGCCGGTGAGCGGCTGGGTTTCGCCGTCGAGTCGATGTCCTTGGTCGCCGAGCACCATCAGAGCGAGACCGTGACTTTCTCGTCGACCTACATCCGCTCGTGCGTGGACGCCGGCGACGTGGTCGCCGCCACCGAGGCACTGGGCCGGCCGCACCGGGTCGAGGGCGTGGTGGTGCGCGGCGACGGGCGCGGCCGGGTGCTGGGCTTCCCGACCGCCAACGTCGCGCCACCGATGCACTCGGCGATCCCGGCCGACGGCGTCTACGCCGCCTGGTTCACGGTGCTCGGCCACGGGCCGGTGGTGGGCACCGTCACGCCCGGTGAGCGGTACCAGGCCGCGGTGTCGGTGGGCACCAACCCGACGTTCTCCGGCCGGACCCGCACCGTGGAGGCGTTCGTGCTGGACACCGCCGCCGACCTGTACGGTCAGCACGTCGCGGTGGACTTCGTGGCCCGGTTGCGCGGCCAGGAACGTTTCGAGCGGGTCGAGGACCTGGTGGTGGCGATGGATCGCGACGTCGAGCGGGCTCGCTCGATTCTGAGTTCGACCTGATCACTGCTAGACTTCCGCGCCGACGACGGTGTGTGCTGCAGTCTGCGGTGGCCGCGCCCGATCTTTGTTCGCAGACCGATTGATGGAGTGAATTCGTGGCGCTTACCGCCGAGCAGAAGAAAGAAATCCTGTCCAGCTACGGCCTGCACGAGACCGACACCGGTTCGCCGGAGGCCCAGGTCGCGTTGCTGACCAAGCGGATCACCGATCTGACCGAGCACCTCAAGGCGCACAAGCACGATCACCACAGCCGTCGCGGTCTGTTGCTGCTGGTGGGTCGCCGTCGTCGGCTGCTCAAGTACGTCGCCGACGTCGACGTCAACCGCTACCGCTCGCTGATCGAGCGCCTCGGTCTGCGCCGCTGACTTTCGTCCGGATCGCGGCCACGGTCGCAGCGGCCGCAACGCTGACGGCCTGTTCGACGCTGTTCGAACCGACCGTCAGTTCCGACCTGCAGGTCGGCGACTGCCTCCGGTACGGGGGCACCGCCGACCGTCCGGAGGTCGCCGAAGTTCCTTGCGGCAGTGGCGATTCCGCGTTCCGAGTGGTCGCCACCGCACCCGATGCGCGGCAGTGCCCCAGTGACGTGGATTCGTCCTACACCCAACGGCATCCGTTCTCCGATGAGTCCGGCACGGTGTGCCTGGACGTGGACTGGGTGGTGGGGCACTGCATGAACATCGATCCGGACCTGCACGTCGATCCCCGCCGGGTGGATTGCGCCGACACCTCGGCGGTGCATCGGCAACGTGTCACCCAGATCATGGCGGGCGTGGCCGCGGTGGACCAATGTGTCAGCGGCCAGGGCTATCCGTATCAAGAGCGGCAGTTCACGGTGTGCGTCGAAGATGTCAGGTGAGGAAACGGCGGCAGTGTAGAGTGAGGCCTGTTCTGCGGCTCAAGCCCGCGAGCAAACCGGTGCGGTTCGCGCAGTCCCGCGCGCACCGTTCCAGCGCGTCACCTTCCGCAGCGGGGTTCACCACGTGGTTGGACGGTCCTCGGTAGTGGCTGCCGCGAGTCAACTCATCCGGCAGCTTCGATCGATGGCCGTAGGCCACCGGAACCTCTGGACGCGTGACAGCGCAAAAAAGCTGAATATCCAGAGAGGCTGTACGGACGCATATGTCTGCAGTTGAAACCGATGAAGGCGTGTTCGAATCCACCGCCACCATCGACAACGGGAGCTTCGGCACCCGCACCATCCGCTTCGAGACCGGCCGGCTGGCCCAGCAGGCCGCCGGCGCCGTCGTCGCCTACCTCGACGACGAGACCATGCTGCTGAGCGCCACCACCGCCAGCAAGTCCCCCAAGGACCATTTCGACTTCTTCCCGCTGACCATCGACGTCGAAGAGCGGATGTACGCCGCCGGGCGCATCCCCGGGTCGTTCTTCCGTCGCGAAGGCCGGCCGTCCACCGACGCGATCCTGACCTGTCGGCTGATCGACCGCCCGCTGCGCCCGACGTTCGTCTCCGGCCTGCGCAACGAGATCCAGGTCGTGGTGACCGTGTTGAGCCTGGATCCCAAGGATCTCTACGACGTGCTGGCGATCAACGCCGCGTCGGCGTCCACCCAGATCTCCGGCCTGCCGTTCTCCGGCCCGGTCGGTGGCGTGCGGGTGGCGCTGATCGACGGTCAGTGGGTGGCGTTCCCCACCGTCGAGCAGCTCGAGCGCGCAGTGTTCGACATGGTGGTCGCAGGTCGCGTGGTCGGTGACGACGTCGCGATCATGATGGTCGAGGCCGAGGCCACCGACAACGTCATCGAGCTGGTCGCCGCCGGCGCCGGGGCGCCCACCGAGACCGTGGTGGCCGAGGGTCTGGAGGCCGCCAAGCCGTTCATCGCCGCGCTGTGCAAGGCCCAGCAGGAACTGCATGAGGCTGCCGGTAAGGAGACCGCCGAGTACCCGCTGTTCCCGGACTACCAGGACGACGTCTACGAGTCGGTCGCCTCGGTGGCCACCGACGCGCTGTCCGCGGCGCTGACCATCGCCGGCAAGGCCGAACGCGACGAGCGCACCGACGAGATCAAGGTCGAGGTGCTCGAGCGGCTGGCCGACACCTACGCCGGCCGGGAAAAGGAGATCGGCGCTGCCTACCGGTCGCTGACCAAGAAGCTGGTGCGGCAGCGCATCCTGACCGACCACTTCCGTATCGACGGTCGCGGCATCACCGACATCCGGGCGCTGTCCGCCGAGGTTGCGATCGTCCCGCGGGCGCACGGCAGTGCGCTGTTCGAGCGCGGCGAGACCCAGATCATGGGCGTCACCACGCTGGACATGGTCAAGATGGCCCAGCAGATCGACTCGCTGGGGCCGGAGACCTCCAAGCGCTACATGCACCACTACAACTTCCCGCCGTTCTCGACCGGTGAGACCGGCCGCGTCGGTTCGCCCAAGCGCCGCGAGATCGGCCACGGCGCGCTGGCCGAGCGGGCCCTGATGCCGGTGCTGCCCAGCGTCGAGGAGTTCCCGTACGCCATCCGTCAGGTCTCGGAGGCGTTGGGTTCCAACGGCTCCACCTCGATGGGTTCGGTGTGCGCCTCGACCCTGTCGCTGCTGAACGCCGGTGTGCCGCTCAAGGCCCCGGTGGCCGGTATCGCGATGGGTCTGGTCTCCGACCAGGTCGACGGGGAGACCCGCTATGTGACGCTGACCGACATCCTCGGTGCCGAGGACGCGTTCGGCGACATGGACTTCAAGTGCGCCGGCACCAAGGAGTTCGTCACCGCGCTGCAGCTCGACACCAAGCTGGACGGCATCCCGTCCCAGGTGCTGGCCGGTGCGCTGAGCCAGGCCAAGGACGCCCGGCTGACCATCCTCGAGGTGATGGCCGAGGCGATCGATGCCCCCGACGAGATGAGCCCGTACGCGCCGCGGATCACCACGATCAAGGTGCCGGTCGACAAGATCGGCGAGGTGATCGGGCCCAAGGGCAAGATGATCAACTCGATCACCGAGGAGACCGGCGCGTCGATCTCGATCGAGGACGACGGCACCGTGTTCGTCGGCGCCTCCAACGGCGAGGCGGCCCAGGCTGCCATCGACAAGATCAACGCGATCGCCAACCCGCAGTTGCCCAAGGTCGGCGAGCGGTTCCTCGGCACGGTGGTGAAAACCACTGATTTTGGAGCCTTCGTTTCCTTATTGCCCGGCCGGGACGGCCTGGTGCACATCTCCAAGCTGGGCCGCGGCAAGCGCATCGCCAAGGTCGAGGACGTGGTCAAGGTCGGCGACAAGCTGCGCGTCGAGATCGCCGACATCGACAATCGTGGCAAGATTTCGTTGATCCTGGTCGACGAAGAGGAGTCAGGCGATTCTGCACCGGAGTCCGTGCCCGCAGATGCTGCGACCGCCGACGCCTGACGTCGACGGCACCTCCAACGAACAGACCGTCCGGCGCAGCACGCTGCCGGGCGGTCTGCGCGTGGTGACCGAAGCCGTTCCTTCGGTACGGTCGGCTTCGGTCGGGGTGTGGGTCGGCATCGGCTCGCGCGACGAAGGCCGGTCGGTGGCCGGCGCCGCGCACTTCCTGGAACATCTGCTGTTCAAGTCGACGCCGACGCGCAGCGCCTTCGAGATCGCCCAGGCCGTTGATGCCGTCGGCGGTGAACTGAACGCGTTCACCGCCAAGGAACACACCTGCTACTACGCGCACGTGCTGGACAGCGATCTGGCGCTGGGCCTGGACCTGGTGGCCGACGTGGTGCTGCGGGGCCGCTGCGCACCCGAGGACGTCGAGATCGAACGCGACGTCGTTCTCGAAGAGATCGCCATGCGCGACGACGACCCGGAAGACACCCTCGGTGATGCGTTCCTGACCGCGATGTTCGGGGCGCACCCAGTGGGCCGGCCGGTGATCGGCAGTGTCGAGTCGATTTCGGCGATGACCCGCTCGCAACTGCATTCGTTCCACATGCGTCGCTACACCCCGGAGCGGATGGTGGTCGCGGTGGCCGGCAACTTCGACCACGACGACGTGGTGGCACTGGTTCGCGAGTACTTCGGACCCCGGTTGAGTACCGGGCGCACCCCGCAACCGCCGCGGGGCAGCACCGGCCGGGTGCCGGGCAAGCCCACGGTGCAGGTACTGGCCCGGGACGCCGAGCAGACGCACCTGTCGCTGGGGGTGCGAGCCCCCGGCCGGCACTGGCCGCACCGCTGGGCGCTGGCGGTACTCAACGGTGCCCTCGGTGGCGGGCTGAGTTCCCGTTTGTTCCAACAGGTTCGGGAGAACCGCGGACTGGCGTACTCGGTCTACTCAACGGTGGATACCTTCGCCGACACCGGCGCACTGTCGGTGTACGCAGGTTGTCTGCCGGAACGTTTCGAGGAAGTCGCCACGGTGGTGACCGACGTCCTCGACGAGGTGGCGCGCGACGGCCTGACCGAAGCCGAATGCCGAACCGCCAAGGGCTCCTTGCGCGGCTCGATGGTGCTGGGCCTGGAAGATTCGGCGTCCCGGATGAACCGGCTGGGCCGCAGCGAAATCAACTACGGTGCGCACCGCAGCCTGGCCGACAGCCTGGCGCAGATCGACGCCGTCACGCTCGACGAAGTCAACGCGGTGGCACGTCAACTGTTGCGCAAGCCGTTCGGGGCGGCGGTGTTGGGTCCGCTGCCCCGGGGCGGCGCGTTGCCGTCCCGACTGGCCGCGCTCTCCGGGTAGCGCGCGATGTCCTGGCCCGAGCTGACGGTGCCCATCTGCGGGGCGCCGATGGCCGGTGGGCCGAGCACACCGGCGTTGGCGGCCGCGGTCACCGAGGCCGGCGGCCTGGGGTTTCTGGCCGCCGGCTATCTGAGTGAAGCGCGGCTGGCCGAGGACATCGTTGCGGCGCGTCGGCTGACGACGGGTCCGCTGGGCGTGAACCTGTTCGTACCGCAACCCAGTGTGACGGTGCCCGGCGAACTGGACGCGTACCGAGAAGCGTTGCAGCCGTTGGCCGAACACTACGGCGTCGCGGTGGGGGAGCCGCGGGTCGACGACGATGACTGGGCCGCCAAGCTCGAGGTGGTTGCCGACCTGCGCCCGGAGGTGGTTTCGTTCACCTTCGGTGCGCCGAGCCCCGCGGTGCCGGCGCGGCTGCGCGAGCTGGGGATCACCACCCTGATGACCGTGACCACGGCGGCCGAAGCCGTCGCGGCGGTCGACCTCGGGTTCGATGCGCTGGTGGTGCAGGGACCCGAGGCCGGTGGGCATCGGGGCAGCTGGCAGCCCGACGTGCAGCCACCGGTGCAGCCGCTTCTCGAACTGTTGGCGGCCGTGCTGGCGCACACCGAGGTTCCGGTGATCGCCGCGGGCGGGCTGGTGGACCCGAAAGAGATCGCCGGGGTGCTGAGGGTCGGTGCGCGCGGCGTTCAGGTGGGGACCGCACTGTTGGCGACCGACGAGGCGGGCACGAACCCGGTGCATCGCAGTGCGTTGCTCGGTGGCCGGTTCGGCGAAACCGCGGTGACCCGAGCGTTTTCCGGGCGCTACGCCCGCGGACTGGTCAACGAGTTCATCGTGCGCTACGACCAGAGTGCACCGTCCGGCTACCCGCAGGTGCACTATATGACCGCCCCGATCCGGCGCGCCGCGGTCGCCGCCGGTGACCCGCATGGGACAAATCTGTGGGCCGGTACGGGTTTCGGCATGGTGCGCAGCGGACCTGTCGCCGCGGTGCTCGCGCACCTGGCTGCTGGGCTGGCCGGTTAGCGACCGTCGGGACTCAGAATCGCGGTGGCTCGTCGGGGTCGGAATCCGGTGCCGGCGGGGGTAACCAGTCGGCGCTGATGTATTCGGGTTCGGGCGGGTCGTTGACCCAGCGACACCACGGGCTGGTACTGGGCGTGGCCTTCAACAGGAACAGGTCCTTGCGCATGCCGTTGCGTTGCCGGCGGGTGTCGATCTCCTTGCGGCGGCCCTGGTTGATCCGGCGCCGTTCGCGATCGGCGCGGCGATGTTCGCGCATCCGTTTTCGGCTGCGGGTATATCGGGCTGTCTTGTCCTGCAGCGGATTTCGGGGATTATCGGGCGGTGTGCTGCAGGGTGACCGGAGCTGGCCGAACAGTTCCGGGCGGTCGGGGGTGGTGCGGTTCTGGCGTCCGGTCGGCGAGGTGATCAGCAGAACGCCGTTGGACAGTTGACGATCCCGCCACCCGCCGGCGCCGATGCCAAAAGTCTTCAAACGGTGATGTCACCTATTGGCTTAAGAACGCTTCAACGCGACGCGTCTATTAGGACGGCGTAAATGCGAGCAGTGGAATCTGGCGACCTCCGGCGGAGAGTTCATATTGCTCGTAACCCGGGTTCCATTTCTTGGCAAGCGCCCAGAGCCGTTCATGCTCTGCTCCGGTTACCTCCTCACCAAGGAATCGGCCTTCAAAGCCGCCACCGAGGAGAGTCACCTCCGGATTCGCTTTCACGTTGTGATACCAAGCCGGATGTCTTGTGCCGCCGTAGTTAGACGCGACGAGAATGACACGGTCACGGTCGGTGAAGTAGATCAGCGGTGTCGTGCGCTCGACCCCCGACTTCGCCCCCGTAACGGTCAGCAAGACAGCACGAGGAAAAGTACCTACCGAACTCAATCGCCCTCGCGTCAGCCGCATCAGTGCGGGATCGACGCGCGGTGAGATGTGCCGGAGGAACCACTGCCCTCCCGGTGAGAGGGCCGCCTTAATCTTCATGCGCTTGGCAGGGCTGCCCACGAGGCTGTCGGCGACTGGGTCCATGCGCGGGATGGGCATTGCGAGATGCTATCCGTTTCGGGTCGAACGTTTTCGTCAAGTGATGGCACCGGATTGCCAAAGAACATTTTGCAGCACGGAGCTGCGCGGCTCACTTCATCGTCATCCACCTTCTGCTCGTTTCGCCAACGCCGCCGCTAATCGGGTGATCAATGTCCGCAGCATGAACCGGAGCGGCTTGCCGAGGCCGGGGACGGGCGATACGAAGACGTGCGCCACAAAGTTGGCGGGGCATCCAGAGTTTTCGGTGTTCCCGAGAAGGCATCGTCATCCCCGCCCGGGTCGAGACGAAGCCGGCGGTAGCCTACGTCGGGTGAGTGCGCGTAATTACGTCCTCGAGTGGGGACTGATCGACTGGGTCGCCCTGGACCGGGTCGACGATTATGTGCGGGAGGAGTTCCCCGAGGCGCCCGACGACGTGATCCACCAGAAAGTGCTCGACCTCATCGCCGAGTTGGTGACCGAGGGGCTGTTCGTGATCGGCCACCTCACGGCGGGCAACGGTCGGTTCATCGCCTGGGACCTGCCCCTGGACGAGGCGTTGGACCGGATCCGGTGGGCCTACGTGGACAACCACGACGACAAGGGTCTGTGGGCGTGGTACACCTGGCTCGAACTGACCGAGAAAGGCACGCCGATCGCCGAGGCGATCCAGGAGGCGCGGCTGGCCGCCGAGGACGCTGCGGAGGGCGCTCACTAAGGCACGGCCCCGACGCTGCTCGACCAGATAACCACTCAGGTCAGCGGCAACTCGGCGAACAGCGCCGTCGGCTGCGGTGACCCGCCGGTGGGTTCCACGCTGAACCCCAGCGCGGTGGCGTCGGCGAGCTGCCCAAGCACCGCGGTGGTCGACGGCGCCACATCGGCCGGTGCCATGGTGCCGGCAGCCGCCGGTCCCTGCGGTCGCATCAGCCAGATCTGGTAGACGGTGCCCTCCGCCGGCGGGGTGACGTTGTTCATCACCAGGACTCCGGCGCCGACCTGTTTGGAGTACATCACCGTGGCGGTGCCGCCGCCCTCGATGTTGCCCGACACGGTGCGCACGTCGTCGGCGGCGAAGATCCGTTCGGAGGTGGACGGCGCCTCCGGGTTCAGCTGGCTGATCACGGTGATGCCGGCCAGCGCGACCACGATTGCCGCGGCGGCCGCCAGCAGAAAGTTGCGTCGCCGGCTGCGCCGCGCTGCCAACGAGACCGGCGGCTCGGGTGCTCCCGTTTCGCCGACCGCGGCGAGCAGGCGATCCCGCGCCCCGGCCGGGGGTTCGACCGCGGTGGCCGAAGACACCTGCGCCATGGTTTCGCGGACCTCGCGGACCTCGCGCTCGAACGCCGCCACCAAGTCGGGGTCGGCGGTGGCCAGCTGCGCCTCAAGCGCACGGCGCTCGTGGTCGGACATCGCGTCCAGCGCGTAGACGGCGGCCAGCTCGAGCAGGTCGCCTTCGGGCGGCACGCTACTGGTCATCGCTGCTCACCCCCAAGCACTCCTTGAGTCGACGCAGACCGTCGCGGATCCTGGATTTCACCGTCGGCAACGTCGCCGAAAGTTGTTCGGAGACCTCCTGATACGTCAGCCCCCGGTAGTAGGCCAGCTCGACGGACTGGCGTTGCAGGTCGGTCAGCGTACCCAGACAGTGCACCACCTGGCGGGTGTCGTCGCGGCGCAACGCCTCGTCGCTGACCGTGTCGAACACCGGCTCGGCCGACAGTGCCCCGTAGCGCGCCTCCCGGTCCGCGCCGGACTGCTCGGCGCGGACCCGGTCCACTGCGCGGCGATGGGCCAGCGTGATCAGCCACGACAACACCGACCCCCGGCGCGGGTCGAAAGCCGACGCGGTGCGCCACACCTGCAGGTAGACCTCCTGCAGGGTCTCCTCGCTGTAGCCGGGGTCGCGCAGCACCCGCAGGATCATCCCGTAGACCTGCGCGCGGGTCCGGTCGTAGAGCTCAGCGAACGCCGCCCGGTCGGCCGCACTCACCTGTGCGATCAGCACGTCGAGCGTCGCGGTGCGGCCGCCGACGCCGGTCATGGGGTCCGTTCGATCATCAGCGTCAGCATAGCCCGGGTCCACGGCGGCCTCGCCGCGAGAAAAAATTTTCCCCATCCCACCCATCCGCGGGCCGCGCTGCGCCGAATGACGAGCGACAAACCCCGCTGCGGCCGCCCGGTCGCAGGTCGAGAAAGGACACGTCCATGTCACTGCGGATGCGAAACAGCTTGCTGCTCGTCGGTATTGGTGCCCTGGCCACCGTCGGGCTGACCGGGTGCTCGACCGAGACCCGCGACAGCGCCACCGAGACCAGGGTGATGAGCTCGGAGACCACCATTGCCGCTACGTCGACCAGTACCGACCCGGTCGGGTCCGGGCTGGTCGGGCCGGGCTGCGCGGCCTATGCCGAGCAGGTTCCCACCGGGCCGGGCTCGGTGGCGGGCATGGCCAAGGATCCGGTGGCCACCGCGGTGTCCAACAGTCCGCTGCTGACCACCCTCAACGCGGCGATCTCCGGTCAGCTCAACCCGCAGGTCAACCTGGTCGAGACGCTCAACGGCAGCCCGTTCACCGTGTTCGCGCCGGTCGACGACGCGTTCGCCAAACTCGACGCGGCCACCGTCGAGACGTTGAAGACCGACGCCACCCTGCTGACCGACATCCTCACCTACCACGTGGTGCCCGGCCGGGCGGCGCCGGCCGACATCGCCGGTGAACACACCACGGTGCAGGGCGGCACGGTCACCGTCGCCGGCTCGGGGGAGGACTGGACCGTCAACGACGCCACGGTGATCTGCGGCGGCGTGCAGACGGCCAACGCCACGGTGTATCTCATCGACACGGTGTTGACCCCGCAGTAAGCACTCGGTAGGGGCGGAGGATGCCGGCAGGCGTCTTCCGCCCCTACCCGTTGTGCCCCCGCCCGGCTCGTTCAGTCCCGCAGGTGGCCGAGCTGGTGGCGCAGGCAGTCCTCGAGGACGGGCCGGCGGAATCGCTGCCCGGCGGCGAGCAGCCGTCGTGGCATGACCCGTTGGTCGGCCTCGGCCAACTCCCGAGAACCCTGCTCGCCCAGCAGAAGTCGCGGACCGAGGCTGGGTACCGGCAGTAGTGCGGGACGGCGCAGCACGCGCGCCAGTATCCGGGTGTAGTCGCTGTTGCGGACCGGGTTGGGCGCTACGGCGTTCACCGGTCCGGACAACGACTCGTCGACCAGGGCGCGGTGGTAGACATCGACCAGGTCGTCCAGGTCGATCCAGGACAGCCACTGCCGGCCGGTACCCAACCGGCCACCCAGCCCGGCCCAGAACAACGGACGCAGCAGCCGCAGCGTGCCACCGAGCGGGGACTGCACGATCCCGGTGCGCACGGTGACCACCCGTAGCCCCCCGTCGGCGGCCGGCGCCGTCGCGGCCTCCCAGTCCTCGACCACCTCGGCCAGGAAACCCGTTCCGGGTGCGGCGGTTTCATCGAGGAGCTCGTCGCCACGGTCGTAGCCGTAGATGCCGACGGCCGAGGCGGACACGAACACCGCGGGGGTGTCGGCGGCCGCCGCGCATGCGGCGAGCCGCTGCGTCGGGTTGATCCGACTGTCCCGCACGGTGGCCTTGTGGTCGTGGCTGAACCGGCCGGCGATCGACGCTCCGGCCAGATGGATCACCGCGTCGACCCCGTCGAACAGGCCGGGCGCCGGGTCGTCGGGATCCCACCAGCGTTCGTCGGCGCCGCGCGGCTCGCGCCGGACCAACCGGATCACCCGGTGGCCGCCGGTAGTCAGGAACGCCGTAAGCGCGGTGCCCACCAACCCCGATGCGCCGGTGACCGCGACGGTGCGCGCCCCCACGCCCTGCTCGATGCGCCGGCGGTGGCGGTCCAGGTCGTCGGCGACCTGGCGGTGGCGGTAGCGAAACATCTGGCGAAGCGCGGCCTCGGGGATCCGGCTGTGCACGGTGTCGGTCATCCGGGTGCGGTGTTCGTCGATCGCCTCGAAGCGGTGTTCATGGCGCCACGGTCCGCCGAGTTTGCTTGGCAAGGAACGCAATCCGGGCTGCGTCAGGGTGTCGACGAACAGGTTGGGCGGGGCGAAGTCGGCTGGCTGGTGATCCGAGACCAGTTGCAACCCGCCGGGCAGCCCCAGCACTGCGCGACCGTCGGCCAGCGATTCGGCCTCCGCCGCGATCCGCACCGGCTGCCATGGCGGCAGCAGTCGAGCCAACGCGCCGGGGCGGCTGTGCCAGGCGAAGACCTGCTCGCAGGGCGCCTCGACGACGGTGCTGTAGCTGATGCCCATAAAGCCTCCGTAGCGGTGGGGACGGTGTCACTGTCTACCCGCCGCGGGGCGCGGTCACTCCGGTCGGGGCGGATTGCCACGCAGCCGCGCGTTTTCCGAGGCCAAATGGTTGTTGGCGGTCTCGAGCTCGGCGTTGCGGCACTGCAGGTCCAGGATCTCGGCGATACCGGCGATATTGATCCCCTGAACGGCCAACTCCGAGATCCGCTCGAGGAGTTCGAGGTCTTCGTCGCTGTAGCGGCGGGTGCCGCCGTCGGTGCGGGCCGGAGTCAACAATCCGCGGCGTTCGTAGAGCCGCAGTGTCTGCGGATCGATCCCGCTCAGCTCGGAAGCCACCGAGATGGCGTAGACACCGCGCGTCGAGCGCGTCGGGGATTCGTCGGGCACTGGGCTGCTTTCGTGGTCGTCAACATTTCAGATACCACCATCCTTGCATAGATCAGAAACCAGTGCTATAAGAAATATGTGACAGATGACATAGATCATCTGTCTTCACAACAACAGGGTAGGAGGTTAGAGGTCATGTTGATGCGCAGCGATCCGTTCCGCGACTTCGATCGCCTGGCCCAGCAGGTGCTGGGCACCACGGCCCGTCCCGCGGTGATGCCGATGGACGCCTGGCGCGACGGCGACCGCTTCGTCGTCGAGTTCGATCTGCCCGGCGTGGACGCCGAGTCGCTGGACATCGACGTCGAACGCAACGTGCTCACCGTGCGGGCCCAGCGCCCGGAGGGCGACCCCGAACGGGAAATGGTCTCGGCCGAGCGCCCGCGCGGGGTGTTCAGCCGGCAACTGTTCCTGGGGGAGACCCTCGACACCGAACGCATCGAGGCCAGCTACACCGGCGGGGTGTTGCGGCTGACGATCCCGGTCGCCGAGAAGGCCAAGCCGCGTCGGATCGAGATCGCCACCGACGAAAAGGAGAAGACGCCGATCAGCGCCTGACGCGCGCCGTCCGCTACTTGGCCAAGGCGCAAAACGTCGAAAGTGGTTGAGTCAGATGGCAACCAATGTCCAATGCCCCAGTGTCCCGCTCGACGAAGCGGCGGTGGCCCTCGAGGCCGAGTGGATCTGCCTGCAGCAGGACTACGCGCAGAGGGAGCAGGAACTCGCCGAACTGCGCGCCGAGCTCCCGGTCCCTCGCCGGACCCCGGGACGCGTCGGGACCGCCCTGGACCGGTGGGTCTGTGCGCGGCCGGCGGACCGAGACCGACGGTGTCCACCGGAACGCTGGCGTGCGGGGCCGGTGTGGGCGACCCAGCGGTCTCCTCCGTCGGGCCGCTGATCTCGTCCAGAGCGGTTAGCTCACACGGGAGGTGATGCCGAAGCGGTGCGCATCGGAAGGCAACGAATCGCGCGCAGCCCGTACTGCGAGTAGGCGGGGTGCGGCCGACCGGGTCAGTGCCCGGGTCGGTCCGCGTACGCGCCGCCACCGGGAGTGGCATGGCGAACGGGCGGCGTGCGATTCGTTGCCGCTACCCGCGCGAGCGTTCGGCATCACCGCAGATTCGGAGAGGCAGCGGTGGTCAGCGGCACACCCGATCCCTACCACGTCCTGGGGGTGGCCCCCGACGCCACTCAGGCCGAGATCACCCGTGCGTATCGGGTCCGGTTGCGGGCGCAGCATCCCGACACCCGGGGCGCCTCGTCATCGCGCGGCGCCGACGAAGACGTGCGCCAGATCCTGGCAGCCTATGCAATCCTGCGCGACCCGGCCCGGCGCGCCGACTATGACCGCGCAGCCACGGTCCGCCGCGACTCGGCGGTCCAGATACCAATCACGCGTCGGCGCAACCGAAATCACCGACCGGGTGCCGAGCCGCCGCTGCGGGCCGGCCCGACCCGGTGGCATCACCACCCACCGCAGCCGTCGTGAACTCGGCCAGCGTGACCGGCGGCGGCGATGAGTCCGTCCGGTACCGAAGTTGGCTACTGCACCGGCAGCGACGAATCCCGGCGCAAGACGAAGAAGTACGGCCGTGGCGAGCCGCGCAGGTCCATTGCGCCCAGCACGGTGTCGTCGTCGATCCTGCGGAAGACGTCGTTGATCGGCAACTGGTCGTAGAGCATGGTGGCGCTGTCCACGCCCCGGAACCGGGTGGTCCGCAGCCGGGCCTTGGGCCCGCGGGCGCGCAGGGCCGGGCGCAGCGCGGCGATGGGCTGGCCCGAATTTCATCCGTTTGAGCGCGGGTACCTTGGTGGCCGGGCCGACACCGGCGAAGGCCACCGTCGGATTCAGTGGCCACAGCGCGGACCCATCGCGGTTGGGAAACAGCAGCGGATGCACGGTTTCGGCGTCGATGAACTGCTTACCCCACCACCCGCTGGCCGCGAGTAACCCGTCCATCGGGTGGTCGGTGGGAACTTCCGCACCCCGCCAGGTGCCGATCATGGCCTCTGGTTCCACCGCGGGCGCGGCGTCGAACATCGCGAGTGCGGCCGCGCTGGTCACCGGGACCTCGGGCAACACCTCTTCTGGCAGCATGACGCCAGCTTAGGCGCCCCGACTAGGCTGCTGACCATGCGAGTGGGAGTGCTGGGTGCCAAGGGCAAGGTCGGAGCGACGATGGTTGCCGCGGTCGAGGCCGCCGACGATCTGAGTTTCACCGTCGGCGTCGACGCCGGCGACGCGCTGGCACAGCTGGTCGACACCGACACCGAGGTGGTGATCGACTTCACCCACCCGGACGTGGTGATGGACAACCTGAAGTTCTTGATCGACAACGGTATTCACGCCGTCGTCGGCACCACCGGCTTCACCCAGGAGCGCCTCGACCAGGTGCAGGCCTGGCTGGGCGCCAAACCCGGTGCGCATGTGCTGATCGCACCGAACTTCGCCATCGGCGCGGTGCTGACCATGCATTTCGCCCAGCAGGCGGCCCCGTACTTCGAATCGGTCGAGATCATCGAACTGCACCACCCACACAAGGCGGACGCCCCGTCGGGAACCGCGGCCCGGACCGCCAAGCTGGTGGCTGCGGCGCGAAAGGACCTGCCGCCCAACCCCGATGCCACCAGCACCGGGATCGAGGGGGCCCGCGGCGCCGACGTCGACGGCGTCCCGGTGCACTCGGTGCGGGTGACCGGGCTGGTGGCCCACCAGGAGGTGCTGTTCGGCACCCAGGGCGAGACGCTGACCATCCGGCACGACAGCCTGGACCGCACCTCGTTCGTGCCCGGTGTGCTGCTGGCGGTACGCAAGGTCAAGGAGCATCAGGGTCTGACCATCGGCCTCGAGGCGCTGCTCGACCTGCAATGAAGGCCTACCGCGCGCAACTGCTGATCGGGTTCCTGTGTCTGGCCCTGATCGTCTACTTCGTGCTGCTGGGCCGGATCGCCGTCGCACTGATCGCCGACGGCCGCGCCGCCCCGGTCGGGATGGGGCTGGCGCTGCTGATCCTGCCGGTGATCGGGGCGTGGGCGATGGTCGCCACGCTGCGGGCCGGGTTCGCGCACCAACGGCTGGCCCGGCTGGCTGCCGAGCAAGGCATGGAACTCGATGTCAGCGAACTGCCGCGGCGCGCCTCCGGCCGGATCGAAAGGGCCGCCGCAGACCAGCTTTTCGACACAGTGCGGGCCGAACTCGACGCCGACCCGGACAACTGGGTGCGCTGGTATCGGGTGGCCCGGGCCTACGACTATGCCGGTGACCGAACCCGCGCGCGGGAGGCGATGAAGAAGGCCGTCGCCTTGCAGGAGGGCAGAGCAGTCGGGGAGGGCAGATGAGCCGCACCCTGCTGATCGTGCATCACACCCCGTCGCCGGCCACCCGGGAACTGTTCGAGCAGGTGCTGGCCGGCGCCCGGGACCCCGAGATCGTCGACGTCGACGTGGTGGTGCGCCCGGCGCTGGCCGCGACCGTGCCCGACGTGCTCGACGCCGACGGGTATCTGTTCGGGACGCCGGCCAACATCGGCTACATGTCCGGTGCGCTCAAGCACTTCTTCGACACCGTGTACTACCCGAGCCTGGACCACGTCGCCGGCCGGCCGTACGGGTATTGGGTACACGGCAACGACGACACCGGCGGCGCGGCCAACGCCATCGAACGCATCGCCGGCGGGATGGGGTTGACCAAGGCGGCCGACCCGCTGCACGTTGTGGGTGCGCTGACCGGCGTGGTGCGCGAGCAGGCCTATGAGCTGGGCGGCACACTGGCTGCCATGCTGATGGATTGACGCGGGCCCACCGACGTCGACCGACTCGAGGGAGAAGCCATGCCGGGGATCGCAGAACTGGCCTTGGGGGCCGCGCCGATCGCCGGCGGGGCCCTGCTCGGGATTGCTGCCGGGACCTTCAAGGGCCCCGACGTGCGGGCCGCGATCAAGGCCGACATGGACCTGCTGGACCGGCTGCCACCCGAGCAGACCGAGCGCCGGGCCGCCCTGCAACGTTCCATCGATATTCGGGTCGACGAGATCGTCTCCGGTGTCGAACGCTCGCGTGAGATCCGCTCGCTGGCCGCGTCCTACAGCGGAAACTGGCGCGACATCGTGGTGTTCATCTGCGCGGTGTTGTTCACCGTGGTGTGGTGGAACGTCGACCACGACCGCACCAACTGGGTGCTGATGTTCGTCGTGCTGATCGGTCTGTCGATCATCGCGGCGATCTACGCGACCCGCGGAATCTTCCGCGCCGCCGCGACATTCATGCACTCGCGGCGGCGCACCTGAGTTGGGTACCGAACCCGCACGGCGCCGGGACAGCTACCGGCGTGACCTCGAATGCGAGTTGGACGGCGCGGTAGAACTGCGGCCCGGCGCGATGGTCGCCGGCGGGACGCTGTTGGTGGTCGCAGTGGTGCTGACCGCGCTGAACCTGCGCCCGGCGATCACCAGTGTGGGCCCGCTGCTCGGCGAGATGCAGACCTCGCTGGGTGCCTCGGCCACCTGGGCCGGTGTGCTGACCACGCTGCCGTGCCTGTGTTTCGCCGGTGCCGGCCTGGCCGCGCCGTGGCTGTCCCGGCGGATCGGGTTGGGCCGGGCCATCTCGGTGGCACTGGTGGTGCTGTGCATCGGTCTGCTGGTCCGGGTGCTCGCCGGCGCGGCCGTGGTGATCGGCGGAACCCTGGTCGCCTGTGCCGGCATCGCGCTGGCCAACGTGCTGATCCCGGTGGTGATCAAGGGTTCGTTCCCGGCCCGGATCGGGTTGATGACCGGGATCTACACCGCCGCCCTGCAAGGCGGCGGCGCACTGGGGTCGGCGGCCACACCGCTGCTCGACGATCTGCTCGGCGGCTGGCGCGGCGCGCTGGCCAGTTGGGCGGTGCTGGCCGCGCTGGCGTTGGTGCTGTGGCTGCTGGGTGCGCGGCCGATCGCCGCGGTGCGGATGGACGACGCCGGAGCTTCGGCGCACACCGGCCGGTCACTGCTGCGCAGCCGGCTGGCCTGGACCATCACGCTGTTCTTCGGCTGCCAGTCGTTCTTGGCCTACATCGTGATGGGTTGGCTGCCGGAGGTCTTCATCGACAGCGGGGTCGGGCAGACCGAGGCCGGGTTATTGGTCGGCTTCGTGTCGGTGCTGGCGGTGCCGATCAGCCTGGTGATCGCGCCGTGGGCGGCCGCACAACGCGCGCAAAGCGGCTGGATCGTGGGCCTGGGTGTGCTCGGTTTCATCGGGATGATCGGTTTGGCGGTCGACCCGGGCTTCTCGCCGCTGCTGTGGAGCGTGCTGGTCGGTTTGGGGATGAGCGTGTTCTCGCTGGCGCTCGCGGTGATCGCGCTGCGGGCGCGCACCGCCGAGGACACCGCCCCGCTGTCCGGCATGGTGCAGGGTTTCGGCTATCTGCTGGCCGGGGTGGGGCCGCTGCTGTTCGGCCTGCTGCACGACCTGACCGGTGGCTGGACCGTGCCCTGGGTGATGGCCCTGACGGTGTACGCCGTGCAGATGGTCGCCGGTGCGCTGGCCGGGCGGGACCGCTACGTCTGACCCGTCATAGGTGGGCCGCGAGGAACTCGCCGGTGGCCTGCCTGTGTCGGGCCGCGGCGTCGGCGTCGTACGGTCCGTTGTCGGGGACGGCGAAACCGTGTCCGGCCGGGTAGTGCTCGATCACGTGCGTGACGCCGGCCGCGGTCAGCGCCTCGTCGAGGGTCTCGGCCTGTGCCTTGGTGAACGAGTTGTCGTTGTGCGCCGCGCCGACGTAGACCGCGGCTTGGGTCGCGTCGGCCAGCAGGTGCGGGCTGGCCGGATCGTCGGCCACCAGCCCGCCGCCGTGGAAGCTCAATGCGGCCCCGACCCGCTCGGGTACCCGGCCGGCCACGATCAGCGAGATCCGGCCACCCATGCAGTAGCCGGTGGTGCCGAACCGTTGGCCGCGCACCTCCGGGCGGGCCGCCAGGTAGTCGAAGAACGCGTTGGCGTCGGCGGCCATCATGTCGGCGGTGACCGAGGCGATCATGCGGTAGATCCGGTTGCGCTCGGCGGCATCGGCGAACACCGCCGCCATGTCGAATGGCGCCCAGCCCGGGGTGCGGTAGTACACGTCCGGGGTCAGTACCGCAAAGCCCAGGCCGGCCAGGTGTTCGGCCATCTCGGTGATCGTCGCGCGCGCACCGCCGGCGTCCGGGTAGAGCACCACACCCGGCCACGGGCCGGCGCCGTCGGGGGTGGCGAAGGTGATCGGGCAGCTGCCGTCGGCGGTCGTGACGGTATCGGTGATGGTCGGCATGGCATCTGTTCTACCGGGTCAGGACTGGCCTGACAGCCCCGCGTGTGCCGGAGGCCTGCGCGCAGCGGGTCGCAGTAAGCTGAGGCCGTGCCTGTGCCCACGCCCTACGAGGACCTGTTACGGCTGGTGCTGCAGACCGGAACCCCGAAAGCGGATCGCACCGGAACCGGCACCCGCAGCCTGTTCGGCCACCAGATGCGTTACGACCTCAACGCCGGTTTCCCGCTGATCACCACCAAGAAGGTGCACACCAAGTCGGTGATCTACGAGCTGCTGTGGTTCTTGCGCGGTGACTCCAATGTGCGCTGGCTACAGGACCGCGGCGTCACGATCTGGGATGAATGGGCCTCGGAGACAGGTGATCTGGGCCCGGTCTACGGCGTGCAGTGGCGATCCTGGCCGACCCCGTCGGGCGCGCACATCGACCAGATCAGCGCCGCGCTGGAACTGCTGAAATCCGACCCGGACAGCCGCCGCAACATCGTCTCGGCCTGGAACGTCGGCGAGATCCCGCAGATGGCGTTGCCGCCGTGCCATGCGTTCTTCCAGTTCTACGTGGCCGACGGCCGGCTCAGCTGCCAGCTCTACCAGCGCAGTGCGGATTTGTTCCTCGGTGTTCCGTTCAACATCGCCAGCTACGCGCTGTTGACCCACATGATGGCCGCGCAAGCCGGCCTGGGCGTGGGGGAGTTCGTCTGGACCGGCGGGGACTGCCACATCTACGACAACCACGTCGAACAGGTGAATTTGCAGCTCGGCCGAGAGGCCCGGCCGTATCCGGAACTCGTTTTGGCGCACCGTGATTCGATATTCGACTACGTCTACGAGGACATCGAGATCAAGGGCTATGACCCGCACCCGGGGATCAAGGCTCCGGTAGCGGTGTGACCCTCGGACTGATCTGGGCGCAAGCGAGCTCGGGTGTGATCGGGCGGGACAACAGCATTCCGTGGCGACTGCCCGAAGACTTGGCGCACTTCAAGGAAGTCACACTCGGGCACACCGTGGTGATGGGACGGCTGACCTGGGAATCGCTGCCCGCTGCGGTGCGGCCGCTGCCCGGGCGGCGCAACGTGGTGATCAGCAGGCGGGCCGGGTATGCCGCCGACGGGGCAGAAGTGGTCAGTACTTTGTCGGCCGCGCCGACGGAGGATGCCTGGGTGATCGGCGGCGCGCAGATCTACGCGTTGGCGTTGCCGCAGGCCACCCGCTGCGAGGTGACCGAGATCGAGCTGGATCTGCCGGTCACCGAGGGTGATGCGCTGGCCCCGAAACTCGATGACAGCTGGACGCTGAGCGCAGGGCAATGGCAGACCAGTTCGACCGGGCTGCGCTACCGGTTCTGCAGCTATCGGCGCCCGGCATAACGCACATTGATGACACCGCTGAGCGCCGGCATTTGCAATATGCACATGCCGGC
>NZ_JCALDB010000014.1:0-120730 GCF_059812645.1 Mycobacterium sp. NGS45 | reverse complement strand
CTAGCGCGAAAAGCCGGTTCGCCAACCCATTCGGGGATGGAGAACCGGCTTTCGGCGTATGGCGGGTTAGAACATCTGCCAATCGGACGCGCCGTCGGGCTGGTCGTACCAGCCGCCGCCGGTGTTCTTGATCACCACCGGGTCACCGCTGCCGAAGTTGTCGAAGAACCACTTGGCATTGGCCGGACTCAGGTTGATGCAGCCGTGGCTGACATTGCGTGTGCCTTGGTCGCCGGTGGACCACGGTGCGCTGTGCACGAAGATCCCGCTGTTGTCGAGCCGGACCGCATCCTTCACCTTGAGCTTGTAGCCCTCAGCCGAGTCCACCGGCACGCCGTAGGTCGAGGAGTCCATCACGATGTCGGCGAACTTCTCCAGCACGTAGTAGGTGCCGTTCTTGGTCTCGTACTTGCCTTGTCGGCCCATCGACACCGGGAAGGTCTTCTCCAACTTTCCGTTGCGCATGACTTCCATCTGCTTGGTGGTGTCATCGATGGTGGCCACCAGGTAGTCACCGGTGCGGAACGTCGACTTGGTACCGGCCGCGTCGATGGTCACCACGGTGTTGGCCGGCCAGAAGTCCTGCGGGCGCCAACGCACCTGAGAATCGGTGACCCAGTAGAACCGACCCGGCACGGGCGGGTTGGACGAGATGTGGATCGCGTCCTCGGCCAGCTTCCGGTTGGCGATCGGCACCGCAAAGTTGATGTAGATCGGCTTGGCCACACCCACCATCGATCCGTTCACCGGGTTGAAGCTCGGTGGCCGGAACGGCGGGGTGCCCTCAAACGGCAGTGGGTTCTGCCCGGCGGGGGTGCCTTCCGGCACCTCCCAGAGTCCGTAGTTGTTCACCGCTTCCGGTTCCGCGCCGGTTTCGGCGGCGCCCACTGCAGCCGGATCGGCCGGGGCCCCGGCGGGAGCAGCGGGCGCGTCGATCACCGGTTGTGGGTCCACGGGCGCCGGTTCGGGATCGGCGATCGCCGGAGCTGCCGTGAACAGCGCCGCCAACAGAGCGGCGGTGGCGGCGAGCGCCTGGGTGGTCCGCGTCGCCGCTCGGGGCGCAACGAGACTGGGCATCAAAACGTCCTCCATGCTCTTCTGTCCTGGTCCAAGTGTCGCACAACCAAAACACCAGCTACCGGTCTCGAGAACCAGGTCAGCGGCCGCGCGAGCGCGCCACCTGCTGGTTCCACTCCTGGGGAGATCGTGCTGACCACGACTTTTGTTACCGACCCCACACTGCGTCAGGTGCATCGAACAACCGTCGACTCCGGGCCACCCCCGCCGAGGCGACAATCACCAGCAAAGCCGATGCGCTGACCATCGCGGCAACTCCCACGGTCTGGTAGAGGTAGCCGCCGATCAGCGAACCCGCCATGATGCCGCCCTGGAAGGCCGCGACGTAGCGGCCCGAGGCCCGATCCGCGTCGTCGGCGCCGACCCGCATGGCGACCGATTGCAGCATGGGTGGCAGCGCCGTGGCCATCGCTCCCCACAGCACCACGGCAACGCCGCCGACGATCAGGGCGGTCGCTCCGACGTCGGGATCCATCGCCAAGGTGGCCAGCACGGCCAGCGCGATCGACAGCCCGCCCAGCCCGGCCAGCAGCGTGGCCTTGGGACGTCGGTCCAACGCCCCGGCCAACAGGGCCATCGCGGCCAGCCCGGCAACCCCGTAGCCGGCCAACAGCCAGGCCAGTCCGGCCCCGTGCATCCCCACCACATCCCGCAGGATCACCACGATGAACGTGTAGGAGATGAAGTGCGCGGTGACACCGACGACGGTGAGCCCGCACAGGATGTTGAGCCGACGGTCGCTTCCCCGCGCCGGCGCCCGCCTGCGCGTTGCGCCGCCGGGCACCGGCAACTGCGGCAGTCCCAGCCGGGCGGCCAGGGTGACCACGGCAGCCGCGCCGGCGATCACCCCGAACGCAGCCCGCCAGCCCCAAAGCTGACTCATGGCCGCGGTGAGCGGACTGCCGACCACCAACGCCAGCGCGGACCCGACGTACACCGCGGTGGTCGCACGGCCGGCGTGGCTCGGCGGCACCAACCGCACGCCGATCGGCGCCAGCACCGACCACATCAGGCCGTGGGTCAGCGCCGAGGTCACCCGCCCCGCGGCGAGCACCGCGAAGTCGTCGGCCACCGCCGAGACGGTTTGGGCGACGGTCAGCGTCACCAGGGTCAGCACCAGCACCCGTCGTCGCGACCAGTGCGCAGTCCAGCGCACCAGCGGCATCGTCATGACCGCGGCCACCAGGGCGTAGCTGGCCACCAGAGTGCCGACCAGGGCCTCGCTGACCGCGAGATCGCTCGCGATTGCGGGCAGTGCGCCGACCGGCGCCAACTCGGCAGTGACGTAGACGAAGGCCGCGGTCGACAGCACGGCCAGCTGCGCCGCCACCCGCGGCGTCCACGGGGCGGCACTGCGCAGCAGCTCGACGCTCATTTGCGTGCCACGGTATCGGCTCCGGGCCGCTGCGGCGGTTCAGCGCGCCCGACGGCGACGCCGGCTATCCACGCACCTCGTGTTGGTTGGAGCCGGACATCCGGTGCTAGGACCGCACCAACCGGGCAATCGCCGCCGACGCCTCGGCCAGCTTCTGTTCGGCCTGCTCACCGCCGTCGGCGATGGCGTGCGAGACGCAGTGACCCAGATGTTCGTCGAGCAGTCCCAGGGCCACCGACTGCAACGCCGAATTCACCGCACTGATCTGGGTGAGCACGTCGATGCAGTACTTGTCGTCCTCGATCATCTTGGCGATGCCGCGCACCTGCCCCTCGATCCGCCGCAGCCGACGGGTGTAGTTCTCCTTGTCCGACGAGTACCCGTGTTCGGTCATGGCGTGCCGCCGAGCATCTGGTTCATGGTGTCGATCTCGGCCTGCTGGGCCGCGACGATGTCCTGCGCCAACTTCTTGGCGTCGGCGTTGGCGCCGGTGTCGAGCTCGGTCTGGGCCATCTCGATGGCGCCCTCATGGTGCGCGATCATCGACTGCAACCACAGCGTGTCGAATTCCGGTCCGCTGAGCGTGCCGAGTTCGGCCATGGTCTGTTCATCGACCATGCCGCTCATCTCCGAGTGGTGATCGCCGTGGTCGTCGGTGTTGTCCTGCGGATTCTCGGTCCACTGCACCAGGAACGCCTTCATGGTGTCGATCTCGGGTTGTTGGGTTGCCGCGATCTGCTCGGCCAGTGCGATCAGCTCGGGGTTGGTCGAGCGGTCGGGCACCAAGGCCGTCAGTTCGATGGCCTGTTCGTGGTGCGGGATCATGTCGGTCATGAACGCGACGTCGGCGTCGTTGTAGCCGGCAGGTTCGCCGGTGACGACGGTGGTTTCCGGGCCGTGGCTGTGGTCGGTGTGACCGTCATGGGTGGTGCTGGTGTTGTCGGTACAGCCGGACAGGAACACGGCGGTGGACAGTGCGGCCAGGGCCGCGACGATGCGGAAGGTCATTCCACCACGGTACATCATACCCCTGAGGGGTATATGAGAATGCCGCACGATCGAGCGATCGGTCAACACAGGTTTGCCTAACCAGATACCGATTGGACAGGCCCGCGATACTGATTGCCATGAGCGAAACCTCGTCCGTGGACATGAAGCCCCGTAGCCGGGATGTCACCGACGGCCTGGAGAAGGCCGCCGCCCGCGGGATGCTCCGCGCGGTAGGCATGGGAGACGAGGACTGGGTCAAGCCGCAGATCGGCGTCGCGTCGTCCTGGAACGAGATCACGCCGTGCAACATGTCGCTGCAGCGACTGGCCCAGGAGGTCAAAGCCGGTGTGCACAAGGCCGGCGGCTACCCGCTGGAGTTCGGCACCATCTCGGTGTCCGACGGCATCTCGATGGGCCACGAGGGGATGCACTTCTCGCTGGTGAGCCGCGAGGTGATCGCCGACAGCGTTGAGACCGTGGTGCAGGCCGAGCGACTGGACGGCACCGTGCTGTTGGCCGGTTGCGACAAGTCGATCCCCGGCATGCTGATGGCGGCGGCCCGGCTGAACCTGGCTTCGGTGTTCTTCTACAACGGATCGATCATGCCGGGCATTGCCAAGCTGACCGACGGCACCGAGAAGGAAGTCACCATCATCGACGCCTTCGAGGCCGTTGGCGCCTGCGTGCGTGGGTTGATGTCGCGCGAGGACGTCGACATCATCGAGCGCGCCATCTGCCCGGGCGAGGGCGCCTGCGGCGGTATGTACACCGCCAACACCATGGCCTCGGCCGCCGAAGCACTGGGCATGTCGCTGCCGGGCAGCGCGTCGCCGGCCGCGATCGACAAGCGCCGCGAGGACTACGCCCGCCGCTCCGGCGAGGCCGTCGTCGAGATGCTGCGCCGCG
This sequence comes from Mycobacterium sp. NGS45, assembly GCF_059812645.1. NCBI lineage: Bacteria > Bacillati > Actinomycetota > Actinomycetes > Mycobacteriales > Mycobacteriaceae > Mycobacterium > Mycobacterium sp. NGS45. The sequence continues at coordinate 116,382 of NZ_JCALDB010000014.1, read as the reverse complement.
GCATCACCGCGCGCGACATCCTCACCAAGGAAGCCTTCGAGAACGCGATCGCCGTCGTGATGGCGTTCGGCGGGTCCACCAACGCGGTGCTGCACCTGCTGGCGATCGCACGTGAGGCCGAGGTCGACCTGACCCTGGCCGACTTCACCCGGATCGGCAACAAGGTGCCGCACCTGGCTGACGTCAAGCCGTTCGGCCAGCATGTGATGAAGGACGTCGACGAGATCGGCGGCGTGCCCGTGGTGATGCGGGCCCTGCTGGACGCCGGGCTGCTGCACGGCGACTGCCTGACCGTGACCGGACAGACCATGGCCGAGAACCTGGCGCACATCGCGCCGCCGGACCCGGACGGCAAGGTGCTGCGCGCGCTCTCCGAGCCGATCCACCCCACCGGTGGCATCACGATCCTGCACGGCTCGCTGGCGCCCGAGGGCGCCGTAGTCAAGTCGGCCGGTTTCGACTCCGACGTGTTCGAAGGCACGGCAAGGGTTTTCGAGCGGGAAAGGGCTGCCCTCGACGCGCTGGAGGACGGCACCATCACGCACGGCGACGTCGTCGTGATCCGCTACGAGGGTCCCAAGGGCGGACCCGGTATGCGCGAAATGCTGGCCATCACGGGTGCGATCAAGGGCGCCGGGCTCGGCAAGGACGTGCTGCTGATGACCGACGGCCGGTTCTCCGGCGGGACCACCGGGCTGTGCGTGGGGCACATCGCGCCCGAGGCCGTCGACGGCGGACCGATCGCCTTCGTGCGCGACGGCGACCGGATCCGGCTGGACGTCGCGAACGGGACGCTGGACGTGCTGGTCGATGAGGGCGAGTTCGAAGCCCGCAAGGTCGGTTTCGCGCCGTTGCCGCCGCGCTACACCACCGGCGTGCTGGCCAAGTACACCAAGCTGGTCGGGTCGGCGGCCGTCGGCGCGGTCTGCACCTGAGGCGAGTCCGGCCAGACGGCCAGCCCGCGATGTGACCGATCACATTCCAAGCCGTTGAGTTAGACACCAAGTAGGCGTTTCGGCGGATTCCGGCTACCTAGCTTCCAACTGAACGAAAACGGGGTCAGCCGACCCTGCCCAACTTGGCGGCCTCCTCAGCCTCGTCCCTCGGCATCGTCAGCCCACCCTGGCAATCGCGAAGCCGTCCCACCCCTTGCCACCCACCGTCTGGATCGCCGCGGCGTCCAGGTCGGGATGCCGGCCCAGCAACTCGAGCATGTCGCGCACCGCGCGGGCCTGGTGATCCTCGGCGGTCGGCTCCAGAATTCGTCCGTCGCGCACCACGTTGTCCACCACGATGACGGTGCCGCGCCGCCCCAGGTCGACGGCCCACTGCAGGTAGGCGCTGTTGTTCTCCTTGTCCGCGTCGATGAACACGAAGTCGAAGTCACCGGTCAGCGACGGCAGCGTGTCCAGGGCCGCGCCCACGATGATCTGCACCCGATCGTCGACCCGGGCTCGACGCAGGTTCGCCTTGGCCACCTCGGCGTGCCGCTGCTCGTACTCGAGGGTGATCACGCTGCCCTCCGGACCGACCGCCCGGGCCAGCGCGATGGTGCTGTAGCCACCGAGGGTGCCGATTTCGAGCACCCGCCGCGCGCCCGCGATGCGCACCAGCAGCCCCAGGAAATGCGCGGCCTGCGCGGTCACCTCGATGGTCGGCAGACCGGCTGCCGCACTGTCGGCCAACGCAGCGTCGAGCACCGGATCAGCGGGCAGCACAATGCGATTCAACAGTTCGTCGACGGCCTGCGGGGTCGGGGTCATGGGTTCACCGTATCGGAATGGGTTAACCCACACCTTCTTTGGCGTAAACCACGCGCAGCACGTGGCCAACTTCTGGTCCCATCACGAGTGCGGCCAGTTCGCACATGGTCGACACGAACTCGCTGCCGTGCGCCGGAGCGGCCGGGCTCAGGTGATGGGCGATCTCATGCAACACCACCAGTTCGCGCAGCGATCCGGCCTCCGGATGTTCAGACACCGCGATGACTGCCTCGCTGGGATCGTAGTGCGCGAACTTGGTACCGCGCCGGGGCCGGACCGACAGCGCGCCGGTCTCCGGCCAACGCTGCGTGACCGCGGGCATCGCCAGCACCTCATCGACGTAGCGCTGCACGGCGTCCACCGCGCCGAACCGGGCCTCGGGCGGCAGGGTCAACGAGGTGCCGAAGAAGTCGATGACCCGGTTGTGGTGCTCGGCGGCACGGTCGAACATGGTGCGCACAAACCCCTCCGCGGCATACACCCGGGAGCGTTGACTGTCGCGGACGCTCACCGACGCAGCGGCCGGCGTGCACCCGGCAGCTCCGGGCTGCTGCCCAGCCGCGCCTGTCGCCCCGCCCGGTCACCGGCCCGGCGCGCCGCCGAGGAATAGCCGGCCGAGGCGCTGGTGGCCCGCCAGGTTCCGCGCGCCTGGGAACTGACCCGGTAGTGATCGCGCAGCTCGATTTCCTTGTTCCGCAACGCAAGTGCGGTACCGGGCGCGCGGGTGCGGTCCTGCTCGGCGGCACTGCGGACGGCTGCCCGCGCCTCGGCGAGCCGCTGACCCACCCGCGCGCCGAACGCCAACTGGAAGTTCAGCCGAGCCGTGATCTTCGGGGTGGGCCGATAGGCGCCGGTACCCAGATAGGCGTCACAGGCCTTGATCATCTGCACCACCAGGCTGGCGTACAGCGCGTGCGTGGTCTCGAGATCTTCCGGGAAGCCGTAGGCGTAGACGAACGTCGAATTGGACGCCACGTCACAGCGCACGTCGTTGGCGTGCGCGATCAGCGAGAACAGCTGCACATAGGTGCGCAAGCCGCGGGTGCCGGCCTCCCCGATGGTCACGGTGCGCTGGGTGGGCGCAGCCGCGGCCTCCCGGCTGGCCGAGTGTGCGCGTGCGACGGCCAGGTCGATGGCCGTGGAAGTGGCCAACCGTTGCGCCGCGGCCAGGAAGGCCTCGGCTTCGTGCGGGTTGTCAGTGCCTTCGGCCTGACGCAGCAGTGCGGCGATACGCGCCAGCATCTTGTCTGTCATGGCGCCAGGGTAGAAGACGGCGGCGACATCGCCGACGGGGACGACACGGCTCAGCCGGCCGCGTTGAACTCGGCCAGCGCGGCGGTCAGTTGCGGCGACAGCGGACCGGCCTTGGCTTGGTTGACCACGTTGTCGGTGGGGTCGTCGCGCAGCACGTGGTTGACGCCGACCAGCTCGACCAGCGTCAGGTCGGTGTGTGCCAGCGCGTCGGCTAGGCCGGTGATGTCGCTGCAGTAGGCCTGCCCGTCGGTGTCCGAGCAGGTGAGCAACACCGCGGTGGCGTCCGGAACGTTCTTGGCCTGCGCCAGCGGGTCGATGGCGTCGGCTTCCAGGACCGCCTTGAGGTTGCCCGGCCCCAGGATCGGGCTCAAGCTGTCCGGCAGCGGTTGCTCCGGCAGCTCCCCGGTGCTGCGGGCATGCGCGACGGCGGCGTCCCACTGCGCCTGGACGGCCTCGGCGTCGGCTGCCGTCTGGGCACCGGCCTCGACCTCGGCGGCCAGACCGCGACGCACCCGGTTGGTCATCAAGTCCAGATAACGCCGCGGCAGCGGTTGCAGCAGCCCCAGAGCCTGCAGCTGCGGCGCATCCACGGCGGTATCGGCGGCCAACTCCATCGCGTGGGTGGCGCCTTCACCGAGGCCGTAGGCCGACAACCGGCTGGGATCGGAACCAGGTTGTTCGGCCAGGAAGCTCAACGCGGCCTTGGCGCCCGCGGTGTACACCGCGCTGCCCACCTGCCCCGGATCCGCGGCAAACGGTCCCAGCCCGGTCTTGCCGGTGCCCACCTTGTCGTAGCGCAGGCTGGCCACCCCGTGCTCGGACAGTTGTTCGGCCAACTGCCGCATGTTCCCGACCGGTCCCAGCACGGTGTTGTCGCCGTTGCGATCGGTACCGCCGCTCTCCGAGATCAGCACGGCCGCCGGGCCGGGTTCGCCGTCGCGCAGATGCCGGTAGCTGCCGTAGATGGTCAGGCCGTCGGCATTGAAGCTGACTTCTTCTTCGACCCAGTCGGTCTGCGCCGCGGTGCCGGTCTGCTCGGCGGTTCCGCACCCGGCCAGCAGGGTCAGCAAAAACCCCAGTGCGACAAGTTGTTTCAAATCCTGGTCTCGATCCAGGACACCACGTCGTCGAGGACGCGATCGCGTTCGGGTTCGTTGAACACCTCGTGGTAGAGCTCCGGGTAGATTTTCAGGTGGACGTCCTCGGAGCCCACGCAGTCCACCAGCTTCTGACTGCCGCGGGCCGGGATCAGCCGGTCGTCGGCGCCGTGCACCACCAGGATCGGCTTGGTGATGGCCCGGGCCAACTCGGGCAGATCGGTACCCACGCCCAGCAGCGCGCGGGCGATGCCGGCCGGCACCTTGCCGTGCCACACCAGCGGATCGGCGTCGTAGTCGGCCACCACCTGCGGGTCGCGGGAGACCGCGGCCGAGTCCAACTGCTGCACCGGCACGCTCGGGGCAAGCACCCCGAGCACCTTGCCGACCACACTCAGCGCGGCCGGCACGTCGTCCTGCGCGGCGACCGCCGGCCCGGACAGCACCACCAGGTCGTAATCACTGGGATGCTTTGCGGCATAGTTGAATACGATCGCTCCGCCCATGCTGTGCCCGAGCACGATGACCGGCAGGTCGGGGTGTTCGTCGGTGGCCACCGCGACCAGACGGGCGAAGTCCTCGGTGAACTCCGAGACGTCCCGGACGTAGACCCGCTTGCCGCCGGAGCGGCCGTGCCCGCGGTGATCCAGGGCGTAGGTGACCAGCCCGGCCTGACCGAACCGGCGCGCCACGTGGTGGTAGCGGGCCGCGTGTTCACCGAAGCCGTGCGAGAGCACCACGACCCCCACGGGCGGCACCGACGCCGTCGGCGTCCAGGTGTCGTAGACGATCCGAACCCCGCCGACGCCGTCGAAGGTGCGTTCGGTTCTGGTCACGTCGACATCGGCCACCTGTGCAGCGTAGCCGCCGGTTGTCAGAACATCTTTGTAAGCTCGAACCGTGAGCGTGCTCGCCGGCGACCCCGACACCTTCCTCACCGATGCACAGCAGTACCACCGGGAACTGCTGTCGCACTGCTACCGGATGACCGGTTCGTTGCACGACGCCGAAGATCTGGTGCAGGAGACCTACCTGCGGGCCTGGAAGTCCTATGACCGCTTTGAAGGCAAGTCCTCGGTGCGGACCTGGCTGCACCGGATCGCCACCAACACCTGCTTGACCGCGCTGGAGAGTCGTCAGCGCCGGCCGCTGCCCACCGGGTTGGGCGCGCCGGCCGCCGACCCGGTCGGTGAGCTCGAGCAGCGCGCCGAGGTGCCGTGGCTCGAACCGCTGCCCGACGACCGCGATGATCCGTCGGTGATCGTGGGCTCGCGCGAGTCGGTGCGGCTGGCGTTCATCGCTGCGCTGCAACATCTTTCGCCGCGGCAGCGCGCGGTGCTGGTGCTGCGCGAGGTACTGGGCTGGCGGGCCGCCGAGGTGGCCGAGGCCATCGGCACTTCCACTGCGGCGGTCAACAGCCTGTTGCAGCGGGCGCGCGCGCAACTCGCCGCGGTGGCGCCCAGCCAGGACGATCGGCTGCTGGCGCCGGATTCGGCGCCGGCCCGCGAGCTGCTGAACCGCTACATCGCGGCGTTCGAGGACTACGACATCGAACGGCTGGTGAGCATGTTCACCGAGGAGGCCATCTGGGAGATGCCGCCGTTCACCGGCTGGTTCCAGGGACGGGCCTCGATCGCGGCGTTGATCCACCACAACTGCCCGGCCGAGCACCCCGGCGACATGCGGCTGCTGCCGCTGACCGCCAACGGCCAGCCTGCGGCGGCGATGTACATGCGCGACCCGCAGTCCGGCCGGCATCTGCCGTTCCAGCTGCACGTGGTGGACATGACCGCCGACGGCGTCGGACATGTGGTGGCGTTCCTGGACACGTCGTGTTTCCCGAAGTTCGGGTTGCCCGACGCCCTGTAGTGCGGGCCCTCAGTGCGGCAGGGTGGCCCAGGCCTGCGCCAAGGTCTGCGCCGAGGCCTGCAGCCCGTCGCCCTCGCCCGGAGACAGCGGGATCTGCAGGACCCGCCCGGCGCCGTCGGCCGAGACCACGGTGGGCAGCGACAAGCAGACGTCGTCGATGCCGTACGCGCCGGTCTGCAGCGTGGACACCGGCAGCACCCGGTGTTGGTGTCCGCGGATCGCCTCGATGATGCGCGCGGTCGACAATCCGATCGCCAGGTTGGTGGCGCCCTTACCCTCGATGATCTCGTAGGCCGCGTTCACCACGTCGTGCGAGATCTGGGTGCGGGCCGGTTCGTCGAACAGCGGCCGCCCGTCGACGCTGAAATCGGCGGCCGGCACGCCGCCGATCGACACGCTGGACCACAGCGAGATCTCGGAATCGCCGTGCTCACCGACGATGAACCCGTGCACGTTGCCCACCGCCAGGTCAGCGCGTTCGGCGATCAGGTAGCGGAACCGGCTGGAGTCCAGCACGGTGCCGGACCCGAAGATGTGTCCCGGCGCCACGTCCACGGATTGCACTGCGGCATAGGTGACCACATCGACCGGGTTGGTGACGAAGATGATCACCGCACCCGGTGAGAGCTCGATGAGTTTGGGCGTCAGGTCCTGGGCCATCGCGACATTGCCGGCCGCCAACTCCAGTCGGGTCTGCCCGGGCTTCTGTTTGGCGCCCGCGGTCACCACGATGATCTGCGAGCCGGCGGTGACGCCCAGGTCGTCGCCGCCGTCGACCCGGCAGTGCGGCACGAACTGGCTGCCGTGGTTGAGGTCGAGCACCTCGGCCCGGACCTTCTTGGCGACGATGTCGTAGAGGCCCAGCGCGGAGGCCGAGCCGCGGATCAGGCACGCGTAGGCGATGGCGGTACCGACGCTGCCCATGCCGATGATGGAGACTTTGCCGCTCTGTGTCGCAGTCACGTGTCCATCATGGCCGGATTCGCACATCCTGCACGGCGAAGTCACCCAGACACGAAACCGCCCGCTGATCGCAGCGGGCGGTTTCGCAGACGTTCGTCTTCGGGTTACTTCGGTGGCATCCGGATGCCGCCGTCGACGCGGACCACTTCGGCGTTCATGTAGGAGTTGGTGAGCAACTCGATCACCATCGAGGCAAGCTCTTCGGGCTTGCCCAGCCGGTGCGGGAACAGCACCGACTCACCCAGCTTGGCCTTGAACGCTTCCGAGCCCTCGCCCTCGCCGTAGATCGGGGTGTCGATCAGGCCCGGGGCCACGGTGTTGACCCGGATGCCGACCGCAGACAGATCCCGGGCCACCGGCAGGGTCATGCCGACCACGCCGCCCTTGGACGACGAGTAGGCCGCCTGGCCGATCTGGCCGTCGAAGGCCGCCACACTGGTCATGTTGACGATCGCGCCGCGCTCACCGGTGTCGGTCAGATCCAGCTTGCTCATCTCGGTTGCGGCCAACCGGATGCAGTCGAAGGTGCCGACCAGGTTGATCGCGAGCACCTTCTTGTAGGCGTCCAGGTTGTGCGCCGACTCGAACTCGCCGTCCTTGCCGATGGTGCGCTGGGCCCAGCCGATGCCGGCCGAGTTCACCAGGGCGCGCAGCGGGCCCAGGTCAGCGGCGGTCTTGACCGCGTCGATGATCTGATCGGTGTTGGTGACGTCGACGCTGACGAAGGCGCCACCGATCTCCTTGGCGAGTTCCTCGCCCTTGTCTGCCTGCAGGTCGGCGACGACGACCTTGGCACCGCGGTCGGCCAGCTTGCGAGCGGTGGCCGCACCGATACCTGATGCGCCACCGGTGACGATGGCGCTAGCTCCGTTGATATCCACGATGCACAGCCTACGAACCGGTTAGTTGGGAGCGTTCAGCACCCTGGTGTGGTGTGCGGCGCCGGTAGGCTCGGGACCAAGCCAAGGAGTGATTCAGTGACGTCCAAGCTCGAGCCGAGGATCGACGTCCGGCGTGCTGCGGACCGGTTCCAGACCCGGATCGACTGGCTGGACTCCAAGCATTCGTTCTCGTTCAGCCATCATTACGACCCGGCCAACACCCACCACGGTTTGCTGCTGGTCAACAACGACGACGTGGTCGCGCCCGGTAGCGGGTTCGACACGCATCCGCACCGCGACATGGAGATCGTCACCTGGGTGCTGCGCGGATCGCTGGTCCATCAGGACTCCACCGGCAATTCGGGAGTGATCTATCCGGGGCTGGCCCAGCGGATGTCCGCCGGTCGCGGCATCCTGCACTCCGAGAAGAACGACTCGTGGAACCTGACCGGCGATGAAACCCACAGCGAACCAGTGCATTTCGTGCAGATGTGGGTGGTCCCGGATGAGTCCGGGACCGATCCGGGCTATCAGCAACTCGAGATCGACGAGGCGCTGCTCGACGGCAACCTGGTCACCATCGCCTCGGGCCGGCCTGAGCATGCCGATCAGGCCGCGATCAGCATCGGCAACCGGCACGCCGCACTGCACGGCGCCCGGCTGCAGCCGGGCCAATCGGTGTCGTTGCCCGAAGCGCCGTATCTGCATCTGTTCGTGGCCCGCGGCGCGGTCGAACTGGAAGGTGCCGGCGCCCTGCAACAGGGCGACGCGGCGCGGTTCACCGCCTCCGGCGGACAGCGCGTGCGCGCCACCGAGGCCGCCGAGATCCTGATCTGGGAGATGCATGCCGGGCTGGCCGGTTAGCGTCCGCGCACTCAGCGCCGCCGCCCTGCTCGCGCTCCTCGGCGCGACGGGTTGCGGCGGTGCACCCGACCCGGTACCGGCACCGGTACCGGTACCGGCACCGGGTCTGGGCGAGTCGGCGGCCGAACCCGCCCCGGCGTCGGGCCTGACCGCCGTGACCGTGCAGGTGCCCGACGAACTGGCGCAGCCTCCGTTCGACCGTCCCCGGCAGGCGCAGGTGCCGCCCGGATGGTCGATGTCGGTGTGGGCGCGCACCCCGAAACCCCGGCTGGCGGCGTGGGCGCCGGACGGCGCGCTACTGGTCTCGGTGCCCTCGACCGGTCAGGTGCTGCGCCTGGACGCCGACGGTGCGGTTGCGGTGCTGCTCGACGGCCTCACCGAACCACACGGGTTGGCTTTCGTCGGCGATCAGCTCTACCTGGCCCAAAGTGATCAGGTCGACGTACGCACCTACACTGACGGGCGCACCGCAGCGCCGCGCGTGCTGGTCGTCGACCTGCCGAACGCCAAGAGCCCCGACCTGCAGGGTGCCTACTCACATGCACTCAAGAGCGTGGTGGTCGGCGCCGACGGAGCGGTCTACTTCTCGATCGGCTCGACTGGCAACATCTCGGCCGAGGACCGGGACGCCGATCCACCGCGCGCGACCATCATGCGGGTGCCGCCCGGCGGCGGCCCGGCCGAGCCGTTCGCCACCGGGGTGCGCAACGGCACCGGGCTGGCCATCGCGCCCGACGGCGCGGTGTGGACCGCGGTGAACAACCGCGACAACGTCGCCGATCCGGACGGCGAGGTCCGGATGGACTACGTCGACGACCATCCGCCGGAATCGGTTGCCCGGTTGACACCGGGGCGCGAATTGGGCTGGCCGTACTGCAATCCCGACGGCGGCCCGGCGAACCTGGTGTTGATCCGCGACATGCAGACCAACTCGGACGGCACCCAGATGCACTGTGCCGCACTGCCGCCCATCGAGCAGAGCTTGGGCGCTCATGCAGCACCGCTGGGCATGGTCTTCGGCGAACTTCCCGAACCCTACGGCGCCGGCGCGCTGATCGGCGTGCATGGCTCGTGGAATCGCACAACGCCGCGACCGCCTGAGGTTGCGTTCTTCCCTTGGCGCGACGGCACTTTGAGTGACGCACAAACCTTGGTCGGCGGGTTCCAGAATGCCGACGGGTCTCGCTGGGGACGTCCAGTGGCCGCGGTGCCGGGTCCGGACGGCGCGATATACGTCACCGACGACTACGCCGACGCCATCTATCGGGTGGCCCCACCGACTTGATCAGCGTCGCCACGCGAGAAAAAGCCTCACGGGTTCCTCGGGTCGCCCTTCGGAACCACGAAGCAGTTCTCCCCACCGATACCGAACACATACACCGTCTCGCAGCGCATCTTGTCGCCGTTGGGCAGGCAGGACTCTCGCACCCCGCCGCCGTGTCCCAGCGCACCGCCGGATGCGTTGATCGCGTTGGTGCAGGCATTGGCGGTTGGGCTCACGGTGCCGGCGACCGCCGTCAAACCGGCGGCCAGCCCGAGAACCGCCAGCGCGGCCGCGCACATCCTCTTGCCACGCACGACGGCGGGCCGAAAGCCCCACGACACGGTTTGGATAGCAGCAGACATTTGATCCCCCCTAGATCAGATCGTCACCCCCAGTGACAGCAAACATTGTGCCCCACTCTGGCTAAATATGGAAAGGTCTCGGCCCAATTATTTTGACGCTCCTGAAAGTCGGCTCTGACCAGTCGTTAAGTGCACTTATTCCGGCCGTACTACCCCAGATGCGAAACCAACGGTGCCAGAGATAGCAATGTGGCAACTGTTACTGATGGGGCTTAGCAAACATCTGCTCGGTCCTCGGATTCGGGGACGGCCGGTACCGAGCGCCGTCACCAGCTCGGCTCAGAAGTTTGCACGCTTTCGCGAAATCAGCGCGCATTTGACAGCCACACACTTGCTGTCCGCGCGCAATTCGGTCCCGCGGATTCGGCAAACCTACTCCCGCAGAACGTGATTCGGACGCCGCCAAATCGAAATCGCACTGTTATCAATGTTGACAGTGTGGCGGCTGTGATTATTGTTTCCTTTATCGTATTCGCTGGTCGGTGCAGAAAGGGCTGCCGTGAAGACCCTTGCAGTCGCCGTGCGCCGCAGCGTCGCACTCGTGCTGGCAGTGTTCACCGCAACGGCCGTTGCGTTGGCGGCCGGACCGACCGCGCATGCCGCCGACGGGCGTGAGCTGCTGGCGAATGCCATTGCCACCACGCGTGGTTCGTATCTGGTGTACAACTTCGGCGGCGGCGCTCCGGCCCCGATGCTCAATGCCGGCGGCAACTGGTACGAGCTGAGCAACGGCGGGCATCTGATGATCATCAAGGCCGCCTCGCAGCGGCTGACCCCGCGTCTGCTGGTCGACTCCCACCAGGGTTACCAGGCGCGCTGCGAACGGACCCCGGGTGCGCGCACCGGCGAGGGCCTGTATCAAGCGTCCGAGATCTATCCTCCGGTTGCCGCCTGGCAGGCGTTGGGACAACCCACGATCGCGATCAACGCCAACTTCTTCGATGTGCGCGGCCAAAAGGGCGGCTCCTGGAAGCAGACCGGCTGCAGTTCGCCGCTGGGCGCCTACGTCGACAACACCCGCGGGCAGGGCAAGGCCAACGTCCCGATCACCGGGACCATCGCCTACGCCGGCAAGCAGGGCCTGTCCGGCGGCAACGAGGTGTGGTCCGCGCTGACCACGATGATCTTGCCGGTGGCCGGCGCGCCGTTCGTCGTGCCGCCCAAGAGCCCTCAAGATTACGACGCCGCCACCCCGGTGATCCAGGACCTGATGGGAAAGGGGGTCCGGTTCGTCGCGGTCAGCGGCATCGGCTTGCTGGCACCCGGGGACACCGGACAGCTCAACGACGGCGGCCCGTCGGCTGCTCGGACGGCGTTGGCCTATTCCCGGGACAAGGACGAGATGTACGTCTTCCAGGGCGGCAGCTACACCCCGGATCAGATCCAGGATCTGTTCCGGGCCTTGGGATCTGACACCGCCATCCTGCTCGACGGCGGCGGCTCCTCGGCGATCGTGCTGCGCCGCGACACCGGCGGCATGTGGGCCGGCGCGGGGGTACCGAAGGGCTCCTGCGACACCCGCCAGGTGCTGTGCGACTCCAAGGAGCGCGCCCTGCCGAGTTGGTTGGCGTTCAGCTAAGGCGTCGGCGAAGCGTCGCGATCAGCGAAAGCCCCTGCGGCAACGGGATTCTCTCCTGTTGGTCCGTCTTATGTCGTCGTCGGGACTTCAGGATTCACGCGGCGAGTTGCACTGTAACCCGCAGTTCGTCCATGACCGTTTCAGCGCGTACTTCACATCGACCAATGCTGAGGACTACGCCGACGGTCTTCGCGAGGTCAAGACGGGTGAGTTCGCTGGTCGGTGCCGATGGAGCGTCGTCCGCACCGGATTGCTGCTCGACGAGATCAATGATGCGGCCGTCGAGAATCCGGCCGCCCCGGAGTGCGTCGTATGGGTGTTGACCAGTCACGTCGAATACCGTCCACTTACCGTGACGCTCAATGTAATCACGGTTCACATCGGACAGCTTGCCCTCGAAAGGATCCAGCCATGGACCCCGTCCGAGGACAAGTCCTTCCCCGTCTGAAGCAGTTTCGAACCTGAGGGTGGACCCATCATCGAACGTCAGCTCGAGCGGGCCTTCATGGTCATCGACCTTGTCCTTGAACGAGCAATAGATACGCCGAATCCTGTCGACGCGCTTGGACAGCACGACGCTCAAGATGGCAGCGACTTCTTCTCGACTCTGCGCGGTCACTTTATACTTGCCCTTGGAACCAACTGAGGTCGTCCGACATTGCTGCCACGCCGGACCCCGTGGCACGAAGGTTGTTCCACCCGGAGACGATGGTGGCCAGTTCCGCTTCCAAGCTGTCGGCACGGTCGGCCAGCGTCTGCGATGACAGCAGGTCGACATGTATCACCGGATGAACAGCCACCCAAACCTCCTCGAACTACTCGGGACCTGTCGATCGAAGCCGAGGTGGGTTCGACCTGCAATCCAGCCTAGGTCGAACCCGAACCACCGGACACCAATTCCGCACTGCTGCGCGGCCGAACTCGACGATCTCAGATCCGGGTCAAACCCAGGACTTTGTGTGCGGCCGCGTGGGTTTGGTGGACGTAGCCGACACCGAACAGCGCGACGTGCGCCAGCAGCGGGAAGAGCTGGTGCAGCGGCTGCCGCTCCCGCCACCCGTCGCGCAGCGGATGGACACTCTGGTAGCCGTCGATGATCGCGTCGTAGTGCGGACAGCCGAACAGGCTGAGCATCGCGAGATCGGATTCCCGGTGCCCACCGTGCGCGGCCGGGTCGATCAAAGTGGCCCCGTCGGTGGCCCACAGCAGGTTGCCGTTCCACAGGTCGCCATGGATGCGCGACGGAGCGTCGTCGTCATCGAACTGACCGGCAGCGCACCGGGTGACGACCTCATCGACGTCCTCGAGCACCTGCGCACTGAGCTGGTCGCGGGCCCGGTCCAACATCGGCTGCAGCCGCTGTTCAGCGTAGAAGCGGCCCCAGGTCTCATAGCTCGCGTAGCTCATCGGCAGCGGGTTCTGCAGCGGCCCGAAGTAGCCAGGCCCATCCCAGTCCGGTGGGCCGGCACCGAAGTGCGGCGCACCGGCGTCGTGCGTGCGGGCCAACCCCGCGCCGAAGTCGACGGCGGCCTCCCGAGTCGGTGCCACCCGGTCCAGGTGCACGGTGGTCAGGCTGGTCTCATCGCACCCGACCAACTCGGCGCACAGTGCACCGCCGGCTGCCGAAAGCCATTGCAGGCCAGCCGCTTCACAGCCGAAGAATCCCGGCGGCGCGGTCAAGCTGCGTTTGACGAAGGTGCGCACCTAATGAGTATGCACGCCCACCCGGCCAGGTTTGGCTGGGATCGGTGCCGCGGCTACCCGGGGACGATTTCGACTTCGTCGGGTCGCGGCCACCGCGTCGGAGGATCGTCGCTCACCCAGGCGTACTCCAGTCCGGACAGATGCCCCCCTTCCACCCAGACCAGGACCTCGCCTTGGCAGTGCACCTGATCGGGCACGAATGCCCGAACCGGCAGCGGACCATTCGGAAGGTCGACGCCGGGCCCCCGGTTGGCGGTCGCGATGTCGATGACCCACGTCGTGCTCGATGCCGACGGGGTCGACGCCGCCGCGAGATCGGCCAGCAGCCGCTCGGACTCCGGCACCGTCGCGGCGGTGACGACCGCCGCGATGAGTGCGGTCTCCTCAGCAGTCAATGGCCGCGTCACTCAATTCCCCAAATCCCGCACGCGAATGAAACCCATGCTGGTTCAACACCTTCCAAATTTCAAAGGTCAATCGGGTCACACCACTACGTCTCCGGACGTACCGGGGGGTTCGTGGCGCTCGGGCCAGGTTGCCAAGTCTCCGCCCGGCATGCACACGGTCAATACCCCGTAGCGGCCATTGATCGACCACGACTCGTACGCCGGGTCCGGTTCGACATGGAACCGAGCGCCGCTGACGAATGAGACGTCGAATGTCTTGGACTCGGTGATGGTGGCGTGGACGATCGTGTCGCCGACCAAGTCGAGGTACGGCTGTGCGACATTGTCTTCGCTGCCTGACGTCCAACGGTTCTCCTTACCGCCCTTCTGCAACGTGCACGTCGTCTCGACTTGAATGAAGTAATCGTCGGTGAGGTACAACTGGACGGTGTATCCCACATAGACGTCGAGAACCGTCTTACCTTCGACGTAGGTGTTCAGGGGTTCCATCCCTTCGGACGACTCAGCAGTCATCGGCCACGTCACTCAATACCCCCGATCCCACAGCGCATGCCGCGCGCACACCGCGCGTGCCTTCAATACCCCCGATCCCACAGCGCATGCCGCGCGCACACCGCGCGTGCCTTGAGTTGATCGTCGTCGTAGTCGCCCGGGTCTCTTAGTTCGGGATACTTTACATAGGTATCGGCGTCACTGAACATCCTTTGCAGAACGTCAAACAGTTCGTCATCGAACATGTAGTCGTCGCGCTTCATGGTGGACAGGTAAAGCGACTGAAACTCAGGCGCGCTGATCTCGTCTGCGATGAATCTGTCAAGCAGCACAAGGAATTTGGATACAACGTGACGATCGCTCTTGGCCATCGCAATGCTCCTCGTTGAAGAACGTCCAGACTTGACGGGGGTCGAGGCGCCACCCGGCCCAGAATTCGGCCGTTGTACGACCACCAGGCCGGTATTCGGATTGTAGTTCAGTATCGGCGGGCCTCCTCGATACGTTCCATGGATGTGAAGCGTTGCCCCGTCGTCCAAATGGTTCCTGACCGCCTGCTCGAACTGCTTGAATCCTCGATCCTGGTCACGTTGGCCGTGCTGACCGGTGTGCAACTGCTGATCACCCTGCGCATCGCCGTCAGATCGACCCGCCCGGTTCGTGAACCGTGAATTGTTAACGCCTCCACTCGGGAAATGCGTTCACAATTAACGGTTCACGACGGAGGTGGGACGGTTTCCACGGCCACGACGGGTGCGGGCCCGGATCCGGGGCGGGTCACACGAAGGTAAGCCCGGCCACGACGGGTGCGGGCCCAGATCCTGCGGGTCACCACGGAATCCGCAGCTACCCCGCGTCGGAAACCTCGGCCGCGCCCCCGTGCCGGAAGATCAGCAGTGCCGCGGCCACCACCAGAGCAGCCAGGGCGATCACCGGGGCCACCGTGAATCTGGTCATCGTCGCCCCCACTACCGCACCGCCGAGCATCGTGAAAACCACGGTGTAGCGCAGTCTTTCACCGGCACCGGTGCCGCCGGCCAACCGCGAGTCATAGCCCAGGCCGACGATCGTCGAGGTCAGCACGGTGGTGGACAACTCCTGCACCCCGAACCGCCGGGCCGCGGCGTTCTGACTGCCGAACACCACGGCCAGACCGGCGATCAGGACCAACTTGGTGTTGTCCTGATAATCCAGCACTCCGGCACCGGCCAGCACCGCCAACGTCACCAGCGCCAGCACCTCGAAGCTCAGCGCGGCGGTCAGCCAGAGTCGAGTCTGATGGCCGAGGTGCCGGGCGAAGCGCCCGCCGAGCACGGTGCCGACCAGGAACCCGGCGAACGCCACCACGGCTGCGGTCAGGTCCACGCCGGAATGCGGGACGAACCAGAACCCGAGGAAGATCACGTTGCCGGTCATGTTGGCGACGAAGACGTGCCCGAGCACCAGCACGCTGACCGCGTCGACCAGGCCCGTCGCGAACGTCAGCAGCAACAGGGCCGTGGTGGTCAGACGGTCAGACACCGGGGAGGCGACAGCCACCCCCCTAGTATCGCACCGCGCTCAGTCAGCGGCCTGGCCGAACCGCTCCCGCAGTTCGGTCTTGAGCACCTTGCCCGACGGGTTGCGCGGCAGCGCGTCGACGATCTCAAGTCCCTTGGGCTGCTTGTAGCGCGCCAGCCGCTCGTCGAGGAACTCGGCGAGTTCGGCGAGTTCGAGGCTGTCGCCGCTGACCGCCGCCACCGCGATCGGAACTTCGCCCCACTTTTCGTGCGGCCGACCGATCACCGCCACCTCGACGATCTGCGGGTGCGCGGCCAGGACGTTCTCGACTTCGGCGCAGTAGATGTTCTCACCGCCGGAGATGATCATGTCCTTCTTGCGGTCGACCACCCAGATGTAGCCTTCTTCGTCCTGGCGCACCAGGTCGCCGGAGTGGAACCAGCCGCCGGCGAACGCCTCGGCGGTGGCCTTCGGGTTGTTCCAGTAGCCGGCCATCAGCGTCGGCGCGCGGTAGACGATCTCACCGACCTCGCCGATCGGCACGTCGTTCATGTTGTCGTCGACGATCCGCGCCGCCACCGTGGGGATCACCTTGCCGACCGAACCCAGCTTGCGAATGGCGTCCTCGCCCACCAACATGCACGTCACCGGGGACATCTCGGTCTGGCCGAACGCGGCCAGGATCTTGCTGTCCGGGAAGGTCTCGGCCATCTGCCGGAGCAGGGTGTCCGAGGCCGGTGCGGCACCCCAGGACAGCACCCGCAGACACAGGTCACGCGGCTGGGCCTGCTGGGCAGCGCACACCGCCTGCCACTGGGCCGGAACCAGGAAGATGCCGGTGACCTTCTCGGCCTCCAGCACGTCGAGCAGCTGGCCGGGCTCGAAGGCGCCCAGCGGGTGGATCACGGTGGGGCGACCCAGCATCAGTCCGCCCAACATGTTGCCGACGCCGGCGATGTGGAACAGCGGAACCCCGATGAAGCCGACGTCGTGGTTGATGTCCGCACCGTTGGTGTAGAGCGCGGTCATCAGTTGACCGATCAGGTTGGTGTGGGTCAGCACCGCACCCTTGGGCCGTCCGGTGGTGCCCGAGGTGTACATGATCAGCGCCGGGGAGTCGCTGGGGATGTCGGCGACCGGGTGCGGATCACCGGTTTCGGCGATCAGGTCTTCATAGGCCAGCACGCCGTCCTGGTCGCCGTCGCCGGCGACGATGACGGTCTCGAGCGCAGGCGCGATCTCCCGGACGCCGGTCGCCACGGCGGCCAGCACCGGCTCGGTGATGACGACGGCGGCTTCACAGTCGGCGACCAGGAATGCGATCTCCGGCGGGGTGAGCCGGAAGTTCACCGGCACCGCGATGGCGCCCAGCAGGTTGGCGGCCAGGAACGACTCGACGAACTCGGGCCGGTTGAGCATCAGGATCATCACCCGGTCCCCGGCGCGCACGCCCCGGCGGGCCAGTGCGTCGGCCAGCTTGCCGACCCGTTCGTGCAGCTGGACCCAGGTGATCGTGTTGCCCATGAACCGGATCGCGGTGTCTGCAGGCTGCATCATGGCGTGCCGGGCCAGCTGGGTGGTCCAGTTCTGGCGCCGGGACGCGTACGGCTGCTCGGTCGAGGTCTGGAGGGCCACGTAGTCAATCAGCTGTGCGGTCAACGCTCTCGGTTCCCCTCTATTGCATGGCGACTTGCGAAGATCTTACATTTGATCAAACATTGCTGAAAGCCCGCTGTCGACCCTGGAAGGATCCCGTGAACGCACCGGCTGAGGCCACGCCGCCGCGCCGTGCGTTGCGTCGCGAACAGCTCTCCGAGGAAGTCGCCGCGCACCTGCGGGCCGCCATCATGACCGGGACACTGCGGCCCGGCACCTTCATCCGGCTGGATGAAACCGCCGCCCAACTCGGGGTCAGCATCACCCCGGTGCGCGAGGCGCTGCTGACGTTGCGCGGCGAGGGCATGGTCCAGTTGGAGCCGCATCGCGGCCACGTGGTGCAGCCGCTGAGTCGCACCGACGTCGAGGACATCTTCTGGCTGCAGGCCACCATCGCCAAAGAGTTGGCCGCTGCCGCCTGCCGGCTGATCACCGACGAGGACATCGACGACCTGGCGCGCATCAACGACACCTTGGCCGACGCGGTGCAGCGCCGCGACGTCAGCGAGATCATGCACAGCGAGTTCGCCTTTCACCGCACCTTCAACAGGGCGGCCAAGCGACTGAAGCTGGCCTGGTTCCTGCTGCACGCCACGCGCTACATGCCGCCACTGGTCTACGCCAACGATCCGGACTGGGGCGCGGCCGCGGTGGCCAACCACCGCGAACTGATCGCCGCGCTGCGCAACCGCGACGTCGAGGCCGTCGTCGAAGTGACCGGCTGGCAATTCACCGACGGCGCGCAGCGTCTGACCGCGCTGCTCGACGCCAACGGGATGTGGAGCTGAGTTCACCGTAGGAAGCAAAACCTGCTCTCTCACAGGGCGTTTCGGTTGATGATCGCGTTCACCATGCGGGCTGCGGCCGCACGGTCGGCCGCGCCGGCCGTGCTCACCCGGACGTCCACGACCAGGTTCCCGTCGGCCCGGATGCCGTGCGCCGAGGAGTAACTGGCACCCGGGCCGGCCTCCAGGTGCACCACGTGCACTCCGTCGATCACCTCGGGATCGGCCATCGCGTGTCGGTGCACGTATCCGGTGTCATGGGTGATCACCAGCACCTCTCCCGCGCATTGGTGCCACAGATCCAGCGTGTGGTCGACGAATCCCTGTGCTGAAGAAGGGTTCTCGAATTCGATGACAGCTTGGTCGACCTCCAGCCTCTCGCCGAGGTCCGACACCACCAACTCGCGCAACTGTAGGTAGCCGCTGCCGGCCAGGATCGAGGTGACGGCATTGCCGCCGACGGCCACACATTCCGGCCGCGAGTACTGCTCGTCCTCGGGGATGTCCAGGGGCTGGTGCAGCACGGTGTCGCCGGTGAGGTCGGTGGTGCCCATGATCTGGTTGACCTCGGCTTCGCCGGCCAACATCGTGGCCAACCGATCCACCGCCGGCTCTGGGGCGGGTTCGTTCTGCTGCGCGACGCAACCAGCCACAGTCAGGGTTCCAGCGCTCAGCAGCGCTGCCCATTGCGCTCGACGACTGCTGCGCACGATGCCCACGCCCCACTCGACTCCGGTGGCCGTCTCGGTGGCCACAAAGAGAACTCTACCGAGGTCAGCGGGCGTTGGACCGCGCCAAATCTGGGTGCTGCACGCCGTCCGGGCGACGCCCGGTCAGCCGGCGGCCAGCGCCTCGGCGCGGGTCTTGAGGTTGTTGGCCAGATGCTCGAGCGCGTCGTCGACGACCTTCTTGACCATCGCCTTGGGCACCGGCATGGACGTGTCCAGTTCGACGTCCATGTCGACGGTCAGCAGCGAGACCGGCCCCATCGCCACCACCGAAAACACCTGGTTCTGCTTGGAGAAGTGCTCGCCCTGCTGCAGCACCGTCTGGATCTGATTGGGCCCCGGGTAGTACACCGCTTGGATGTAGGTGCCCGCCATGCCCTGCACCAGGGTGTCGAGGCGCAGCTGACTGGGTCGGCCGTCGTTGTAGCGAGCCAGGATCCAGCAGCCCTTGACCTCTTCGTTCCACTGCGGGTAGGCCTCGAAGTCGGCAACGATCGACATGATCAGTTCCGCGTCGGCGGCGACCTCGACGGTCTTGCTCACGATCGGCATGGCGGCGATCCTATCCAGCCGACCCGGTCGCGCATCGACGGCCCGCCCCTGGGCCTGCGGACGGCGCGGCCGCGGTCAGGAACCCAGCGGTGAGTGCACCCGGGTGTGCTCATCGCGGATCAGTCCGCGCAGCAGCGCGGTGCTGAACTCGGCGGCAATCTCCTTCTCACTGCGCCGGCCGTGCGGCCGCAACCACCGGTAGGCACCCAGCGTCATCCCGATGTAGCCCAGTGCCAGCACGTGCGAATCGCACGGGTAGAACTCGCCGCTGGCGATGCCGCGGTCGATCAATCCGTGCACGTGTTCGTAGACCTGGGTCTCCGTCGCCCGGACCTCGGCGACCTGCTCCTCGGTGAACCACTCCGCGATGTAGGGCTGCTCCTGGAAGTACACCGCCGCGCCTTCGGGGTTCTCGGCGATCTGCTCCAGCAGTCGCACGGTGTACTGGTAGAGGGCTTCGCGCGCGGACCAGGAGGGGTCGTCGTGCACGGCGGCCAGCGTGCGCTGTCCGGCCCGCTGGTAGATGTCGAACAGCATCAGCGACTTGCTGGCGTAATAGTGATAGACCGTCGCCTTGTTCAGGCCCACCACGTCGGCGACGTCGTCCATCCGGGTGCCGTGGTAGCCGCGGGCGGCGAACAGTTTGGTGGCTACGGCCAGCAACTCTTCGCGGCGGGTCTGGCCGTTCTCTGGCGGCATTCTCTACTCTCTGCGTACGGCGGGGAAACCCCGGGTAACCAATCAACTAGTTGGCCAGTGTAGGCAATGGGCCTGATCCCCGCTGCGCGGGACTCGCTGCGGGCTACACTTCGCGCATGGATCCGAATCCCGACTACGACGCCAGCGACGAGATCGAGTACTTCTTCTCGTGGCTGCCCTGGGCGCTGCGCGGCAACTATCCGCCCCCGGCCTACCCCCCGGTCTAAATCGCCGGCGTGCGCGCGACATCGCAATGCTGGCTCACCGACATGGACGGCGTCCTTGTCCGTGAGGAGCACGCGTTGCCGGGTGCCGCCGAATTTCTGGCGGCACTCATCGACAAGGCCCGGCCCTTTCTGGTCCTGACCAACAATTCGATCTTCACCCCGCGCGATCTGGCCGCGCGCCTGGTCCGCTCCGGGCTGCACGTGCCCGAGGAGTCCATCTGGACCTCCGCGCTCGCGACGGCGACCTTCCTCGATGCCCAATTGCCCGGCGGCTCGGCCTACGTCATCGGCGAGGCCGGGCTGACCACCGCGCTGCACGAGGTCGGCTACACCCTGACCGACGTCGACCCGGACTTCGTCGTCCTCGGCGAGACCCGCACCTACTCCTTCG
The DNA here is from genome assembly GCF_059812645.1 of Mycobacterium sp. NGS45. Lineage (NCBI taxonomy): Bacteria > Bacillati > Actinomycetota > Actinomycetes > Mycobacteriales > Mycobacteriaceae > Mycobacterium > Mycobacterium sp. NGS45. The sequence continues at coordinate 95,345 of NZ_JCALDB010000014.1, read as the reverse complement.
AGGCCATCACCAAGGCCATCCGGCTGATCGGCAAGGGCGCCCGGTTCATCGCCACCAATCCCGACGTGACCGGCCCGTCTGCCGAGGGCCCGCTGCCGGCGACCGGATCCGTTGCTGCGATGATCACCAAGGCCGCCGGCTACGAGCCCTACTTCGTCGGCAAGCCCAACCCGATGATGTTCCCCAGCGCGATGAACCGCATCGACGCGCACTCGGAGAGCACCACCATGATCGGCGACCGGATGGACACCGACGTGGTCGCCGGCATCGAGGCGGGCCTGGACACCATCCTGGTGCTGACGGGTTCGACCGTCGAGGCCGACATCGCCCGCTATCCGTTCCGCCCCGGCCGGGTACTGCCGTCGATCGCCAACGTCATCGAGTTGGTCTGAGCTCGGCTCCCCACGCAAAACGCTCGGCCGGAATACCCGGCCGAGCGTCGGTCGCGAAGTGCGCGAAAACTACTCGGCGGCCTTGACTTCCGCGTTCAACTCGGCGTCGACGGCATCCAGGCGCGCCTGCGCCGCGGCCAGCACGTAGTACTCGGCCTGCTCCAGGGAGTAGATCGCGAACGCGATCGCATCCTCCGCGTCTTCCTCAGCACGGTCGGCGGCCCGGTCGGCGCGCTTGGCCTGATGCTCGGCATGCCGCTTTCCGGCTTTCTCCCGCAGCGAGTCAAAATCGTCAGAGACCGAACGCTGCAGTTTGTGCCATCCCTTGGCGACGTCGTCGGCGTCGGCCTGCACCTGCGCCTCAGCCTCCGCGCGACTCCGCTCCAGGGAAGCCTTCACCTCACCCTCGCGCTTGGCAACCCACTCCTTGTCCCGCTGTTCGGCAGCGCGCGCGGAATCCTCGAGCGACTTGGTCTGCTCGCTGAGCTTCGCGAGTTGATCCGACAGTGCCATATCAGTACCTCTCGTCGTTGTTACACAACATTTTTCAACCCGACCGTCCATCGAAAAGGTCAAGCATCATGGTTGAAGCGTCAGTCCGCCGCGGGCACCAGCCCGTACTCTGCCAGCAGTTCGCCGACCTCATTGCCGGTTACCTTGTCGATCATCCGTTTCCGGAGGATCTCGGGAACCGGAATGTCGACCTCCTTGCCATCGCGCAGATGCAGCGTCGCGTTGAGGAGGCTACGAACGTCGTAGGTCGACCCGTACACCTCCGGCACGCCCCGCTCGACACCAAGTAGCCGGTAGGCCGCTTCCATTCCGGTGCGCACCGAATACTCGGTGGTGAAGATGCAGTCGCGGGTGGTCTCCGCGAACTGGCCGATGAAGGCGAAGTTCACCGCACCGTCGGGCACCACCTGCGGCCGGTCACCGGCCTTACGGGGCATGAAGAACGACGTGACGTAGGGCATCATCACCGGCACGGCTTTGGCCGCGGTGGCTGCCAGTTCCGGGATCTCCTCCTCGGGAACTCCCATGTGGTACAACCACTCCTGGGTGATCTCCTCGCCGGTGCAATCCTGCATGGGCTTCTTGACGTAGTCGCCGGGGGTCTCGACGAACAGGCCGTACACCCACACCACGATCTGATCCTTGGGTTGCTGCTTGAAGTGCGGCTGCCGGTTCACCGTCCAGCTCATCAGCCAGCTCGAGTCGCGCGCGGTGACGATCCCCCCGGTAACCACCCGGCCGGAGAACGGATCCCGCTTACAGATCTTGCGGATGTACTCCGGGATACGGTGATCCAGGGTGGTCACCGTCGCGGACTCCCATTTGGTCTTCGGGATGTGCGCACCGAACACGTCGGGATGCCCGAACGACGGGTCCTTTTCCGCGATGCGCCGCCACAGATCCCAGGCCGGCGCCGGACCCGTGTTCAGTTTGGCCGGAGTGTGATGGTCGCCGTCATCGGAGTTCTCGGTCAATGACCCGATGGTGGTCAGCACCAGATCGTCGACCCCGAGGTCGACACCTCCGGCCACGCCCTCGGAAATCCAGTGAATCCTGCTGGCCTGCTTTCGATTACCGTCGAAGACGAAATCGATATCGGTGACCTCGGTCTCGAACCGGAAGGTCACGCCCTGATCGAGCAGCCACCTATACATGGGCAACACCAAGGACTCGTACTGGTTGTACTTGGTGAACTTCAGCGTCGACATGTCGGGCAAGCCCTTGATGTGGTGGATGAAGCGGTGCAGGTACAGCTTCATCTCCAGCGCGCTGTGCCACTCCTCGAAGGCGAACATGGTGCGCCAGTACAACCAGAAGTTGCTGTCCAGGAAGTCCCGGCCGAACACCTCGTCGATCCGCTTGTTCTCCATCTCCTCGCGGGTCGCGAGGAACACCTTCAGGAGTTCGTGTTGCACCTTGGCGCCGATGCCGAACTTGCCGTCGGTGTGAGCGTCCCGTCCCTGCTTCTCGGTCACCCGGCAGAGGCTGGAGTTGGGATCATCCTTGTTGAGCCAATAGAACTCGTCGAGCACGCTGTAACCGTCAACCTCGAGCGACGGTATCGACCGAAACAGATCCCACAGGCACTCCATGTGGTCTTCCATCTCGCGGCCACCGCGGATCACAAAGCCCTTCTCGGGCATCTTGATTCCGTCGAGTGCCCCGCCGGGGAGCTTCAACCGCTCCAGGATGGTGATCTGATCACCGCGCATCTTGCCGTCGCGAATCATGAAGACCGCGGAGGCCATCGACGCCAAACCGGCACCGACGAACCAAGCCGTCTTACGTTCGACGCCCTCCGGCGCACGGGACTGGACAAACGAATAGTAGTTTCCTGCAGTGTATTCCAAGACTAAACTCCTCCGAGACTGAAGACAGCGCGATACGCACCCGAACCCAGTGGTTTCAGCGACCGAGGCGCTCCTTCACCACGTCCACGCCGTCATGGCTCAGGCGGGCCAGCACCGCCGCCCGGGACACCGGATCCAGCGCCGCGATCATGGCTTCGATGTCCGCCGCCGTCGCCTTGACCGTGGACCGTTTCCGGCCGAACAGCCGCAGCACGACGACGAGCAGAGCCGCGCCTGCGGCGGCGATGACAGTCCGGGTGAGGGTCGATTCGTTCACGTGTTTCTCCTGTGGTTCAGTCGATTTCAGCCTCGAGTGTCGGCGGTGGCCTATGCCGCTGGGGCGGCTCGGCCGATACCGCTGCGCAACTTCAGCGCCTTCACGATCTGCCCGATACCGACGACGATGAGGCAGATACCGGTCACGATCGCCAGCAGGACGATGGAATCTATCGGCGAAGCCAGGACGATCATCCCGGCCAGGACGGTGATCACGCCGAGGAAGATCTGCCAACCGCGGCCAGGCAGATCCGGATAGCTGATGCCGAGGACGGTTTCGGAGACGCCCTGGAAGATGAACCCGACACCGATCCAGATCGCCAGGAACAACACGCCGAGGCCTTCGCCGAAGTTCCGAAATGCCAAGACCGCCAGCACCACCGACAGCGCGCCGGTGATGAAGAACAACACCCGGGTGCCCGCCGACTCGTCGGCGCCGAAGGCCGCCACCACCTGAGCGATACCGGACACCAGCAGGTACACCCCGAACAGCACGGCGGCGACCACGATCGAGATCGTGGGCCAAACCAGCAGCAGGATGCCCAGGACCAGGGCGAAAACGCCCCAGGCCAATGCGGTCTGCCAGAGCGCACGCAACAAACGGGGGGTGATCAGCGACCCGGATAACGACATACTTCTCCTCCGACGACTACCTCTGACAACGGGCACCCCGCCCCGCGATCGCGCATCAGGGGCAAAGGTCCGGCACGGGCAAGTTGCCCGCGCCGGTATACATTTCGGATCTTACGTCGAATCCACGTTTTATTCTGCTGTCCTGGCAAACACGATTTCGCACATCGGGGTGTGTCCGACCACAATTGTGGCAACGCGGTCGCGACCCTTCTATGCTTCGAGCGTGAGCTCAGTCGATGGCGACAACCAACTCGTCGAGCTTGGTGGACTGCTGGAGTCCCGAGTCTCCGAGATCGCCCGCAGCGTCGTCGATTCGGTTCGGACCGGGGTCGCGTTCTACCGCAGCAACGACATCGTCACGGATGACGATCTGTTCGAGACCGCGGCGGGCCATCTGCGCCTGGTGTTCCAGGCGTTGCAGAACGGCGCCACCTTCGACACCACCCCGGCCTCGACGACCGGCCGCAAGCGAGCCACCGCCGGCGTGCCCATGCCTCCGGTGATGGACGCCTTCCGCGTGGCAAGCCACCACGCGTGGACCCTGATGGTCGAGTTCGCCGGCGATCATCCGGAGATCAGCGGCCCGGCGCTGTTGCGCGCCACCGAGCGATTCTGGGAGGGCCAGGATCGCTACACCGCCGCGATGACCGCCGCCTACCACGAGCAGGCCACCCATCAGGTCCTCGAGGACGCCGCCGAACAAGCCGCGCTGACCGAGGCCCTGTTGCAGGGCCGTCCACTCGGCGACCACAGCCTGTGGGATGTCGCCCAGCTGTTGGGGATTCCCGCCCAAGGTCCCTACGTCGTCGTCGCCGCCGCAGTGCCGCAGGTCGGCCGACAGGCACTTCCGCGGATCGAGGTGTTGCTGCGCGACATCGATATTTTCTCGGCCTGGCGGCTGCTACCCGACCTGCAGATCGGCATCGCCCACATTGCCGCCCCGGCCGCCCTGGACGACATGGTCGAACTGCTGCGACAAGTGACGACCACCCGCGTCGGGGTGAGCCCGGGGTTCGCCGACCTGGCCGACACCGCGCGGTCCTTGCGCTATGCGCGGGTGGCGATGGCCTCCCCGACCGCTCACGACCCGGTGGGCGTCTTCGACGACTCAATCCTTGGCGTCGCGGCCGTCAGCGCCCCGGAGGTCACCCGCAAGCTCTCCGAGCTCACCCTGGGTGCCTTCCATGATCTTCCCGCGGATGAAAGATGGGCCCTGCTGGACACTTTCGCCGCGTGGCTGGATCACGAGGGCTCGACCCAGGGTGCCGCCGAAGCACTGTTCTGCCATCCCAACACGGTGCGGAACCGACTTCGCCGCATCGAAGAACACACCGGAAAGTCACTGAGCAGTCCGCGCGAGCTTGCCGAGCTCTGCCTGGCCTTCGAGGTCGCCGCGCGCCTCGGCGAACAACGCCCCACCGACCCGTCAACCGACTAGAGAAAGTTGCACACCATGTCAGCTGCCATCACCAATGTCACCGTTCTGGGCACCGGGGTGCTCGGCTCGCAGATTGCCTACCAGAGTGCGTTCAAGGGCTGCACCGTAACCGCCTACGACATCAACGACGACGTGCTCGCCACCGCCCGGAAACGCTTCGCCACGCTCTCCGAGACCTACGCGCGCGAGGTGCCGGACGCCAAGGACGGCGCCAACGAGGCCGCCCTGACCCGGTTGACGCTGACCTCCGATCTGGCCGCCGCGGTCGGCGACGCCGACCTGGTGATCGAGGCCATCCCGGAGGTCGCCGACCTGAAACGACAAACCTTCGAGAAGGTCGGAGAACTCGCGCCCGCGAAAACCATCATCGCGACGAACTCGTCCACCCTGCTGCCAAGCGAACTCAAGGATTCGACCGGCCGACCCGACCGATTCCTGGCCCTGCACTTCGCCAATCGCGTCTGGCAGCTCAACACCGCCGAGATCATGGGCACCCCCGACACCGACCCCGCGGTGTACTCCCGAGTCGTCGAGTTCGCCAAGGCCATCGGCATGGTCCCCATCGAATTGCACAAGGAGAAGGCCGGTTACGTCCTCAACTCGCTGCTGGTGCCGTTCCTGCACGCCGCGGCGGAACTGGCCGCCGGCGGTTACGCCGACCCCGCCGACGTCGACACCACCTGGCGGATCGGCACCGGTGCGCCCCTGGGGCCGTTCCAGATCTACGACATCATCGGCCTGAACACGCCGTACAACATCATGGCGCACGGCGATGCCGAGTCTCAGCAGTTGGCGGCCTGGCTCAAGACCAACTACATCGACAAGGGCAAGCTGGGCATGGAGTCCGGCGAGGGGTTCTACAAGTACACCTGACCGCTTCTGCCGGAGGGACGCGCCATGCGACACGACACCGTGCCGCCGCCGCTGGCCCGCCGCATCACCCACGAACCCCCGCTGCCATCCGCGCGGATCGCGCTCGAGCGCGACACCTACATGGGATCGGTGTACAAGGCCCTGGCCGTGAACCCGATGCCGTTCTGGCGGACGCGCGGCGCCGGGGACGCCATCGTCCTGGACAAACCGAGCCGGGCGGTCTTCGACACCACCGCCCCGGGCGGGCCAGGGCACCTGTGTTTCCTGATCGCCGGACCGGAGGCCCGCGAACTCGACGGGTTCAGCTCCGACGCGCGTCGCCGGTTGCTGCTCTTCCCGCTCGCGGACCTGTACGGCCCCGAGGTGCTCGATCCGGCCGACTGGCGCGAGAAGTCCTGGCATCGCGACGAGCACGCGGGCGGCGGTTACATCGCCCTGCCGGATCCTGGTGGCGCGGCAGGGTTTCCGCCGATGCCGGCCGATCCCGTCGGCGTCGTGCATTGGGCCGGCGCCGAGACCGCCCATCACCATCCGAGCTATCTCGACGGCGCCATCGAGGCCGGTGAACGGGCGGCCCGCGAGGTCATGGAACTCAGATAGGCCTCACTCGACTGCACCGGTACAGGGGCAACGGGGTGCACAACCGGTCATCGGGGTTTCCTACACTGACAACTTTATCCTCGCCCTGAACCACACCAGATCGGACCGAAATCGATGATCATCGGGATCCCCCGCGAGTCGCTACCTGGCGAAACGCGCGTCGCCGCCACCCCAGCGACCGTCGCGCAGTTGATCAAGCTCGGCTATTCCGTGCTGGTCGAGGCGGGCGCGGGCGCCGCCTCGAGCTTCGCCGACGCCGCCTATGTGGAGGCCGGCGCCGAGGTCGGATCGGCGCAGCAGGCCCTGGGCTCCGAGGTGGTGCTCAAGGTCAACGCCCCCAATGACGAGGAAATCGCGGCGCTGCGCGACGGCGCCACCCTGATCAGCCTGATCTCCCCCGCGCTCAACCCCGAACTCGTCGAGCGTTTGTCCACCCGCGCCATCACGGTGCTGGCCATGGATGCGGTGCCGCGCATCTCGCGGGCGCAGTCGCTGGACGTGCTGTCCTCGATGGCCAACATCGCCGGCTACCGCGCCGTGGTCGAGGCCGCGCACAGCTTCGGCCGGTTCTTCACCGGTCAGGTGACCGCGGCCGGCAAGGTGCCACCGGCCAAGGTGCTGGTGGTCGGTGCCGGTGTGGCCGGACTGGCCGCCATCGGTGCGGCCGGCAGCCTGGGTGCGATCGTGCGGGCCACCGACCCGCGGCCCGAGGTGGCTGACCAGGTCGCCTCGCTCGGCGGTGAGTACCTGTCGATCGAGGACCCCGAAGCCGAGGTGTCGGCCACCGGCTACGCCAAGGAGATGGGCGACGACTACAAGGCCCGCGAGGCCGCGCTGTATGCCGAGCAGTGCCAAGACGTCGACATCATCATCACCACCGCGCTGATCCCCGGTAAGCCCGCACCGCGCATCATCACCGCTGACATGGTGGCCTCGATGAAGCCCGGCAGCGTGATCGTGGACATGGCCGCGGCCAACGGCGGCAACGTCGAAGGCACGGTCAAGGACCAGGCCGTCGTCACCGCCAACGGCGTGACGATCATCGGCTACACCGACCTGGCCGGCCGGCTGCCCGCCCAAGCCTCGCAGTTGTACGGCACCAACCTGGTGAACCTGCTCAAGCTGCTCACCCCGGAAAAGGACGGGCAGCTGGTACTGGACTTCGACGACGTCGTGCAGCGCTCCATGACCGTGGTGCGCGACGGCGAGACCACCTGGCCGCCGCCGCCGGTGCAGGTCTCGGCCGCGCCGGTGGCCGCACCGGCAGCCGCGCCGGTGGTACACACCGAAAAACCGCCGATGTCGACCGGACGCCGACTGGGCGTGACGTTCACGGTGGGCGCACTGCTGTTCGCGTTGATCGCGATCTCCCCGGCCGCCCTGCAGGTGCACCTGACGGTGTTCGCGCTGGCGATCGTGATCGGTTACTACGTGATCGGCAACGTGCACCACGCGTTGCACACCCCGCTGATGTCGGTGACCAACGCGATCTCCGGAATCATCGTGGTGGGTGCGCTGCTGCAGATCGGGCACGACAACGTTCCGATCACCGCGTTGGCCTTCGTGGCCATCCTGCTGGCCAGCATCAACGTCTTCGGCGGCTTTGCCGTCACCCGCCGCATGCTCAGCATGTTCTCCCGCAGCTAGTTCAGGCGACAATCTCCCGCCGCCCCGTGCGGCGCACCCATACAGTTCGGAACGGATTCCATGCTCAATCTAGAAACCACCGCCACGGCGGCCTACGTCGTCGCGGCCTTGCTGTTCATCCTGGCTCTGGCCGGGCTGTCCAAACATGAGACATCCAGGGCCGGAAACACTTTCGGTATCGCCGGGATGGCCATCGCGCTGGCCGCGACGATCGCCCTGGCGCTGGAACGCAAGATCGAGCCGCTCGGCTTGGCGCTGCTGATCGTCGCCATGATCGTCGGTGCCGCGATCGGTCTGTGGCGGGCGCGGGTGGTCGAGATGACCGGTATGCCCGAACTGATCGCACTGCTGCACTCGTTCGTGGGTCTGGCCGCGGTGCTGGTGGGCTGGAACGGCTACCTGCACGTCGAGCACCACCTCGGCGGTGCAGAGGCGGTCAAGCTCGCCGCCGAGGGCATGCTCGGGATCCACTCGGCCGAGGTGTTCATCGGCGTGTTCATCGGTGCGGTGACCTTCACCGGTTCGATCGTGGCCAACCTGAAGCTGTCTGCCCGGATGAAGTCGGCACCACTGATGCTGCCCGGCAAGAACTTCCTCAACGTCGGCGCACTGGTGGTGTTCGCGGCGCTGACGGTGTGGTTCGTGATCGACCCGCAGCTGTGGCTGCTGGTGGTGGTCACGGTGCTCGCGCTGCTGCTCGGCTGGCACCTGGTCGCCTCGATCGGCGGCGGCGACATGCCGGTCGTGGTGTCGATGCTCAACAGCTACTCGGGCTGGGCCGCGGCCGCGTCCGGCTTCCTGCTCGGCAACGATCTGCTGATCATCACCGGTGCGTTGGTCGGCTCCTCCGGTGCCTACCTCTCCTACATCATGTGCAAGGCGATGAACCGCTCGTTCATCTCGGTGATCGCCGGTGGCTTCGGTCTGGAGGCCGGCCCGGCCGAGGACAAGGACTACGGCGAGCACCGCGAGATCACCGCCGAGGGCGCCGCCGACCTGCTCAGCCAAGCCGACACGGTGATCATCACGCCCGGCTACGGCATGGCCGTCGCGCAGGCGCAGTACGGCGTCGCCGATCTGACCCGCACCCTGCGCGAGCGCGGTGTCAACGTGCGGTTCGGTATCCATCCGGTGGCCGGCCGGTTGCCCGGGCACATGAACGTGCTGCTGGCCGAGGCCAAGGTGCCCTACGACATCGTGCTCGAGATGGATGAGATCAACGACGACTTCGACGGCACCTCGGTGGTGTTGGTGATCGGCGCCAACGACACGGTCAACCCGTCGGCGGCCGAGGACCCGAACAGCCCGATCGCCGGCATGCCGGTGCTCACGGTGTGGAACGCCGACAACGTCATCGTGTTCAAACGGTCGATGGCCTCCGGTTACGCCGGCGTGCAGAACCCGCTGTTCTTCCGGGAGAACACCCAGATGCTGTTCGGCGATGCGCGTGATCAGGTCAGCCACATCCTGGCTGCGCTCTAGCTTTACCCGTGCCGTGAACCGTGACTTGTGTACACCCCTACCTGGGGATATGCGTACACAAGTCATGGTTCACGGCGTTCGGGCACAGCTAGTTGTCCACAGCGGTCATCCCCAGTGTGGATGAATTACACACATGTAATTAGGCCGGCGCTGCGGTGGCCTGGGCCAGCGGCTCGAACCCGTCGAGCGCGGCCAGGAACTCGTCGGGGGTCTCGACCATCGGGCTGTGTCCCGACCCGGCGATCACCTGCGGTGGCAGCCCGGCCGCGGTGTAGCTGGCCACGTTGTCGCCGGTCGGGGTCAGCACGTCATGCTCGCCCCACAGCACCAGCACCGGCTGTTCGAGGCCGGCCAGCCGGTCGGCGACCGAACGTTCGGCGTTGAGGTCGTCGATCACGTCGGAGTCACACATGCCGGTGTGCGTCATCCGCTGCAGGGAGCGAAAGGCGAAGTCCGGCACCGGGTAATCGGCCGCGAAGCCGGTCTGCAGTGAGCTCTCGTTCAGCGCCCGCAGCGCCCGGAACCGGTCCAGCGCCGGGCCGATCACCGGCCAGCAGATCGCCCGACCGAGCAGCGGCAGGGCCGCCATGTCGTGGTCTCCCGGGGTGTCGGCCACGACGACGGCGTCCACCCGGTCCGGGTCGTCCTCGGCGACCGCCGCGGCCACCGCACCGCCCATCGAGTGTCCGACCAGGACGGCATGCTGCACCCCGAGCGCGTCCAGCGCCTGCCGGACGGCTTCGGACTGGCCTGCAGCGCCATACGGGTGGGCCTCCCGTGGTGCCTCCGACCCGCCGTGGCCGACCAAGTCGATGGCGATCACCCGGCGGTCCCCGTCGGCCAGTTGCGGCGCCACCCGATCCCACCATTCGACCGAGCCGGTGTAGCCGTGCAACAGCACGATCGCGCGGTCACCGGATGGACCGTACTCACGCACGTTGAGGTCCGGGCCGGCCAGCTCCAACACCCGCCCGCCCCCGAACGGTTCGGCGGGGCGCGCCTGGCGGTCGGTGGAAACGGCGTTGATCAGCAGCCCGACCACGGCCAGTGCGATGACGACGACTGCGACTTTGAGTTTCACGGCGGCTGACCCTACCGGCGTTGGCTGGACACCCGTCAACTGATTTCCGCGCGTGCCATATCGTGGCCGCATGGACTTCGCGATGTCTGCCAAGGCACAGGACTACCACGACAAGCTCACCGCGTTCATGGTCGAGCACGTCTTCCCGGCCGAGGCGGCCTACGACGAGTACCGGGCCGAGAAGGGCCCGAAGGATTTCACCGTCCCACCGGTGGTCGAAGAGCTCAAGGTGCTGGCCCGCAAACAGGGACTGTGGAACCTGTTCCTGCCCTCGGAATCCGGCCTGACCAACGTCGAGTACGCACCGCTGGCCGAGATCTCAGGGTGGAGCACCGAGATCGCCCCGGAGGCCATCAACTGCGCCGCACCGGACACCGGCAACATGGAGACCCTGCACCTGTTCGCCACCGAGCAGCAGCGCAAGCAGTGGCTCGAACCGCTGCTGGCCGGTGAGATCCGGTCAGCGTTCTCGATGACCGAACCGGCCGTGGCCTCCAGTGATGCCCGCAACATCCAGACCGAGATCGTGCGCGACGGCGATCACTACGTGATCAACGGCCGCAAGTGGTGGACCTCGGGCGCCAACGACCCGCGCTGCAAGATCCTGATCGTGATGGGCCGTACCAACCCGGATGCCGCCAGCCATCAGCAGCAGTCGATGATCCTGGTGCCGACCGACACCCCCGGCGTGAACATCCTGCGTTCCACCTCGGTGTTCGGCTGGCAGGATCAGCACGGGCACGCCGAAATCGTCTACGACAACGTGCGGGTGCCCGCGACCAACCTGCTGGCCGAAGAGGGTATGGGCTTCGCCATCGCGCAAGCTCGACTGGGCCCCGGCCGCATCCACCACTGCATGCGCGCAATCGGCGTCGCCGAGCGCGCCCTGGCGTTGATGGTCGACCGGGTCTCCCGGCGTATCGCATTCGGTAAGCCGCTGGCCGAGCAGGGCATGGTGCAGAACGCGATCGCACTGTCCCGCAACGAGATCGACCAAGCCCGCATGCTGTGCCACAAGGCGGCCTGGGTGATCGACCAACAGGGCAACAAGGCCGCGCACGGTTTGGTGTCGCAGATCAAGGCGGTCGCCCCGCTGATGGCCTGCAACGTCATCGACCGGGCCATCCAAACCCACGGCGGGGCCGGTGTCTCCGACGACACCGTGTTGGCCCGGATGTACGGCTGGCAGCGCGCCATGCGGATCTTCGACGGTCCCGACGAGGTGCACCTGCGCACCATCGCGCGCCGCGAGCTCGGCGCCGAGAAGAGCCCGCTGGCTGCGGCGGTCCTGCCGGCATGACCGACGACGCGGGGCTGCCCGGGGCCTGGAACTTCCGTGACGTCTCGTCCTCGACCGACGGGGCGCTGCGCCCCGGTGTGCTGTTCCGCGCCGGCGAACTGACCAAGCTCGACACCGACGGCATCGATCGGTTGCGTGATCTGCGGTTGACCGACGTCGCCGATCTGCGCAGTCCGCCGGAGGTGCAGCGGCACGGCAGCGACCTGGTGCCCGACGGCGTCGAGGTGCATCTGTTGCCGTTCGTGGAAGTGGTGGCCTCGGTCGAGGGTGATGAAGCTCCGCACGAGCACGCCTTCCAGCGGTTGATGACCGAAAAGCCGGACGACGAATCGGTTTTGAGTGCCGCGCACCGGTACATGACCGAGGAATACACGCGCTTTGCCGCCGCGCCCGGCGCCCAGCGCGCTGTGCTGCAGACCATCCGGTTGCTCGCCGACGGTTCCACCGTGTTGACGCACTGCTTTGCCGGCAAGGACCGCACCGGCTTTTCCGTCGCGGTCATCTTGACGGCGGCCGGACTTTCCCAGGACTTGGTGTTGGCCGACTACCTGGCCAGCAACGCTGCGGTCCCGGCGCTGCGCGCCCAGATCAGTGAGCGGATCAAGAGCCGCTTCGAGGGCGCCGAGATCCCGGACGGGGCACTGGAATTCACCGAGACCCGGTTGTCCGACGAAGTGTTGGGCGTGCGGGAGGAATATCTGCACGCGGCGCTGAACACCATCGAAGTGCAGTTCGGTTCGGTCGACGGCTACCTCGAGTCCGCCGGTGTGACCGCCGACGACCTGGCCCGGTTGCGCACCGCACTGCGCGGGTGATTTCGGTGCGTTGGGGGGCGCTCAGCGCCCCCCAACGCACCGAAATCACCAGAACACGACGGCGGCCAGCCAGGCCGCAGCGGCCAGCAGCGCGCCGGTGAACTCCACCCCGATCGACAGCGCCGCGCCCTTGACGGCGTGCACGGTGGAAGCCCAGGCCCGTGACACGTCTTGGCGCACTGCCAGTTCGGTGACGAACACCCCGAGCACGAAGCCGATCAGCAGGCCGATCACCGGTATCACGAAGAATCCGACGATGCCGCAGAGCGCACCGATCAGCAAGGTCGAGGTGCGCACGTCGGCTTGCCGCATGCGTTTGACCGGCCAGGTGTACTTGATCACCTCGGCGGTCACGAACAACGCGGCCGCGATGCCCAGCGTCACCCAGCCGACCGTGCTGCGTTCCAGGAACGCCCACACCGCGATCGAGACGAACACCAGCAGCGAGCCGGGCAACACCGGCAAGATGATGCCCACCAGGCCGATCGCGATCGCCAATCCGACCAGGATCAGCCCGCCGGTGGTCACCTCAGGGCTCCAGCACCAGCTTGCCGAACACCGCGCCGTCGTCGAGGGCCTGCAACGCGGCCGGCGCCTCGCTCAGCGGGTAACGCACCGGTGCAGGAGGTTTGAGTCCGGCGCTGACCAACTCGGCCAACCCGGTGGCCACCTGCGCGGCAGTCTCGGGGCGACGGCGGATGTACTCGCCATAGCCCACGCCCAGCACCCCGACGTTGCGCAGCAGCAGCCGGTTCACCTTGACGGTGGGAATCCCGCCGGCCGCGAAGCCGATCACCAGCAGGCGGCCGTCGGTGGCCAGCGTGCGGATGGCGTCGTCGAACGGCGCGCCGCCGACCGGGTCGACCACCACGTCCACACCCTGCCCGTCGGTGGCGTCCAGCACCGCGCGCGCCCAGCCGTCGGTCAGCGGGATGACGGCATCGGGTCCGAGCCCGGATACGAACTCCACGGCGCTTTCCCGGTGCACCGCGGCGATCACCCGGGCACCCATGGCCTTGCCGATCTGGATCGCAGCGCTACCCACGCCACCGGCCGAGCCGAGCACCAGCACCGTCTCACCCGCTTGTAGCGCGGCCCGCCAACGGTAGGCGAAGTACATGGTGTTGTAGTTGACCAGCAGCGAAACCGCTTCGGCGTCATCGAGTTCCGGCGCGCTCGGAGCCACCACGGACACCGGCACCGCCACCTGCTGGGCGTAACCGCCGATCCCGCAGGAGGCCGTAACCCGGTCCCCCACGGCAAATCCCGAGCCGGCCGGAGCGGCCGCCACCACACCGGCGACTTCCATACCCGGCGTGAACGGGGGCTCCAGCCGCAGCTGGTACTCCCCCTTGGTGAGCAACAGGTCCGGATAGCACACGCCAGCGGCACGGACGTCCACCAGCACCTGATCCGGTCCCGGAGCCAGGTCGGGCACGTCCTGGTAGGACATGCCCGACGGCCCGGAAAGCTCCTGTACTACACAGGCTTTCATGAAGCTCAGCGCACGCTGAAGGAAGCCACGGTCGCCGCCGAGAGGTCGTCGATCTCCGACCAGCGGGCCGCGACGTCGTCCACCGACGGCGCACTGCTGAAGGTCACGCCCTCGTTCTGGAACAGCGCGGTGCGCTGCACCTTGCCACCGCCGACGATGAACACCGATGCGGAGTCGGGCACCTCTTCGGTGCACAGGTAGGCCACCACCGGCGCAACGAACTCCGGCTTGAGGTTCGCGAGCACCTCGGGCGGCAGGATGTCCTCGGTCATCCGGGTCGCCGCGATCGGCGCTACCGCGTTGGCCTTGATGTCGTACTTGGCGCCTTCCTGGGCCAGCGTGTTGATCAGCCCGACCAGACCCAGCTTGGCTGCACCGTAGTTGGCCTGGCCGAAGTTGCCGAACAGCCCGCTGGTGGAGGTGGCCACCACGATGCGGCCGAAGCCCTGCTCGCGGAAGTGCGGCCAGGCCGCCCGGATCACGTTGTAGCCGCCGTACAGGTGAACCTTGAGCACCGAATCCCAGTTCTCGAAGCTCATCTTGTGGAACGTGCCGTCGCGCAGGATGCCCGCGTTGGAGACCACACCGTCGATCTTGCCGAACTCGTCGAGCGCGGTCTTGACGATGTTCTCGGCGCCCTCGGGCTCGGCCACACTGTCGTAGTTGGCCACGGCGCGGCCGCCGGCCTCCTTGATCTCGGCGACCACCGCATCGGCCATGTTGTGGCCGGCTCCGGTGCCGTCGCGGGCGCCGCCGAGGTCGTTCACCACGACGCTGGCGCCTTCGCGGGCCAACGTCAGGGCGTACTCACGACCGAGTCCGCCACCGGCTCCGGTGACGACGACGACGCGATCCTGAACTCCGGGCATCTAGCTACCTACCTTTACTGGTTTGCTGATCAGTTGCAGACCCCAGCCGACTCAGAACACCCGTCGGGCCAGTTTCCACGCCTTCTCTGTATACGGGGGATAGATCATCGACATTAAGTCGGGTCGGGTGGGCTTGGTCATCACCGATTTGCGGTGGCTGAATTCCTCGAAGCCGAACTTGCCGTGGTAGGCGCCGGTGCCGGACGGGCCGACCCCGCCGAACGGCAGCTTGGCGGTGGCGAAGTGGAAGATCAGCTGGTTGATCAGCATGCCGCCGGCCGGCACCTCGCGGACCACGCGTTCCCGGATCGCCTTGGTCTTGGTGAACAGGTAGGCGGCCAGCGGCTTGGGCCGCGAGTTGACGAATTCGATTGCCTCGTCCAGGGATTGCACCGTGATGACGGGCAGGATGGGCCCGAAGATCTCGTCGGTCATCAGCGGCTCGTCGACCGCCGGATTCAGCACCACGGTGGGTTCGATCGAGATCGCCTCGGCGTTGGACCCACCGCCCAGCACCACCTCGCCCTTGGTGGCCGCCAGCGCAGCGGTGAGCCGGCCGAAGTGCCGCTCGTTGACGATCCGCTTGCCGCCGGGGTTCTCGGCTTCGAAGGTCTTGACCGCCTCGCTGAGCTTCTGCACCAGCCGGTTGCTGATCTTGGCGTCGGCCAGCACATAGTCCGGCGCGATGCAGATCTGGCCGGAGTTGATCAACTTGGCGAACGCGATCCGCTTGGCGGCGATGTCGACGTCGGCGTCGGCGGCCACGATCACCGGGCTCTTGCCACCGAGTTCCAGGGTGACCGGGCTGAGGTGGCTGGCGGCGCTCTCGTAGACCTTGCGGCCGATCTCGGTACCGCCGGTGAAGAACACCCGGTCGAAGCCCTGGGCGATCAGTTCCTGACTGACCGCGCCGTCGCCCTCGACCACCACGATGGCTTCCCGGTCCAGATACTTGGGCACCAGATCGGCCATCACCGCCGAGGACGCCGGAGCCACCTCGGAGGGCTTGAGCACCACGGCGTTGCCGGCTGCGATGGCGCCGACGGCCGGGCCCAGCGTGAGCGCGATCGGAAAGTTCCAGGCGCCGATGATCAGCACCGTGCCGTACGGCTCGTATTCGATCCAGCCTCGGCCGGGCAGCTGCGAGCGCTCCAGCAAACGGTAGCGGCGCTTGGCCCACTTGCCGACGTTCTTGGCGGCGTCCTTGGCCTCGTTGGCGGTCGACGCGATGTCGGCCAGCCAGGCCTCGAACGGCGACCGGCCCAGGTCCTTGGCCAGGGCCTCGGCGATCACGGTCTCGTTCTCGGTCACGAGACGGGCCAGCGCGTTCAGCTGGCGCTTGCGCCATTCAATGTCGCGGGTGCGCCCGGACGCGAACGCCTTACGGGTGCCAGCAACGATGGCGGGGATGTCGGCGATGTTCGTCGACGCTTGGGTGAATTCGGTGGTCACGAGATGTCCCTTCCTGACCCGGCGGACAGTCCTGTCTGGGCGCCCATGGTAGTCAACCATCCAGTTGGGGGGTAGGGCGCGGCCGGGGCGGCGGAGACGGCCTCAGTTGCGCTCGGCGACGACGAAGGTCGCCAGGGCTGCGCGCTCCGGCTCGGGGGAGATCTCCAGCCAGCGGCCCAGCCGCTGCATCTCGTCGATCGAGTGCACGCCGGTGGCCGTCCAACCGTTCGCATTGAGCCAATCGGCCACCTCGGCGCGGTCCGGGTCGTTGTACACCAGGTCGGCGATGTCGGTGGTTTGGTCGAATCCCAACTTCTTCGACACCTGCTCGAAGCGCTGCCGCATCTCCTCGCGACGTTCCTCGGAGCGCTGGCCCGCGGTTTCGGCCGAGACCCGACTACCCGGCGCGCTGAGCGCGCCGACGTTCTCGAACAGCCGGTCCTGGGCCTCGGCCGGCAGGTACATCAGCAGTCCTTCGGCCAGCCAGGCGGTGCGCTGGGTGCGGTCAAAGCCGGCGGCTTCCAGCGCGGCCGGCCAGTCGTAGCGCAGGTCGACGGCGACCTCGAACCGCTCGGCCCGGGGCAGGGCGCCCTCCTCGGCCAAGATCTTGGACTTGTACTCGAGCACCTTGGGCTGATCGATCTCGTACACCCGGGTGCCGGCCGGCCAATCCAACCGGTAGGCCCGCGAGTCCAAACCCGAAGCCAGGATTACGATCTGGCGGATTCCGGCCGCGGTCGCGTCGGCGAAGAACGCGTCGAAGAAGTGCGTCCGCACCGCCTGGTAATTGCCCATGTGCTGGAACACCCGGGCAGCTTCGGCGTCGATTTCTTCGAGCGCTTCGAGTACCGAGTCGTCGAGCATCCGTTCCCAGATGCCGGTGCCGGCCCGCTCCACCAAGATCCGCGCGTAGGGGTCGCTGATCAGCGGTTCGGGTTGCTCGGTCTCACGGGCGCGGGCGGCAGCCACCAGCGCTGCCGTACTGCCCACGCTGGTCGCGATGTCCCAGGTGTCGTTGTCGCTGCGCAATGCGCCCATAGTTGTCGTCTCCTTACGCGGGACGGATAGCACTCATCAACTGGCTGATCATCAGATCGGCGGCCAGGTCGGGGTCCACCGGTCGGCCCAACCGTGCCATCTGCTCGTCGCTGTGCACGACCTCGACCTGCCAGCCGTGGCCGGCCAGCAGTTCGTCGGCGGCGGCCCGGTCGGGTTCGGCGTAGACCAGGGTTTCGACGTCGACGCCGACCCCGATCCGTTCCTGGGTGCGTTCCCGTCGGGCCCGCCGAGCCTGACGGCGCTGCTCGCTCTGGGCGGCGTCACCAAACGCGAACGCCTCCACGGCAATTCGGCTGCCCGGTGCGCTGATCTGGGTCACCGTCTCGAACAGTCGCTGTTGGGCGTCGGCGGGCAGGTACGGCAGCAGGCCCTCGACCAGCCACCCGGTGGGCACGGTCGGATCGAACCCGGCCGCGATCAGGGCACCGGCCCAGTCGTCACGCAGATCGACGCCAACCGTGCGGTGCCGGGCGGCGGGCGCGGCACCCTGGCCGGCCAGGGTGTCCATCTTGTACTGCAGCACCCGCGGTTGGTCGATCTCGTAGACCACGGTGGCCGCCGGCCAGTCCAGCCGGTAGGCCCGCGAGTCCAGCCCGGAGGCCAGGATCACGATCTGGCGCACGCCGGCCGCGGCCGCATCTCGGCAGAACGAGTCGAAGTAGTGCGTCCGCACCGCCTGGTAGTCGCACGCCGATTCGAACTCGCGACGGCCGAGTTCGTCGTCGATCCAGTCCAGCTTCGGGTCGGCCATCCGGGCCCAACCCGGGCCGGCCGAGGCCACCAGGACGTG
The DNA here is from genome assembly GCF_059812645.1 of Mycobacterium sp. NGS45. Lineage (NCBI taxonomy): Bacteria > Bacillati > Actinomycetota > Actinomycetes > Mycobacteriales > Mycobacteriaceae > Mycobacterium > Mycobacterium sp. NGS45. The sequence goes on along the minus strand of NZ_JCALDB010000014.1, from coordinate 76,780 downwards.
CGCGAACTGATCGCGGATCAGGGGGTCGGGCCGGGCGGTTTCGATGGCTCGGCAGGCGGCTACCCCCAGCGCGGTACTGCCAACGCTCTCGGTGATGTCCCAGTTGTCTCCGGCACTGCGCACGCAGTCAGTTACGTCAGTCATTTCGTAAGACATACTACCTAATCAATTAGGCAGGCTATGCGCTACTTGCGCTCGAGCCGCCACAACCGCTGCTCGAGCAACTGCTCGAACTGATCGGTGATGCGTTCGAGGTCCTGATGGTCCCCGACGAAACCGGCGTAGAAGCCCATCCCCCACAGCATCGCCACCAGCATCTCGACCAGGGCATCGACGTCGCCGTCGGCGACCAGCTCGCCGGATTCGATGGCCTCGTTCACCGCCCAGCGGACGAACAGCCGGGTGCCCTCCAGCGAATCGTTCTGAGACTGGCTCAGCTCGGGATGCCGCTGGGACTCCATGATCGCGGTGACCAGGAACGCGGCCGCTGACCGATCGGCCGAGTCGGCCTGCACGGCGGCGGCGATGAACGCGCGGAGCCGTCCCACCAGCGTGGTGGCCTGCTGCGCCTGTTCGGCGCCGGCCGCCACCACCAACGCGTAGGTGCGCGCCACCACCTCGTGGTAGAGGATCTGCTTGTTGGCGAAGTAATGGTTGATCGCGGGCCGGGTCAAATCCGCCCGCACCGCGATCTCCTGGAAGGTCGCCGCGTCGTAACCGAGTTCGCTGAAGACTTCGCGAGCCGCGCGCACGATCCGTGCGCGGGTTTCCGCCGCCTTGGCTGCCGGGGGTCTACCCGGTCCCCTCTTGGCGGTGTGCGGCACAGTTCAATCCTGCCACATCCGGGGCTCCGGTCAACGCAGTGTCCACTCGCGCCGAACATTTGCGAGCGAACTCCCACGTGATTGCACGAGCAACTACGAATTTCGTCACCAATGCCGCATAAATTACCCCAGATCTGCATTGAGCGGCGACGGTCCCAGCCGGCGATCAGCCGCTGTCGGACTCATAACCATGGTGAATGCGCGTCGTTCGCGCCTACCGTCATGCCGGACGCCCAGCCCCGGCAGGCTGCCGCCGCCGGCAGAAATGTTGACAAGACAACGACTAATCCGAAAAGGAAGTTTGCCACCTCGAACAGTTGCATTTGCCAGCGATCTTGCATGTCAACAGGGAGATGCGGACAGCCCCACAACCGAATTAGGGTGCCAAGTCATGGCCACGGTCGCATCACGGGAGGCGTACTTCCAGACTGGCCTCGACGTGCTCGCCGATCTCAGTTACGGAGGTCTGAAGCTGGCCGAGGTCTGCAGCAGACTGGGTGTGACGACCGGCTCCTTCTATCACTACTTCCCCAGCTGGTCGGCGTTCACCAATGAACTGATCGCCAACTGGGTCAAAGGGGTGACCGAGGAGCGGGTGCCGCGGCTGCGCACCGAACCCGATCCGCGCACCCGGATCGCCAAGGTCACCCAAATCGCGTTGACCCTGCCGCACGGCGCCGAGGCCGCGATCCGGTCCTGGAGCTCAATTGACGCCACGGTGCGCGCTGCGCAGATCGAGGTCGACCGACAGCGCTACGAGGTGCTCCATGATGCGGCCCGGGAGATCCTGGGCGACGACCGCCAGGCGCACCTGTTCGCCAGCTGGGCGGTGTACATAGTGGTCGGGTACGAGCAGTGCACACTGCCCAGGGATCCGGAGGTGCTGGCCTGGATCGGTGATCAGATGCTCAACGGCCTCGACTCCGGACTGTTCACCACCGCCCCGCGGTAATGCTGCGCCGCCTGCTCGACGTCGTCGAATCCCGCGACCCCGAGCTGGACGCCCTGCGGCGAGCGGCCCGCGCCGGGTTGATGATTCCGGTGGCGGCCGCGATCGGTTTCACCTTCGGCGGAGCACAGACCCCGATGTATGCCATCTTCGGTGCAATCGCACTGCTGATCGTGGTGGACTTTCCCGGCAACCGGGCCGGGCGCGCGGTCGGCTACGCCGGGCTGGGGGTCATCGGCGCGGCCCTGATCGCACTCGGCACCTGGGTGTCGCTGCAGCCCGTGCTCGCCGTCACGGTGATGTTCGTGCTCGGTGTCACGGTGACCTTCGCCGGGGTGCTCAGCACCGCGATCGCCGCGGCCCGCCGCGCCACCCTGATGATGTTCGTGCTGCCGGCCTGCACCCCGGTCGGCCCGATCGACGAGCGGCTGCTGGGGTGGCTGGTGGCGCTGTGCGTGTGCGTACCGGCGGCGTTGTTCATCCTGCCGCCGCGCCACCATGACGATCTGCGTCGGCACGCCGGGCAGGTCTGCGCCGCGTTGGCCCGCCGGCTCGACGGCGTCGCCACCGCCAAGGAAGTCAATGCCGCGATGAACGCGCTCTACGCGCACTATCTGGGAAGTGACTACCGCCCAGTCGGTTTCACCGCGGGCAGCCGCGCCTTGGTGCGGGTGGTCGACGACTTGGGCTGGCTGTGCGACCGCGTCGACGACGACACCGCCGCCATGCTGGGGGTGATGCGCGATCCCGCGGTGCGGGTGCTGCGCGCCAACGCACGGCTGCTGCGCACCGAACCGGTCGGCGACCGAGCGGTCGCGCGGGCCGAACTCGACGCGGCCCGGGCCGAACTGCGCGCCGTCGCGCAGGGGCGCTACCGCGAAGACATCGCCGAGATCTTGCAGGAGCCCGACGACGACGCGGCACTGCGGGCCGGTGAGCGGTTGCTGAGCCGACGCACGTTCGGTGCCACGGTCGGGGTGACCGGACGGGTCATCGCCGATGCGGCCGCAGCCGACGCCCGGCCGGTACTGATGCGGGTGCTGGGCCGCGATCTGCCGGAATCCGGGGCGGCCGCGCGGGTGCTGTCCGAGCGGCAGGCACTGGCCGCGCTCCCGGCCGGCTATCTGGCCACCCGCGCGGTGGTGGTGCGCAACAGTCTGCGGACCGGCCTGGGTTTGGCCCTGGCGGTCGCGACCACCGAGTGGTTTCCGGTCGAGCACGGCTTCTGGGTGGTGCTGGCGGCGATGTCGGTGCTGCGCAGCAGCGCACTGACCACCGGGACCAAGGTGCTGCGCGCGGTGCTCGGGACGGTGCTGGGTTTTCTGATCGGAGCGGTGCTGATCGAACTGCTCGGGGTGGATCCGGTGGTGCTGTGGATCGTCTTGCCGATCGTGGCATTCGTGGCTGCCTACGTCCCGGAGGTGGCGTCGTTCTGGGCCGGCCAGGCCGCGTTCACCATGCTGGTTTTGATCGTGTTCAACCTCAACGATCCGGTCGGCTGGCAGGTCGGTTTGGTCCGCATCGAGGACATCGTGGTCGGCGGCGCCGTGGGGTTGGTGGTGTCGCTGCTGCTGTGGCCGCGCGGATCCGGCGACGCCATCGCGGCGGCCACCCGCGCCGCGTTCCTGGTCGGCGTCGATTATCTGGATGCGGCGCTGGCCCGGTTCACCCGTGGCGGCAGCGCGGCCCTGGTCGAGCAGCGCAGCCATGCTGCGCTGACGGCGGCTCGCACCCTGGACAACGCGGTGCGCCAATACCTTTCCGAAAGTGTCGCGGCGATCGATCGGCGCGCCCCGGTGATCCGGCGGGCCAACCGGGCCGCGCGACTGCGGGCCGCGGCCGACCAGATGGCCGACATCGCCACGCTGCCCTCCCCGGGTTCCTATCCGGGGATTCGCGATGTGCTGGCCGCACACACCGCGTTGGTGTGCGATCGGATGTCGGGGCGCACCAAGGAGCCGCTGGCCGGTGCGCTGCTCGCCGATCAGTTCGTCGCAGCGCTGCGCGCCGAAGCCGCGTCGGCGCCCGACCCGGTGGCCGATGCGCTGCCGCTGGTCACTGCGGCCGCCCAGCTCGGTGAGCTCGAATTCCTTTATCCGGCACCCGATCCCGAGCCCGCCAACAGCGCCGGTCGGTGAGGCCGGTCAGCCGTCCAGGATCTGCAGTGCGGCCGCCCGCGCCTCGCCGGCACCGGCGGTGCGCAACACCGCCGCGGCCGCTTCCTGGCACTGCGCCAGGCTGACCGAAGCCAGCTTGGCCCCCACCCCGCTGATCGCGGCGGCCGCGGCCGACAACGACGTGATGCCCATCCCCACCAGCACGCAGGCCAGCAGCGGATCGGCCGCCGCCTCACCGCAGACACCGACCGGTTTGTCCACCGCCACACCGGCTTTGGCGGTCAAGGCAACCAGGGCCAGCACCCCGGGCTGCCACGGGTCGGTGAGCGTGGCCAGTTCGGCCGACATCCGGTCGGCGGCCATCGTGTACTGGGCCAAGTCGTTGGTGCCGATCGACAGAAAGTCGACGTGTTCCAGGATCCGTTCGGCCAGCAGCGCGGCCGCCGGCACCTCGATCATCACGCCGGGCACCAAACCGTGGGCGCGGGTCTGGGCGGCGAAGTCGCGAGCCTCGTCCGGCGTGGCGATCATCGGCGCCATCACCCACGGTGCGGTGCCGGTCTGCGCGGCCGCCGCGGCGATACCGGCCAGCTGATGCTCGAGTAGCCCCGGGTTGTGGAACGAGGTCCGGATACCGCGCACACCGAGCGCCGGGTTGGCCTCATCGGGACTGTTGGCGAACTTCAGCGGTTTGTCCGACCCGGCGTCCAGGGTTCGCACCACCACCTTGTGTCCGGCGAACGCGTCGAGCACCTCGGCGTAGATCCGGGCCTGTTCCTCGACCGTGGGCTCGCTGTCGGTGTTCAAGAAACACAGTTCGGTGCGGAACAGACCGATGCCCTCCGCCGGTGTCTGCCGGGCCGCCCGGGCCGCGGCACCGTCTTGCACATTGGCCAGCACCGCCACCGGATGACCGTCGGCGGTGGCGCCCGGGCCGGCCCAGTTGGCGGTCGCGATGGCGTCCGCCTTGGCCCGTTCCACCGCGGCGGCGGCCTGCGCCGGGTCCGGGTCCACCGTCACGGTGCCGCGGGTGCCGTCGATCAGCACCGTGGCGCCGGCCGCGACGTCGGTCAGACCCTCGACGGCGACCACGCACGGGATCGCCAGCTGCCGGGCGATGATCGCGGTGTGGCTGGTGGGACCGCCCAGGGTGGTGGCCAGACCGACGATCAGCGCCGGATCCAGGCCCGCGGTGTCGGCCGGGGCCAGATCCTCGGCGCACAGGATGGACGGGACGTCGGGCACCGGAACCCCCGGCTCCGGTGCGCCGGTCAGTTCCGCCACCACCCGATCGCGGATGTCGCGCAGGTCGGTCACCCGCTCGGCCATCAAACCGCCCATCTTGGTGAACATCTCGACGAACTGCTCAACAGCCTCGACGGTGGCCCGCACCGCGGGTTGACCCTGCCCGATCCGCTTGCGTGCAGCCCCCAGCCAGGCCTTGTCCTGCGCCAGTTGGGCGGTGGCGGCCAGCACCTCGGCGGCCACGCCGTGCGCGGCTCCGGAGCGGTCCCGCAGCCGTTGCGCAACCTTTCCGGCCGCGGTGTCGAAGCGGGCGGACTCGGCGTCCCGGTCCGGTTCGGCGATCTCCGGCAGCGCGTCGAGACCGTCGAGCGCGGGTGCGCGGCCCGGTCGGATCACCGGGCCGTAGCCCACGCCGGGCACCACCGGCACCCCGGTCAGCGCGGTCAGCGAGGGGTTTCCGGCAGGAGAGGTCATGTGAGGAACATTACAACGAATCCTTGACAACGCAACACGTTCAAGCGTAAAACCACACATATCAACATTCCCGCTGTGGGATGCCACCCGACCGGAGTCCGATGTATCCCGAAGAGCGTCAGCAAGCCATTGCGGAGTTGGTGCTGTCCCGCGGCCGGGCCTCGGTGACCGAGCTCGCCGAGGCCTTCGCGGTCACCACCGAGACGGTCCGCCGCGACCTGGCGGTGCTCGACCGCAGTGGCGTGCTGCGTCGCGTGCACGGCGGTGCGGTCCCGGCCCGCGCCCTGCCGGGCGTCGAGCCCGGCATCGCCGAACGGGAGGGCACCCGGTCGGCCGCCAAGGACGCCATCGCCCGGGCCGCGTTGGAATTCCTCCCGCTCTCCGGCGCCAGCGTGTTGTTCGACGCCGGCACCACCACGGCCCGGGTGGCCGCTGCGCTGCCCGGCGATCGCGAGCTGGTCGTGGTCACCAACGCGGTGCCGATCGCAGCACGGTTGGCCGCGCTGCCGTCTGTGACGTTGCATGTGCTCGGCGGGCGGGTGCGGGGTCTGACCCAGGCCGTGGTCGGCGAGTCGGCGCTGCGCGAGTTGGGCACGCTGCGGCTCGACGTCGCATTCCTGGGCACCAACGGACTGAGTTTGCGGCACGGTCTGTCCACCCCCGACGTCGAGGAAGCTGCGGTCAAGCGCGCCATGGCAGCGTGTGCCAATTATGTTGTGGTGGTCGCTGACTCGTCGAAGATCGGCCGCGAGGATCTGGTCAGCTTCGCCAGCATCGAGCAGGTCGACGCGCTGGTCACCGACGCCGAGATCAGCGACGCCGATCACCGGGCCCTGCGCGACGGCGGCGTCGAAGTGGTGCTGGCATGATCGTCACCCTCACGCCCAACCCCAGCATCGACCGCACCGTGACGCTGACCGCACCGCTCACCCGCGGCGCCGTACATCGGGTCGCCTCGGTGACCGACGAGGCCGGCGGCAAGGGCGTCAACGTCGCGCGGGCCCTGACCTGGGCCGGGGTGCCGGCACTGGCGGTGCTGCCGGTGAGTCCCGACGACCCGTTCCTGACCGTGCTGTCCGGAGTGCCCACCGCGCCGGTAGCCGTCCGGGGCAAGGTTCGCACCAACCTCGCAATCACCGAAATAGACGGCACCACAACCAAACTCAATGAGCCCGGAACCGAGCTGGATGCCACGGCACTGGCTGATCTGACCGCGGCCCTCACCGAGCGGGCCAGGTCCGCCGCGTGGGTGGTGCTCTCCGGTTCGCTGCCCCCCGGTCTGCCGGTGAGTTTCTACGCCGACTTGGTAGCACACCTGGCCGACTTGGACTGCCGGGTTGCGGTGGACACCTCCGAGGGCCCACTGGCCGCGTTGGCCGCCGGGTTCGACACCGCGGCACCCGATCTGATGAAACCGAACTCCGATGAGCTGGCCGGCCTGGTCGGCGCTTCCGCGGCCGCGCTGGAAGATGCGTTCGCGCAAGGTGATCCGGGTCCAGTACTGGAAGCCGCCGGCGAGTTGGTCCGCCGCGGCGTCAACAGCGTGCTGGTCACCCTGGGTGCGGCCGGGGCTGCGCTGGTCGACGCGACCGGGGCGTGGCTGGCGACGCCGCCGCCGATCGTGCCCAAGAGCACAGTCGGTGCCGGGGATTCCTCGCTGGCCGGCTATCTGCGCGCCGAGATCGGCGGCGCGGACCCCGCCGAACGGCTGCAGATGGCGGTGGCTTACGGCAGCGCGGCCGCGGCCCTGCCCGGGTCCGCACTCCCGCACCCCGAGGATCTCGACCTGGCCCAAACCAAGGTTTGGGCCTTCCAGATCGAGTAGACATCTAGATGCCAGCAATTTCACCCAACCGTCCGCGACAGCCAAGGAGAACTCGAGTAATGCCCAGCAAGACCGTGACCGTCGGCTCGGCCGTCGGTCTGCACGCTCGTCCAGCGGCCATCATCGCCGAGGCGGTGGAGAACTCCGGAGCCGAAGTCACCTTGGCGATGGATGGCGGCGACCCGGTGGACGCCGGCTCGGCGCTGATGATCATGACCCTCGGCGCCGGCAAGGGCGCCCAGGTCACGGTCTCCTCCGACGACGCCGGTGCTGTCGACACCGTGGCAGCGCTGGTGGAACAGGACCTGGACGCCGAATAGCTCGCCTTAGAGCTCGCAGATCAGCAGCGGGATCTCGCGGTCGGTGTTGCGCTGGTAGCCCGCGTAGCCCGAATAGGCGGCGACCACCTGCGGCCACAGTTCGGCCCGCTCGGCCGGCGTGGCGGTGCGCGCGCGAGCGGGCCGCTCGACGCCGTCGATGGTCACCGTGACCTCCGGGTTGGCCACCGCGTTCTGGTACCAATCCGGATTGTCTTGATGCCCACCCTTGGACGCGACCACCACGATCCGGTGTTCGTCGTGCACCGGGCTGGTCAGCAGGTTGGCGTACGGCTTGCCGGACTTGCGGCCGACCGTGTGCAACTCCAACGTCAGCATGCCCATCACGGTGCGTGGATAGCGGCCGCCGGTGAGCGCGAGCAGGGCGCGGTGGCCGTTCTCCAGCAGCCAGGCGCCGGCTGCGGCCGCGCGATCAGGTATCCGCATCCGAATCCTCCTTGCAGGTGGGCTGGCTGTAACGCTAAACCGACGGATTGAGCCTGCGGTGCGCGACGAGCTGGACACCGCCAGACACCCTGACCGCCACAGCGGGGCTGCGGCGGTCAGGGTACTGCGAACCTCAAGGGCCTAGCGAGCCTTGCTGGCCGCGGACTTCTCGGTCTTCTTCCCCGCATGCTTGAGCTGGCCGCCCTTGTTCTCCAGGTGCGCGCGCACGAACCACTGGAACTTCTCCAGTTCGGCGGCGTGCCCGATCAGCATGTCCTGGGTGACCGGATCGAGTTCCTCGGTGTCCGAAATGCCGCGCCGCACGTCTTCGATGACGCCGGTGTAGACCAGGTCCAGCGCCGCCAGATGTGCTTGCACGGTGTCTCGACCCACCGAATAGTCGTCCCAGTCGCGGTCGCGGACGATCGCGCCGGGGGTTCCTTCCGGTGAGAAGCCCAGTGTGGCAATGCGTTCGGCTACCTCGTCGGCGTAGCCACGGACCAGTTCGACCTGCGGGTCGATCATCTCGTGCACACCGATGAAGTTCGCGCCGACCACGTTCCAGTGTATGTGTTTGAGCGTCAGATGCAGGTCGTTGTACGTGCTGAGCTGGTGCTGCAGCAGTTCAGCCGCCTGCGCACTCTGCTTGTCGGTCAGGCCGGGAATCGTGTAGTGATTGGTGGACATGCTGGGGTGTGTACCCAGCGATCGGCACCCGAAACTCCTCGGCCGACGCCTGGGGTGAAGGTCACTCCCGGACGGCAATGTGGCCCGGGGCGGTCTGTGCCGCCGCCGCGGCCGCTACCTGGCGCCGATGTCCTGCACCGGCAGCCTCGGCCCGCGGCGCGGCTCACGAGCCAGGCCGCTGACGTAGAGCAGCCGCACCACCCGGTGCCGGTGCGGCCGCATGGGTTCGAGCAGCCGCACCATCTCGGCGTCGTCGACCGGGTGGCCCAGCAGCGTCCAGCCGATCATCGTGGAAACGTGGTAGTCGCCGACCGAGAGCGCATCGGGGTCCCCGAACGCCCGCTGGGCCACCTCGGCCGCCGTCCAGACGCCCACCCCCGGCAGCGCCGTCAACGCGGATTGGGCCTGCGCCGAGCCCCGCTCGACGAGTCTTTCCAGGGACTGCGCTCGGCGCGCGCACACCAGCACGGTCCGGGCCCGGCCCGGATCGACGTTGGCGCGGTGGAACTCCCAGGACGGGATGCGCAGCCAGGTCTGCGCGGACGGAAACACCCGCATTCGTTCGGGCGCCGGGCCGGGAGCCGGCGACCCGTATGTGCCGACCAACCGCCGCCAGGACCGGAACGCGTCGGCACCTGGTACTCGCTGCTCGATCACGGCGGGTATCAACGCCTCCAGCACCCGACCGGTGCGGCCCAACCGCAGATGCGCGGCCCGGCGCGCGGCGACAGCCACCGTCGGATCCGCCGGGGCGAAATCCGACCAGTCGTCGTCGACCCCGAGCAGCGCGGGCGCGGCCTCGACGAACTCGCCCGCCCCGCTACCCCAGGCCTGCACCAGCACCTCGGCCGGACCGGCGCGCACGATGCGAGCGGTGACGGGTCCGGAGTCGAGCAGACTGGTGCGCCAGATCGCGCGGTCCGCGGTGATCTGAAAGGTGGGATCGCCCGGACCGCGGCGCAGCGGGGCCAACGTCACGCCCGGGCTGGCGGGCCCGCTGAACGTGACGGTGCGGGTGAGCGGTTCGGTGGTGTCTACCCGTGCCACGCTAGCGGCCGGCACCGACGCGCCTCGTTGACGTTTGCTCTGCGGTCGGGACAGGATGGGATACGTGACGACGCCGTTCGACGATCCCCAGTCCGAGCTTGGGTGGATGTTCCTGCAGAACCTCACCGTCGACGGCGACCTCGACGAGGGCTTCGAGTTGCTCAGCGACGACTTCACCTACTGGAACAACTGGTCCCGTCGCACCTGCAACAAGGCCGAATTGCGTCGGCTCAGCGAGTGGCTCAAAGAGCGGATCACCCTGACCTTCGACCTGATCCACTGCACCAACGAGGGCGAGAACGTCATCATCGAAGCCCGCCCGGACGGCGTCACGGCCGAGGGCGTGCGCTATGACACCCCGATCGCGTTCGTGTTCGAAACCCGCGATGGGCTGATCACGTCGCTACGCGAATACGGCGACACCAGACTGGTGGCCGAGGCGTTCGGGCCTACTCCGTGATGACCTCGATCTGCGCTTTGTCCGGGTAGAACGCCAGGTGGCCGGCGATTGCGGCCACCGCGGGGTAGGGCTGGGCGTAGAACCAGGCGGCGTCCGGCACCGTCGCGGATTCGCTCAGCACCGAGTAGTAGCCGGCTTCACCCTTGTACGGGCAGTAGCTGCTGGTCGACGACGGCGTGATCACTTCGCGCCGCACGTCGGTGAGCGGAACGTACTGCACCGCTGGATAACTCGCTTCCTGCAGGGTCAAGGCAGCGACGGTGTCGGCGACGGTGGTACCGGCCACGGTGACCACGACCCGGCCTGCGGTGGGCGTGACGGTGATCGGATGTTCGGCGGAAGGCTCCCGTACTGGACGCTCGGTCATGAGAGGTGCAACAGCGGACCGAGCCGGGCATTCCCTACGATGCCCTGATGGCCTCTCAAACGTCGCCGACCACGTCGGCCGGAGTCGACATCGCTGCCAGCCCGGACACCGTCTATGGGCTGATCACCGACCTGCCCACCTTGGCCGAGTTGGCCGCGGAGACCTTCGCGATGCGCTGGTCCAAGGGCGATACCGCCCGGCCCGGCGCGGTGTTCAAGGGCGACAACCGCAACGGCACCAAGACCTGGACCACGACCTGCACCGTGACCGAAGCGCAGCCGGGCCGGGTGTTCGCCTGGGACGTCAGCAGCACGGTGGTCCCAATTGCGCACTGGCGCTATGAGATCTCGCCGACCGATACCGGCTGCCAGGTCACCGAAAGCATGTGGGACCGGCGACCGTGGTGGCTACGCAAGATCGGTCACCTGTTGACCGGAGTCCCGGACCGGGATGCCGCCAACGCCGAACACATGGCCGCCACCTTGGCCAATCTGAAGGCCCGCGCCGAGGCGCACTGACCTACTTCTGTTTGCGCGCCCGTCGGCGCGCCGACCAGAACTGGGCCGCTTCCCGCACGGACTCCTCGACCGGGCGCGGCTGCCAACCCAGTTCCCGACGCGCCTTGCTGCAGTCGACCGGCGCCTCGGCGCGCATCAACCGCACCGACGGCAGGGTCAGGTGTTCATCGGTGCGGCGCAGCCGGGCCCGCAGCGAGCCGAACGCGCCCATCGCGTACAGCACCGGGACCGGGATGGCGCGCCGCGGCGCCGGCACACCGACCTCGTCGGCAGCAATCTGGATCACCTCGCGGTTGCTGATCATTCGCTCCGAGATCAGGTAGCGCTCCCCATTCCGGCCGTGCTCGGCGGCCAGCAGCATCGCGCGGGCGGCGTCCTCGACCCCGACGGCTTCCAACTCGATCCGGTCCAGCATGAACGGCAGCTTGCCGAACACCGTGCCGGCGATCAGGGCGCCGTGCGGCGTCATGCCGTAGTCGCCGCGGCCATAGGTGGTGGAGATGCACATCGCGACCGCGGGCAGTCCGCGCTCACGCGCGTAGCGCAGCACCAGCTCCTCGGCTTGCACCCGGGAGCGGACGTAGGCGGTCAAACCGCGGGGGTCGACGACGTCGTCTTCGGTGGCGACGCGGCCCCGTTTGCGCCCGACGGTCGAGTAGCTGCTGGTGAACACGAACTTGCGCAACGCGCCCGTCTGGGCCGCCTCGACGGCCACGTCGAGCACACCGCGCAAACCCTCGACGTTGGTGTGGAACAGCGGGGCCGGGTCGCGCAGCCAGGCCCGGGTGTCGACCACGCAGTAGTAGACGACGTCGCAGTCGGCCATCGCCTTGCGCACGGTGTCCAGGTCGAAGATGTCGCCGACGAACCGGGTTACGTCCAGGTCGTCGATGCTGGTGGTGTCGGCAGTGGCACGCACCATCACCCGGACGTCGTGGCCGGCCGCCACCAGCTGCCGGGTGACGTGTGAACCCAGGAAACCGTTGCCGCCCAACACCAGCACCGGACTCATTTGGCGGCTCCGTAATTGGACAGCCAGGTCGCGGCGGCGTCGTCGAGGGTGCCGAGCTCGGCGGCCTTGCGGCACCACTTGACCGCGGCCGAGGCGAACCGCAGCGGGTTGTAGACGTCTTCCTGCCGACACCATTTGCCGTCACCCGCGTAGCTGAGGATGGAGATGTTGGTGGCGCTGATGATGGTGCCGTCACCCGGGTCGCGCATCGGGTTGTCCAGTTCGCAGATCACCCGGGCGGTGGATTCGTCGATCACATGCCACAGCGACGGGAACGCCGTCATGTGGCTGCCCGGAAACGTCGACATGGTGCGCTGGATCCAGGGCCGGACCTCGTCGCGGCCACGCATGGTGCCGGCCGCGTGTTCGATGTAGAGCACGTCATCGGTGTAGTGCTCGACCCAGATGTCCCAGTCCTTGGCGCGGGCCGCCCGATCGACGGTCGCCTCGAACTGCTCAAATGCCGCGGCCAATTCATCGCGGCTGAAGTGCCCGGTACCCATCCTGAAACTAGAACACGTTCTAAAGGTGTTGTCGAGCATGTCTCAGGTCTGTGCGACCCCGGGGCCCCGCGCCCGGCGTGCACAATGGAACACGGCACCTGAAGAGAAGTTCAGCGGAAGGGATGTGCAGATGACCGAGAGCCACACCGCGATCCTGGCCGGCGGCTGCTTCTGGGGTATGCAGGACCTGATCCGCAAGCAACCCGGCGTGATCTCGACCCGCGTCGGCTACACCGGCGGCAGCAACGACCATCCCACCTACCGCAACCACCCGGGTCACGCCGAGGCCATCGAAATCCACTACGACCCAAGTCAAACCGACTACCGGGCCATCCTGGAGTTCTTCTTCCAGATCCACGATCCGAGCACCACGGACCGGCAGGGCAACGACATCGGCAGTTCGTACCGCTCGGCGATCTTCTACCTCGACGAGGAGCAAAAGCGCGTCGCACTGGACACCATCGCCGACGTCGACGCCTCCGGACTGTGGCCGGGCAAGGTGGTCACCGAGGTCACCCCGGCCACCGATTTCTGGGAAGCGGAGCCCGAGCACCAGGACTATCTGGAGCGCATCCCCAACGGCTACACCTGCCACTACCCGCGGCCGAACTGGAAGCTGCCCAAGCGCGCCAGCGCCTGAGCCTGCCGGGCCGCGCCCGTCTTCGCTCGACGGCCTCCCCTCGAAACGGTTCCCGCTCTACCATCTCCCACCCGCGCCCGTCTTCGCTCTGCCGTCTCCTTTCCGATCTTCGGGCCCGCAGAGCGGGTAAGTGGCCGAAGAGCGGCAGCAGTTGGCACGAATTCAACCAAAGGGTTGACAACGATGTCCGCTGGCGCGCAGGCTGTATTCAACCGAACGGTTGAGGAGTCTGATGGACGACCAGTTGTCGAAGGTGTTCGCCGCCCTCGGCGATCCGATCCGCCGCGACATCGTCGCCCGCCTCACGGCGGCCGACGCCACGGTGAGCCAGCTGGCCGAGCCCTATGACGTCAGCCTCCAGGCAGTGTCCAAGCACCTCAAGGTGCTCGAGGACGCCGGCCTGGTGACCCGCAGCCGCGAGGCCCAGACCCGCCCGGTGCACCTACGGGCCGAGGTCTTCGACCTGATGACGAAATGGATTGAGCGCTACCGCCGCCAGGCCGAGGACCGCTACCGCCGTTTGGACGCCGTTCTGGCTGAACTGAATGAAACCGAGACCCGCACCACGTCAACCGGAAGGGAACAAGCGTCATGACCTCCACCCCCGCATCCGAAGCCGTGATCGTCGCCGACGAGAAACTGCCGATCATCCGGATCAGCCGCGACTTCGCAGCCACGCCAGCACAAGTGCTGCGCGCCCACACCGATCCGGAGTTGTTCGCCCGTTGGGTCGGACCCGACGGCATGGACACCAAGATCCTGGAATGGGATGTCCGCAACGGCGGATCCTGGCGGTATGTGGCCAGCCGCGACGGCGAGGACTACAGCTTCCGCGGCTGCTTCCACACCGTCGGCGAGGACAAGATCGTGCAGACCTTCACCTTCGAGGGCATGCCCGACGATGTAGCGCTGGAGACTCTCTGGTTTGAAGACCTCGGCGACGGGCGCACCCGTCTGCACGCCCAATCCTTGGTCGACAGCTTCGAGGGCCGCGACGCCTGGCTGGCCTCCGGCATGGAGGACGGCGTGTGCCAGGGCTACGCCAAGCTCGACCGGTTGCTCACCGAAACCAGCTGAGCGCCAGCCGGTCTACTTCGGGTGGGCGCGCAACTGATAGAGGCCGTGCGTGGTGGCCACCACCTGGCCGTTGGCGTCGGTCACCACGGCGTCGAGTTCGTAGTCGGCCTTGCCGCGCTCGGCGGCCTCGGCGGCCACTCGGGCGATCGACTCGTCGTCCAGCGTGGCTTCCGAGCGCAACTCGGTGGTCGCCATCCCGACGAACTTGATGTCGAGTTTCTTGACCAACGGGAAGTACTTGCCGGCATCGAAGGATGACAGCGCGATGATGCCGCCCAGGATCTCGGCGACGGTGAACTGCACGCCGGCGTAGATCACGCCGAAGTGGTTGCCGTTGCCTTCCACGGGCACGGTGGCCGCGGCGAAACCGGGGCGAGCTTCGACGATCCGCACCCCCATCTGGTGCGCGGTCGGGATGGTGGTCGCCATGCGCTCGTTCATCATGGCCAGGATCGAATCGGTCACGACGTCGATCCTGCCACGGGCTATTTGCGCCGCCGCACCGTGATCCGGCCGCCGCGCTTGGGCGTGAACGCCACACCTCGGGAGTGCCACTTCTCCCCGGGTGCGTCGGTGGTCTGGATCGTGAAGTGCCGCAACACGGTGCGCAGGACGACGTCCATCTCCATGTTGGCGAAGGCGGCACCGACGCAGCGGCGGGTGCCGCCGCCGAACGGGATCCAGCCATACACATTGGGCCGGGTGCCGATGAAACGCTGCGGGTCGAACCGCTGCGGGTCGACGAACTCCTCGGCGTTCTGGTGCACCTGGCCGATCGCCACGGTCAGCGAGTAGCCACGCGGGATCTGCCACTTGCCCAACTCGAACACCGGCGCCAGCACGTGTCGGCCGGCGAAGTCGATCACCGTGCGGTTGCGCTGCACCTCCAGAATCGTCGCGGCGCGGTACTCGTTGCCGTCGGTGTCGGCCTCAGCGGCCAACCGCGCCAACACCTCGGGATGGCGCGAGATCCGCTCGAACGCCCACGCCAGGGTGGACGCCGTGGTCTCGTGTCCGGCCGCGAGCAGAGTGAGCAACTCGTCACCGATCTCGCTGCGCGACATCGGTGTTCCGTCTTCGTAGGTGCTGCGCAGCAGCAGCGCCAGCACGTCGGTGCGCTGGTCGAGATGCGGATCGGCGCGCGCGGTGTCGATCAGCGTGCCGACCACTTCGTCGTACTCGCTGCGGTAGCGCGCCAGCCGTCCCCACGGCCCCCGGTTCTCCAACCGACGCGGCGCCGACGGCAACACGGCCAGCCGGGAGCCCAGGGTCACCCAGGGCGGCAGGATCCGGCGCAGCGTCGCGAACTCGGCACCGTCGGCGCCGAAGATGGCCCGCAAGATGATGTTGAGCGTGATCCGCATCATCGGCTCGAGGGTTTCGAATTCCCGGCCTTCCGGCCAGGACGCCATCTCGCGCAGCGCCTCCTCTTCGACGATCTGCTCGTACTTCTGCATGGCCTTGCCGTGGAACGGCGGCGTCAGCAACTTGCGTCGCCGCCGATGCTCGTTGCCTTCCAACGCGAACACCGAGCCCGGGCCGAACATCCGGCTCAGGTTGGGCTGGATGTTGCCCAGGTCGTCGGTGCTGGCGGTGAACACCTGCTTGGCCAGGGTCGGACTGGTGACCACGACCATCCGACCGAACACCGGAACCCTCAAGATGAAGGTCTCGCCGTAGCGCGCGGTCATCCGGCCCACGATCTGCCGTCGCCACAGCGCATACCCGATGCCCTGCACCAGGGCGGGCAGCCGCGGCGACGGCGGGATGCGCAGCGCGGGTGCCGACGGCGCCGCGGCGGGCTCGGTCCGAGGGAGGTCGGTTTCAGTCATGGGCAGGCCTCCATCACTCCGGCAAGGTGGTACCAGCACGTACCACCGCATGCGGAGTACGGTACTCCTCGGTACCAGCAGCTGGCAAGGGTGGATGAGGAGGTGCCATGGCGGTCCCGGCCCGCACCGCGGAGGCAGCGCAACCGGCGCTGCCACGAGATCCGTACCGGACCCGGTTGCTCGACGGCCTGGCCGCGGCGATCAGCGAACGCGGGTATCGCGACACCACCGTCGCCGACATCGTTCGGCAGGCCAAGACCTCCAAACGGACCTTCTATGCGCATTTCACCAGCAAGGACGACTGCCTGCTGGAACTGCTGGATCTGGACAATCAGCGGATGATCTCGGCGATCCGGGCCGCGGTCGACCCCGACGACGATTGGCGCACCCAGATCGAGCGGGCCGTACAGGCCTATGTCGCCGCCATCGCCGCGAGGCCGGCCATCACCTTGACCTGGATCCGGGAGTTTCCGGCGCTCGGTTATGCGGCCCGGCCGGTGCAGCGCCGCGGCATGGCCCGGTTCACCGACCTGCTGGTCGACATCACATCGAGCCCCGGTTTCCGCCGCGCCAACCTGACCACGGTGTCCCGGCCGACCGCGTTGATCCTGCTCGGCGGTTTGCGCGAACTCACCGCGCACACCATGGAGGACGGCGAAGAGATCGCCGAGATCACCGATACCGCGATCGCCGCCTGCATCGGCCTGATCACCGGCAGCGGCCCGGTACCCGACTGAGTCCGACCGAGACCAGCTCAGCGCCGCGGTCCGGGCAGCTTGGGCAGCACGAACCCGAACGCGCGTGGAAATCCCACCCCGGTCAGCTCGGCCCGGCGCAGCGCGGCCGTCGAAACCCGGCGCCGCTGCCCGGAAGATGGCTCATAGCAGCTGAATTCGGCGTTCTGGACGCCGATCAGCAGCACCCAGTGCCGCGGAATGACGCGGCCCACCAACATTGCCACCGGATACCCCAACAGCACGGCCTCGCGCACGTCGAGCAATCGGTCACCGCGGCAGGCCGCCCGCCGCCACCGGTAGCCCACCGCGCTGTGCCGCGACAAGGCCCGCACCATGCCCCACGGCGTGGTGCCCAGGGCACGCGGCCAGATCCGGTTGAGCCGCCGATGCAGCCGGGTCTGCTCGTCGTCGAACCAGTCGGCGTCGGTCAGAGCCGCGCGGTAGTCCGGGTCCAGCAGCGCGGCGCCGACGATGGCCACGCTGGGACCGCAGCTACGTCCGTCGCGCTGCCGCAGCGGGATGGTCGGCAGCCGTAGTTCGGTCATCAACCCAAGACCGGGAACCGGCGTTGCCGCGCCAACCGGTCCAGCGCGGTCTGCATGACCGAGCGGACGTAGAAGTCGACCTCGTCGACGTCGGGATCCGGACCGAACTGCGCCTCGGGATAGATCGGCTCGAGCACCTCGGTGACCACCTTGGCGGGCAGCGGCACGTTCGGCGGGATCAACATGCTGACCCCGAACGGCCAGCCCACACTGACCGGCAAGATCTCCATCCGAATCTTCTTCAGCCCCAGCGATGTGGCCAGCCGATGCCCGCGGCTCAAGAACAGTTGGGTCTCCTGGCCGCCGATCGACACGCTCGGCACGATCGGCACACCGGCACGCAGCGCCGTTCGGACATAGCCGGTGCGGCCGTTGAAGTCGATGGTGTTGGCCTCGGCCGTGGGCCGGTAGGCGTCGTAGTCCCCGCCCGGGAACACCAACACCACGGCCCCGTCGGCCAGCGCCTCGGCCGCGCTGTCCGGATGGGCTTCGATGACACCCAGCCGGTTCATGATCGATGACATCGGACCCATCAACACGCCGTAATGCGCGAGGGTCAGCAGCGGCCGCCGGTAACCGAACCGCCGGTAGTACGCCGGCGCCAGCACCAAGACGTCCGGGGTCCACATCCCACCGGAGTGGTTCGCCACCATCAGTGCGGGACCGTCGGCCGGGATGTTTTCGATGCCGCGGACCTCGGGCCGGTGCCACCTGCGCACCACCGGATCGAGCCCGGAGATCACCCTCTTGATGAAGTCCGGATCCCACTTCGAAATCTCCGGATCGCTCACCTGCTCCACCTTCGTGCTCGACGATCCCTCGATCGTGCGCCCATTGCTGTTGCCATGCATGCACATTTGACGCCGTTGTCAAACACGTCGGACGGCCGACCCTGCGTGGCCGCCCCGCCGCAGCGGACAGCCGAGTGACTCACTGGCGCGGATTCAGCCGGTGGCGGGCGGCCCCGCCGGGAAGTCGCTACCGTGAGTCAACGCCGGTTCCCCCGGGACGCGGCCCGACGAAAGGAACCAAGACCGCCAGTGACCAGCTCAGCAGAGGTGACCACCGAGGTCTGGCCGGGCAAGGCCTATCCGCTGGGTGCCAGTTACGACGGGTCGGGCACCAACTTCGCGGTGTTCAGCGAAGTAGCCGACCGGGTGGAGTTGTGCCTGTTCGACGCCGACGGAGTCGAAACCCGCTACCAACTACCCGAAGTCGATGGTTTCGTCTGGCACGGTTTCTTGCCCGGAGTGGCTTCGGGCCAGCGTTACGGTTACCGCGTCTACGGCCCGCACGACCCGGCCAACGGCTTGCGCTGCAACCCGAACAAACTGTTGCTCGACCCGTATTCGAAGGCCATCGACGGCATCTTCGGTTGGGACCAGTCACTGTTCGGTTACCCGTTCGGCGACCCCGACGGCCGCAACGACGACGACTCCGCTGAAAGCATGCCGAAGTCGGTGGTGATCAACCCGTACTTCGACTGGGGTGTGGATCGGCCACCGCGGCACGAGTACGCCGACTCGGTCATCTACGAGGCGCACGTCAAGGGCCTGACCCAAACCCACCCGGACATCCCGGAGTCGATCCGCGGCACCTACGCCGCGATCGCGCATCCGGCGATCATCGATCACCTGACCTCACTGGGGGTTACCGCCATCGAACTGATGCCGGTGCACCACTTCGCCAACGACTCCACCCTGATCGACAAGGGCCTGTCCAACTACTGGGGCTACAACACGATCGGCTTCTTCGCGCCCGACTCGAAGTACGCCTCCAACAGCACCCCGGGTGCGCAGGTGCAGGAATTCAAGACCATGGTGCGCGCACTGCACGAAGCCAGCATCGAGGTGATCCTCGACGTGGTCTACAACCACACCGCCGAGGGCAACCACCTGGGCCCGACGGTGTCGATGCGCGGCATCGACAACCCGGCCTACTACCGCCTGGTCGACGACGACAAGCGGTACTACATGGACTACACCGGCACCGGCAACAGCTTCAACGTACGGCACCCGCATTCGCTGCAGCTGATCATGGACTCACTGCGCTACTGGGTCACCGAGATGCACGTCGACGGCTTCCGCTTCGACCTGGCGGCCACGCTGGCGCGCGAGTTCTACGATGTGGACCGACTGAGCACGTTCTTCGAACTGGTGCAACAGGATCCGACGGTCAGCCAGGTCAAGCTGATCGCCGAACCGTGGGACATCGGCCCCGGCGGCTACCAGGTCGGCAACTTCCCGCCGCAGTGGACCGAGTGGAACGGCAAGTACCGCGACACGGTGCGCGACTTCTGGCGCGGCGAGGATGCCAGTCTCGGCGAATTCGCGTCCCGGATAACCGGTTCGGCCGATCTGTACGAGCACACCGCGCGGCGGCCAGTGGCCTCGATCAACTTCGTCACCGCCCATGACGGTTTCACGTTGGCCGATCTGGTGTCCTACAACGAGAAGCACAACGAGGACAACGGTGAGGACAACAACGACGGCGAAAGCCACAACCGGTCCTGGAACTGCGGCGTCGAAGGACCTACCGACGACCCGGCGATCACCGGACTGCGGCAGCGTCAACAGCGCAACTTCCTGACCACCTTGCTGCTGTCCCAGGGTGTCCCGATGATCAGCCACGGCGACGAGTTGGGCCGCACCCAGGGCGGCAACAACAACGGCTACTGCCAGGACAACGAGATCACCTGGGTGAACTGGGAATCCGCTGACACCGCGCTGTTGGACTTCACCCGCAAGGTGTCCGCATTGCGGGCCGAGCACCCGGTGTTCCGCCGACGGCGGTTCTTCACCGGTCACCCGATCCGGCAACCCGACACCACCGGCCTACCGGACATCTCCTGGTTCCGGCCCGACGGCACCGAGATGAGCGAAGCCGACTGGGACTCCGGTTTCGGCAAGTCGATAGCGGTGTACCTGAACGGCCGCGGTATCCCGGGCCTGGACCCGCGCGGACAACGTGTCATCGACGACTCCTTCCTGGTGTGCTTCAACGCCTTCTACGAACCGATCGAATTCACGTTGCCGAGCGCTGATTTCGGCGAATCCTGGCGGGTGGTGATCGACACCGCGCACCCCGACAACGGGGTGGATGACAGCGTGCTGGCGGCCGGCAGCAGCGGGCAGGTGGCGGCCCGCGCGCTGCTGGTGCTGCAACAGGTCATCGACGAGCCGGCGCCGGAAAAGCGGGAGAACTAATGTCCACCTCACGCAAGTTGTTGTGCACCGTCTACGCGGTGATCGCGGCCGCGGCCCTGGTCGCGACCTGGAGCCAAAATCTGCAGTACCAATCGGATTTCGTGGTCAGCTTCATCACCGATCTGCGGGTCAACCCGGCGGCCCGCTCGATCACCGCCGACATCCTGGTGCTGGGTCTGGCGCTGTTCGTCTTCATGGTTATCGAGGCCCGCAAGCATCGGATCCGGTTCGTCTGGGTCTATATCCTGGGCAGCATGCTGACCGCGATCAGCGTCACCTTCCCGCTGTTCCTGATCGCCCGCGAACTGCGGCTGGCCCAAACCGAACCAGCATCCGGGCTGCCGCCGTTGCCGATCCTCGACCGGGTCGGGCTGGCGTTGGCCACCGTGGCGGTGGCGGTCGCGGTGATCTGGATCGACCTGGGCTGATCCGGTGAACTGGCTCAGTGCCGGACTACAGCGGCTGACCGGCCGCCGCTATCTGCAACAGTCGCTGCCGCCGGGTGCCACCGGCGACGGCAAGATCGCGGATCTGACCGGTCCCGGCATCACCGACCACTGGGGTGTCACCGCAACCGACCTCGGTGCGTGCGTGCGGGCACCGAACGGCACCCTGGTCGCGGTGTTCGGAGACACCTTCGCCGGGCGCCGGGTGGGCAGCGGGGATTGGCGGTCCCCCGTGGTGCTGATCGGCCACGGTGATGCGCGCACCCCGATCCGATGGGAACGTCCGGGTGGCCCGGATCCGGATTACGCGCAGCAACTGTGGTTTTACCTGCACGATCACGGGCCACACTGGGCCAATGGCGGGTTCAGCACCGTGTTGCCGTCCGATCTGCTGCGTGTCGAAGACATGCTGTACCTGCACGTAATCGTCAATCGTGGTTTCCCGCACGTGATTTGGACCGAGATCTGGTCGTCGGCCGACAACGGCATCAGCTGGCAGCACATGGGCGAGACCGCGAAGTTCGCCGCGGATCTGCACGGCGGGCACGCGCAGCTGTGGTCCTGGGACTACGAGCCCGACGACGGCTGGGTGTACGTGGTGTCCACCGGCTTCCAGCGCGACAAGGGCATCATCTTGCGGCGGGTGCGTCCCGAACACATCGGTGACGCGCAGCGGTACCAGGGCTGGGGCCGGGGCCGCGGCGGGTACCGCTGGGGTGTCGAGCCCAGCCCGATCAGCCCGCCCGAGGAACGCTGGGGCGAGCTGTCGTTTCGGCGGTTGGGCCGCGGCAGCTGGGTGCTCGGCGGTTTCCTGGCCTCGCGGTACGCGCTGGGCTACCGCGCGTTGATCAGTCCCACCAGCCCGCTGGCGGATGCGCCGCTACAGCTGCCGGTGACCGGATGCCGGTGGGGCGAAGAAAGTCATGTCGACAACCGGGTGGCCCAGCTCTACGGCGGGTACCTGTTGCCCGGCGCGCGGCTGGACACCGCGGGCGGCGTCGGGCTGCTGGTGTCGCAGTGGAACACCGACCGCGGCTGGCCGTATCAGGTCATGCAGTTCCGTAGCACGCTGGCCGACACCACGGGTCGCCGCGGCGCTGACCCGGCGAGCCCGATCGAGCTGTAGCAGCGGTCAGCGCGGCTCGTCGTCGTCGACCACCTGAAAGAACGATTCGCCGTCCTCCGGGGTGCCGTCGATCTGGCCGCGGGTCCGGCGCGCCGGACGGTCACCGGCCGCACCGCGTGGCGGTACGTCGGGTTCCTCGGCAGCCAGCCGTTGGTCCAGCGACTCGTCTTCTTTGGGGTCGATCCAGCGCTCGGGTGGATCGACGACGATGTCGCCGTCGTCGTTGCGGACCTGATCGGAATCCAAGGACTCACTAGGACTCAACGTCTGGTCCGGCCCGGGATCGTCGTAATCACTCACGCCGTCGAGTGTAGGAGCCGTCGGCGGTGTCCGACGAAAACTTTGGCCGCCTCGCCTCAACAGGCGCCTGGCCGGCTCAGAAGGCGATGAACAGGATTTCGTCGCGGCTGTACTCGTGGCCGGGATGGTTCTCGGCGAGGTGCTTTTGCGTCTTCTCCACCAAGTCGTCCTCGTCGGTCCCGACGATCGACTCGCCACACGGACAGTTCAGATGCGTCTTCATGGATATGTGTCTACCCGACCGCGCGCGCCGACGGTAGAGGGGGCGCCGCCCCGTCTGCTCATGCCCCTCGGGCGAGGGGTCCGGCGAACGGTCAGCGGCGCCGGGCCCGCAAGGTCGTGGCGATGTCGTCGAGCAGCCCGTCCACCTGGTCCTCGTCGTAGCCGCGGTGAAATGCCTTCGGCTTGCGGAAGGCCACCTGGTCGACGTCCTCGGCGGTCATCTGCGCCCGCCCTTCCAGGGCGTCGGCCACCGACTCGAGGAACTCGTCGACGTCCTCTTCCCGGTAACCGCGCTTGCCGATCGGCGGTCTGGAGAACCGCGCGGCCTGCACGTCGGCGGCGGTCAGCATGACTCCCATGGGTATTGAGCTTAGGTGCCGGCACTGACCGCCGCGCGCACGAATCGGGCTAGAACATGTAGCGCAGGATGCTGTCGGCCACGCAGGCCGGCTTGCCGCCACCTTCGACCTCGATGGTGGTCGACACGGTCAGCTGCAGCGCACCGTTGCCCAGGTCCTCGACATCGGTCAGGGTGCTGGTGGCCCGCACCTTGGAACCCACCGGCACCGGCGCCGGGAACCGCACCTTGTTCAGGCCGTAGTTGATCGCCAGCTTGATGCCCTCGACGGTGTACATCTGGTGCATCAACACCGGCAGCAGCGACAGCGTCAGGAAGCCGTGCGCGATGGTGGCACCGAACGGGCCCTGGGCTGCGCGCTCCGGGTCGACATGGATCCACTGGTGGTCACCGGTGGCGTCGGCGAACTGGTTGACCGCCTCCTGGGTGACGGTGAGCCACTCGCTGGTGCCGAGTTGCTCGCCCTTGGCTGCCACCAGTTCCGCGGCCGACGTGAACTTGCGCATGTCATCTCCTCCTTGGATCGGTTTCGAACTCGTTGTGCTGCTGGCCAGCCGTGCTCAACTGTCCCGGTTGGCGATCAGACCCTCCTGCACGATGGTCGCGCAAACCTCGCCGCCGTCGTCCACCAGGGTGGCGGTGACCAGTCCCCGGCCCCGCGCGGCCGCCGGTGAGCGGGACTCCAGCAGGTTCCAGCGGTCGGCGCGGATGTCGCGGTGAAACCAGGCCGCGGCGTCGGTGGTGCCGCTGCGGTGGGTGCGATCGACCATGGCGTGCCCGTGCACCCGCAGCGCCGGATCGAGCAGATAGATGTCACTGACGAACAGCGCCACGCACAGATGCGCCAGCGGATGTGCCGGCAGCTGCACGGTGGCCCGCCACCACAACCGGCGCACAAAACCGGTGCCTTCGCCGTCGTCGGCGATCCGGATGTCGAGTTCGTCCAGCGGCAGGCCGGGCGCCGGGCCGGACGGACCGGTGCGGGCCAATCGTTCTGGGTCACAAGGCAGTTCCCGACGGCCGTGCGCCGGACCGGGCAGCGGCACGGCGAACGACGCAGTGGCCGTGCTGAGCAGCCGCGCATCTTGGTGGGCCAGTACCCGTCGGGTCATTGCGGTGCGGCCGTCGTAGCTGCGTTCCACGGCGTAGGCGGTGGGCAGCTGCGGGTCCCCGCCGCGCAGGAACTGCACGTGCAGGCTGGTCGGCAGCGCCGCCTCGGGCACGGTGCGCGCCGCCGCGGCCATCGTCTGCGCCAGGAACTGGCCGCCGTACGCACGCTTGCCGCTGGGGCCGTGTCCGGTTGCGGTCCAGACGTCGTCGCCGCCGGCCTGCAAGTCCAGCAGGTCGCCCAGTGCGCTCACGACGACGACGGCTCCGCCGGTCCGGCCACCACCCCGGCCTCGGTCAGCTTGTCGATCTCGTCGGCGTCGAGTCCGAGTCGCTCGGCCAGTACCTCGGCGGTGTGATCGCCCAGCGTGGGCGCCGGGACCGGCGCGGTGTGGGCGCCGTCGACCGACAGCGGCAGGCCCGGCGCCAGATAGTCACCGATGCCGGGTTGGTGCAATGCCGAGAACAGCGGATTGTCGGTGACTTTCGGGTCGCCGGCCACCTCGGTGAAGGTGCGGTAGCGCTCCCACAGGATCGACGTGGTGGCCAACCCGGCGGCGATCTCGGTGCCGGTGTGCTCGGCGAACCACACGCTGAACAGGCCGCTCAGCGCCTGTCGGTGCCGGTACCGCTGACCCTCGTCGGTGAAGTCGGCGTCCAGTGCTTCGGCCAATGCACTCACTGCCTTGGCGGTGCCGGTCAGTTCGGTCAGGTCGCGGAAGTGCCGACCGGTCAACGCGACGATCATGAACGCGACGCCGTCGGCGCTGACGAAGTCCTGGCCGTACTGGCCGTACAGCGAGTTGCCCAGCCGTTCCCGCTGCCCGCCGGTGAGCATCGGCTCGGACAGGAATCCGAGGTTGCCGGCGGTGGCCAGCGCGACGTCTTCGAGCGGCAGTCGGATCCGCGCGCCGGCGCCGGTGGCGTCGCGGTGCCGGAGCGCCGCGGTGATTCCGAGCGCGGCGTACAAACCGCAGGCCACATCCCAGGCCGGCAACACGTGGTTGACCGGGCCGGCCGTCGTCGCCGGGCCGGTCACCAGCGGGAAACCCACGCCGGCGTTGACGGTGTAGTCCACCCCGGTGCCACCATCAGAGCGGCCGGAGACCTCGAGGTGGATCAGGTCCGGTCGTGCGCCGACCAGGGTGTCGAACGAATGCCAGTCCCGCCCAGCGATATTGGTGATCAGCACGCCGCCGTTCGGACCGCTTTCGGTGATCAGGCGCTGCACCAGCTGCTGACCTTCCGGTGAGCGCGGGTCGGCGGCCACCGAGCGCTTGCCCTTGTTCAAACCGGCCCAGTAGATGCTGGCACCGTCGTCGGTCAGCGGCCAGCGCCGGTAATCGGCGGCCCCGCCGACCGGGTCGACCCGGATCACGTCGGCGCCCAACTGGGCCAGCGTCATGCCCGCCAACGGCACCGCGACGAAGCTGGAGATCTCGACGATCCGCACCCCGGCCAGCGGTCGGGACGGGTTCGGCGCTTCGCTCATCGACTGCTCCCAGGTGATCGAATCAGCGTGGTGGTCGGCCCTAAGTCAACCAGCCGGACCCGGACAGGTGACGCAGCGGCCACCATCCCGCCTATCCTGCCCTGGTGGGATCTCGGGTGGATGCGGCCGTCGGACGCGCGCTGGATGCGCGGCAGCGTGAGGCCGTCGTCGAGGTGGAGAAGATCCTCGCCGCGGCGCTGACCGTGATCGAGCAGTCCGCGCCGGCCGCCCCGAAGGTCAGCGACATCGTCGCCGCGGCCGGCACCTCCAACGCCGCGTTCTACCGCTATTTCGCCGGTAAGGACGAGCTGTTGTTGGCGGTGATGGAACGCGGAGTGGCAATCACCACGGCGTACCTCGCCCGGCAGATGAGCCAGCACGACCAACCGTCCGAGCAGCTGCGCGCCTGGATCATCGGTGCGCTGGCCCAAGTCGGTGAACCCCGGCGCGCGGCCCGCAGTCGCGCGGTGTTGAACCAGTACGTCTCCTCGACCGGTGGCCAGTTGACCGCTCCGATGCGGGATCTGTTGATCGAGCCGATCACCAAGCTGGGTTCGGCCGATCCCGAGCGCGACGCCGACGCGTTGTTCACCACCGTGGCCGGGTTGCTGCGGCGCAGCACCACCGCGGCATCCCAACCCGACCCGCAGACCGTCGAACATCTGGTGGCGTTCTGTCTGACCGCGATCGGTGCAGAGGCGACCTGATGGCGATCGCGCCGGAGCAGATCTCGCTGTCAGACCGGGTGGCCGTGGTCACCGGGGCCGGTGCCGGTATCGGCCGCGGTATCGCCGCCGGGTTGCGGTCCTTCGGTGCGAGGGTGGCGATCTGGGAACGCGACGCCGAAACCTGCGCGACAGCTGCCGATTCGATGGACGCGCTGGGCATCGTCACCGATGTGCGCGACGCCGATGCGGTGGACGCCGCGCTGACCCAGACCGTCGCCGAGCTCGGCACCCCGTCGATCCTGGTGAACAATGCCGGCGGCGTCTTCTCCTCACCACTGCTGGAGACCACCGAGAACGGCTGGGATGCTTTGTACCGCAGCAACCTTCGCCATGTGCTGTTGTGCACCCAGCGGGTGGCACGGGCGCTGGTGGCGGCCGAACTGTCGGGCAGCATCATCAACGTGACCTCGATCGAGGGCCGGCGCGCCGCCCCCGGGTATGCCGCCTACGCCGCGGCCAAGGCCGGGGTGATCAACTACACCCAAACGGCCGCACTGGAATTGGCTCCGCACCGGATCCGGGTCAACGCGCTGGCACCTGACATCACGTTGACCGAGGGACTGATGGCACTGGGCATGACCGAGGACAATCCGCGCCTGGCGCAGGTGGTACCCCTGGGTCGGCCCGGTCACGTCGATGACCTGGCCGGCGCGGCGGTCTTCTTGGCTTCGGACCTGTCGGCCTACATCACCGGACAAACCCTGCACGTCGACGGCGGCACCGAAGCCGCCGCCGGTTGGTATCACCATCCGGATTCCGGCGACTACGTGCTCGGGCCACCGAGGTGAGCCGGTGCGTCTGCTGTTGATGTCGGACACCCACGTGCCCAAGCGGGCGCGGGATCTGCCGGCGGTGCTGTGGGACGAGGTGGAGCGCGCCGACGTGGTGATCCACGCCGGCGACTGGGTGGACGTGGCGCTGCTGGATGCACTGGCGGCCCGCTCGGCGCGACTGCTGGCCTGCTGGGGCAACAACGACGGTCCCGACCTGCGGGCGCGACTGCCCGAGCGTGCCGACGCCACCTTGGCCGGGGTGCGGTTCACCGTGACGCACGAGACTGGGGCCAGCTCTGGGCGCGACCTCCGGATGTCGCGGCGCTACCCGGACACCGACGTGCTGGTCTTCGGCCACAGCCACATCCCGTGGGACACCACGACTGCGAGTGGGCTACGGCTGCTGAACCCCGGTTCGCCGACCGACCGGCGGCGGCAACCGCACTGCACCTACATGACCTCGCAGCTGGCCGACGGGGTGTTGTCGGACGTGGTGTTGCACCGACTCTGACGACTCCGCGCCGCGGCCCGGGCTGTTGGGCCGCTCCCCCGCCGCCCCAGGCTGTCGCGCCGCTCCCCCGCCGCCCCAGGCTGTCGCGCCTGCGTTTTCATACGGTTGCCACGGCGTGTCGCGGATGAAACCGCAGTCGTCCCGAGACCAGCGGCGGCAGCGGCAGCGGCAGTCGTCCCGAGACCGGCAGCGGCAGCGGCAGCGGCAGTCGCCCCGAGACCGGCAGCGACAGCGACAGCGACAGTAGTCCCGACGCGATACCTCTGCAACAGAGGTAATATCTGGCCGGTGGGCACCCTCATCGACCTGAGCGGCGAAGTCTTCGACTCGGTTCGGCGGTTCCGGCGGCAATTGCGCCGCACCGCCGGACGCAGTTTCGACGGCACCGGGCTGTCGGAGTCGCAGGTCGAGTTGGTCCGGCTGATCGGGCGCAACCCCGGCATCTCGGTCAGCGCGGCCGCCACCGAACTGGGGTTGGCCGCCAACACCGCATCCACCCTGGTGACCAAACTCGGCGGCGAGGGCCTGATCCTGCGCGAGGCCGATCCGGCCGACCGCCGGGTGGGCCGGTTGCGATTGTCCGAGCCGGCTCAGCAGATCGCCGACGCATCCCGCGCGGCCCGGCGCACCGCACTCGCCGAGGTGCTCGGTGAGCTCGAACCCGACGAGATTGCCGATCTCACCGCCGGGTTACACGTGCTGCGAAAGCTGACCCGGATCCTTTCCGAAAGGCCAACATGACTACCCCCGACACGAGCCAGGATCTGGCGATCGACTGCCGGAACCTGACCCACCGCTACGGCGACTTCGTCGCCGTCGACGACCTGAGCCTGACCGTGCACCGCGGCGAAACCCTGGGCCTGCTGGGCCCCAACGGCGCCGGCAAGACCACCGCGGTGCGGGTGCTGACCACGCTGACGCCGGTGCAGCACGGTCAGGTCTTCATCTTCGGCCTGGACGCCTCTGGCCAGACCATGGACGTCCGCTACAACATCGGGTATGTCCCACAACAGCTTTCGATCGAACCGGCACTGACCGGCCGGCAGAACGTGGAATGGTTCGCTCGACTCTACGACGTCCCGCGCCGGGAACGGCGGTCCCGCGTCGACGATGCGCTGGCCGCGATGAACCTGCTCGACGTCGCCGATGAATTGGCCCGCACCTACTCCGGCGGCATGGTCCGCCGCCTGGAGTTGGCGCAAGCACTGGTCAACCAGCCCGCACTGCTCATCCTGGACGAACCCACCGTGGGCCTGGATCCGATCGCCCGCGACAGCGTCTGGTCGCAGGTGCAGCAGATGCAGGACGACTTCGGCATGTCGGTGCTGCTGACCACGCACTACATGGAGGAAGCAGACGCGCTGTGCGACCGGGTGGCGCTGCTGCACCGCGGCCGACTGCAGACCGTCGGTCCTCCCGATGAACTCAAATCCGCGGTGGGTCAAGGTGCCAGCTTGGAAGACGTGTTCCGGCACTACGCAGGCTCGGATCTGACCGAGGACACCTCGGTACGCCGCTTGCAGGAGATCCGTTCCACCCGAAGGGTTGCTCGCCGTGTCAGTTGAGACCAGCACACCGAAGTTGGCCCGTGCCCCGCGCGGCTGGCGCCGGATAACCGGACTGCTCAGTCGCACCGGCACTTTCGCGCTGGTCGAGATTCAGAAGCTGCGGCACGACCGCACCGAACTGCTCACCCGGATGGTGCAGCCGGCGTTGTGGCTGCTGATCTTCGGGCAGACCTTCGCGCATCTGCGCATCATCGACACCGGCGAGGTGTCGTATCTGGCCTTCCTGGCCCCGGGCATCATCGCGCAGTCCGCGCTGTTCATCTCGATCTTCTACGGCATCCAGATCGTCTGGGACCGCGACGCGGGCATCCTGGCCAAACTCATGGTGACACCGAGCCCGGCGTCGGCACTGGTGGCGGGCAAGGCATTTGCCGCCGGCATCCGCTCGATGGCGCAGGTGATCGGTGTGCTGGTGATCGCCCTGCTGCTCGGGGTGCAGCTGAACATGAACCCGCTGCGGATCCTGGCCGCGTTGATCGTGGTGCTGCTCGGTGCGGCGTTCTTCGCGTGCCTGTCGATGACACTGGCCGGGCTGGTGCGCAACCGGGACCGGCTGATGGGCATCGGGCAGGCGATCACCATGCCGCTGTTCTTTGCCTCCAATGCGCTCTACCCGGTGGACATCATGCCGACCTGGGTGCGCTGGCTGTCCGCGGTCAATCCGCTCAGCTATGAAGTCAATGCGCTGCGCGGACTGCTCTTGGGCACCCCGGCGAACTACCTCGTCGACGTCGGTGTCTTGGTGCTGGCGGCGGTCATCGGGGTCTTCGCGGCCTCCGCGCTGCTCAAACGACTGGTGCGGTGAAACTCCGCCCTCGATCTGTTCGACCTGACAGACCGCGCCCAGGTGCGATGATGTCGCAGTGACCGATCCTTCGTCCGACGCCCGACACCGCGCCGACGCGACGCACCGGACCCGGCGGATGTCCGGCCGGGATCCACATGAGGAACACCGGGTGGCAACGCCGCTGGAGTTGCTGTTCGACCTGACCTTCGTGGTGGCGTTCGGCGTCTCGGCGGCGCAGCTGGCGCACCTGCTTGCCGACAACCACGTCGGCGCCGGGGTCGCCGGATTCATCTTCTCGACGTTCGGAGTGTGCTGGGCCTGGATCAACTTCACCTGGTTCGCCTCGGCCTACGACACCGACGACTGGGGCTACCGGCTGACCACGATGCTGCAGATGGGCGGCGTCGTCGTGCTGGCGCTGGGTATCGCACCGCTCTACGACTCGATCGCGGCCGGCGAGCACGTCGACAATCGGGTGACCGTCGGCGGCTACGTGCTGATGCGAATCGCCATGGTGCTGCAGTGGTTACGCGCCGCGCACCAGGATCCGCGACGACGCGCCACCTGCCTGACCTACGCGGCCGCCACCACGGTCGCCCAGATCGGCTGGATCGCGTCGATCTTCCTGCCGACCTCGGTGCCCACCACGATGGCCATCTATGCGGTCCTGGTCGGAGTCGAGTTCCTGGGGCCGTGGATCGCCGAGACCCGGATCGGGCGCACGCCCTGGCATGCCCACCACCTCGCCGAACGCTACAGCCTGCTGGTGATCATCGCGCTGGGCGAAGGCGTGGTGGGTACGGTGGCCTCGTTATCGGCGGTGCTGGAGGAACAGGGCTGGAGCTTGGACGCCGGGTTGGTTGCCCTCGCCGGCATCGCGCTGACGTTCGGCCTGTGGTGGGTGTACTTCATGGTTCCGGCCGCGCCGATGTTGCACGCGAAACGCAACCGCGCGTTCGGGTTCGGCTACGGCAGCATCGTGATCTTCGGCTCCATCGTGGCCACCGGCGCGGGGCTCCACGTCGCGGCCTACCACCTCGAACATCACTCGCAGTTGAATGCCGCGGACACATTGATGACCGTCGCGGTGCCGGTCGGCATCTACCTGCTGACCGTCTTTGCGATGTACGCCTACCTGGTGGGCGGGTTCGACGTCTTCCACGCGCTGCTGCTCACCGGCAGCGCCGCGGTGATCGCGGCCGCGATCGCATTGGCGCACGCCGGGGTCTCGATGCCGGTCTGCCTGTTGGTGCTGACCGCTGCGCCGGCCGTCGTGGTGGTCGGTTACGAACTGGTGGGCCATCGTCGCGCCACCGAGGTCATCGACGCCGTACTGTCCGACGAAGCATGATCGGTGCGCCGCGCCGGTCCTACAACACCTTCGAACGAATCAGGTGAAGCGACGGTGGCAGATCCAGTGGAAGAGTTCCTCTCGGCGGCGCTCGCGGGCGGCCCGTGCGTCGGGATCGTGACGCAGGAGCACCACCTCCCCTCGCCTACCGGTGTCGAGGTCCGCACGGTGGCCGGAGCCCGCACCACCAGATCGCTTGATCTGATGGACGCGTTCGCCGAGGTCTGGCACTTCCCACCGTGGTTCGGCCGCAACTGGCGGCCCACGGCGGCCCCGGCCTGACCCGGCGCTGCGTGCAATCGTGACGCTTGCCCCGCGCGATCCTGCTAGGACCGATCTGACCTGCGTCCACGGCCCCGCGAACCCAGCCCGGGCGTTCGTGACACGCCCGCCGTCGGTCACGACGCGGTGACGAATCGGGTGCTGTCGCGTCACCCAATCGTTAGCCAACCGCGATTCCCACCTGCGGTTTCGACGCCTGAGACCGGGGAATCACATGATTCACTTACGTCACTTGAGTAACACACGGTTGTAATTACGACGATGGAGGAGTGCAGTCGTGAAGTTCGTAGAGAAGTTGCGCGGTTCGGCGAAGGTGACCCTGCGCCGGCTGACGGTCGTCGCCGCGGCGGCCGCCGTGCTACCCGGCCTGGCCGGCACCGTCGGTGAGACGGCACCCGCCGAGGCGTTCTCACGTCCGGGGCTGCCCGTCGAGTACCTCGACGTTCCCTCCGCCTCGATGGGACGTGACATCCGCATCCAGTTCCAGGGCGGCGGACCGCACGCGGTCTACCTGCTCGACGGGTTGCGCGCCCAGGACGACTTCAATGGGTGGGACATCAACACGCCGGCCTTCGAGTGGTTCCACGGCTCGGGTCTGTCGGTGGTCATGCCGGTGGGCGGTCAGTCCAGCTTCTACACCGACTGGTACCAGCCCTCGCAGGGCAACGGTCAGGACTACACCTACAAGTGGGAAACGTTCATGACCAACGAGCTGCCGACCTGGCTGGCCGCCAACCGGGGCGTCTCGACGGTCGGCAACGCCGCGGTCGGTCTGTCGATGGCCGGTAGCGCCTCGCTGACCTATGCGATCTGGCATCCGCAGCAATTCACTTACGCCGCTTCGCTGTCCGGCTTCCTGAACCCGTCCGAGGGCTGGTGGCCGACGCTGATCGGGCTGGCGATGCAGGACGCGGGCGGTTTCAACGCCACCAGCATGTGGGGCCCGTCGAGTGACCCGGCCTGGAAGCGCAACGACCCGATGGTCAACATCAACCGTCTGGTGGCCAACAACACCCGGATCTGGATCTACTGCGGCACCGGCACCCCGTCGGAGCTGGATGCCGGCGCCAATGGCGGCAACCTGCTCGCCGCACAGTTCCTGGAGGGCCTGACCCTGCGCACCAACATCACCTTCCGGGACAACTACATTGCCAACGGCGGCACCAACGGTGTGTTCAACTTCCCCGCCAACGGGACGCACACCTGGAGCTACTGGGGCCAGCAGTTGCAGCAGATGGTCCCCGATCTGCAGCGCACGCTCAACGGCGCCGCACCCGCGGTCTGAGCACTCCCCCGACTCGTGCCCCCGCTTCGGCGGGGGCCACGGTCGTTGGTGCCGCCGAAAAGCCAGTTCTCCCTTGCTGAAACGCTGCGTCGATAGATGGCTTGTCGGCCGGTTATTGCAGCCGTGCGCGCAACCCGGTGGCCCGCACCACCCGACGCTCCAGCGCGGCGCGCACCCGCGCCTCGGTGCCGACCAGCCGCACCTTGGACTTGGCTCGGGTCACCGCGGTGTAGAGCAATTCCCGCGACAGCAGGCGCGAATCGGCGTCCGGCAGCAGCACCGTGATCTCTTCGGCCTGGCTGCCCTGGCTCTTGTGGATGGTCATGGCGTGCATGGTGTCGACGTCGGCGAGTCGGCTGGTCGCGAAGCTGCGCACCTCGGTCGATCCGTCGATCATGGCGCGCAACTCGCCGTCGACCAGCACGGTGACACCGGTGTCACCGTTGTACAGGCCCAGTCCGTAGTCGTTGGCGGTCAACAGGATTGGGCGGCCCAGGTACCAATCCGACCAGTGCGAATCTCCGGTCTCCTCGGTCAGCCAGTGCTCGACCCGGCGGTTCCAGTGCCGCACCCCGTAGGGTCCGTCCCGATGCGCGCACAGCAGCCGATGCTCGGCGAGCACCTCCACCGCGGACTCCGGCGTCACCCCGGCGGCGGCTTCCCGCACCCGCAGCGCGTGCGGTACCAGCACCTCGCGCAGCGCTGCGGCGGGATCGGCGGTGTCGATGAACTCGACTTCGTCGCCACCGCGCGCCAGTACCTCGAGTGCGGTGTCGGCATCACCGCGGCGGATCGCCTCGGCGAGCGCCCCGATCGTCTTGCCGAACCGATGCGAGGTCTGTAGCTGCGCGATCGAGCCGCGCCCGGCCAGCCCTTCGACCAGATCCGCCAGCACCGCACCGGCTTCCACCGAGCTGAGCTGATCGGGATCACCCACCAGGATCAGCCGGGTTTCCGGGCGCACCGCTTCGAGCAACCGGGCCATCAGCGTCAGCGACACCATCGAGGTTTCGTCGACCACGATCACGTCGTGCGGCAACCGATTACCGCGGTGGTGCCGGAACCGCGCCGAGGTGTCCGGGCGGGGCCCAAGCAGCCGGTGCAGCGTGACCGCCTGCAATCCGGTCAGCCGGGCCCGGTCGACGTCGCCGAGGTTGCCGATCTCGAGCAGCACGGCCTCCTGCAACCGCGCCGAGGCCTTACCGGTGGGCGCGGCCAGCGCTATCCGCAGCCGCGGGCGCCCGGCGAGTTCGGCCTGCTCGGTGAGCAGCGCGAGCAGACCGGCCAC
Organism: Mycobacterium sp. NGS45; assembly: GCF_059812645.1. NCBI lineage: Bacteria > Bacillati > Actinomycetota > Actinomycetes > Mycobacteriales > Mycobacteriaceae > Mycobacterium > Mycobacterium sp. NGS45. The sequence goes on along the minus strand of NZ_JCALDB010000014.1, from coordinate 42,327 downwards.
CGTGGTGGTCTTGCCGGTGCCCGGTCCACCGGTGAGCACCGTGGTCAGCTGGGTTGCCGCAACCCGCACCGCATCTCGTTGTTCCTCGGAGTTCGGCCGGTCGAACACCCGGTCCAGCCCGGCTTCCAGCGCGGCGGTGTCGACTGCGGCAGCCGGGCCCAACCGCGCCAACAGATCGGTGCAGACCTGCTCCTCCTCCCGCCAGTACCGATCCAGATACAGCAGCTGGCCTTGTTCCAGATGCAGCACCGGCGGCGCGCCCTGCGGCGTACCGAGCAGCGGACTGGCCCGCAACGCAGCCAGCCAGTCGTCGGGATCGGGCCAGGGCAGACCGGTGCCGGCAGCGTCGGCGCCGACCTGCCGGAGGTCCACGCACACCGAGCCGGCGCGTACCGCACGCACCGCCAGCGCGACGGCCAAGGCGACGGCGCCGGGTTCGGCACCGGCGTCGGCGCCCGCACCGAGCGCCGTCAACCGGGTCGCGACGTGCACGTCGGCGGCGTCGAGCACGCCGGCGTCGTTGAAGGCGCGCAGCAGTCCGCCGGTGCGCAATGCCAACCTGCGGTCTGCCGGGTCGAGGATGTGGTCGCCGACGCTGATCGGGGTGCTCATGCCGCATCCCGACCGGGTTCGGCTGCGGCCAGCAGATCCGACAGCGCCACCACCAACTCGGCCGGCGGCGCCCAGTCGAAGACCCCGGCCCGGTGACCGTCCTGCACCGGCGTGTCCGGCCCGCACATACCGCGCACGAACAGGTAGAGCACCCCGGCCAGATGTTCGCCAGGCTGGTAATCCGGCTGCCGCCAGCGCAGGAACCTGTGCAGCACCACCGAATACAGCAGCGCCTGCAGTGGATAGTCGGAATGCAGCATGGCCTCGATCAGCTGCGGCCGGTGGAAGTCCTCGGCGGTCAGCGGCCGCTCGGCGCTGCCCAGTCGATTGGTCTTGTAGTCCACGATCAGGTACCGCGGTGCGCCGCCGGGGCCGGTCGGGACCCGCAGCACCGCGTCGATGGATCCGGACAGGTAGCCGCGCAGCGGCTGGCCGCCCAGCTCCGGACCGCTCAACCGGTCGGCGTAGACCGCCAGCGGGTCATCGGCGGGCAGGTGGGTCCGCACGAGCGCACCCAGGTCGGCCAGGCGCAGGTCGGCGGCCGGGGCCGGACGCAGGTCGCCGTAGGCCAGCGGTATCTCGAAGTCCAACTCGCACAACCGGTCCGATAGTGGAATGGCGGCCAACGTCAGGTCGGCGGCCAGCGCGCCCAGCGGTGTGTGGTGCATGGGCAGCAGCGCGGCAGCCAAGTCCTCGGGCGCCGTGTCGACCGGCCACCACTGCCGGCTCTCGCGCACCCGTGCGGTCAGTTCGGCCACCAGGTCCGGCGCCTGCGGGTCGGCGTGTTCGAGCACTGCGTGCACCAACGAGCCGAACCCGGCCCCGCCCGGCAGCTCGGCCATCGGGGACGGCGCGGCCTGCGGTGCGGTGGCGGCGGCCGGCTCGGCTCCGGACTCCGGCCCGGACCTGGGCACCGGCGCCTCCTCCGCCGGATCGGGTGCCTCATCGTCCTTGCCGAGGATCTCCGGTTCGCTGCCCACCCCGACCGGGCTGACTTCGGCGGCTCCGCGCAGCAACGCCGAATAGGAAGTGCGCCGCCAGCCGGTGTCGATACGACGATGAAAATGTCGGGCCGCCAGGTCATCTGGCAGCCCTTCGGTGGGCACCGGTGCCGCCGGCCCGATGACCGATGCTTCACACACCGGCCCGCCGGCCTGTTCCCAGTCCGAGAACAGCTGCCGTGCTTCGTCATCGGAGATCATCCGGGGACACCGCTCCGGCACCTCGGTCGCACCCAGGCTGCGGCCGCGCAGCAGCCGGGATAGTCCGCCATTGGGTTCGTCCCAGCTGGGCGCCCACCAAGCGACCACCTGCGATTGCGCACGGGTGAGCGCCACGTAGGTCAGCCGGATGTCGTCGTTGGCGGCTTCGGTCTTGCCCGCCGCTTCGACGGTCCGGTAGTCCCGACTGTCCGGGCCACCGATGTGCAGGCAGCGCTGCGGACCATCGTGGAACACCACCAGATCCTGCTTACGCACGTGCCGGTTGAAGGCGAACGGCAGGTACACGACCGGATACTGCAGGCCCTTGCTCACCCACACCGTCATGATCTGCACTGCCGCGGCATCACTGTCCAGCCGCCGATTGCGTTCCCCTTCCGGACCGATACCGCCACCCCCCGCACACTGGGTGCGCAACCAATCCCGAAGTGCCGGAAGGCCGTACCGTTCCCGGTGCGCGGTTTCGGCGAGCAACTGGGTCAGGTGCGCCAGATCGGTCATATCGCGTTCGCCGCCGTTGCAGGCCAGCACCCGCTCGGTCATCCCGGCCAACTGTGCGGCCTCGAACACCGCGGCGATGCCCCGCTCGCGGGCGTGGTCGGCCCACTCCCGGACGGTGGCGGCCACCCGGTCGGTCAGCGCATCGCCGCCGACGGCCAGGCTGTACGCGGTCTCCCCGAAGAACAGGGTGGCCGCCGCGGCCCGGACCACCGCGCTGCGGTGCGGTTGGTCGAACGCCTTCAGCAGGGCCAGCCACGCGCCGGCAGCCGGTGAGGCGAAGACGTCGGTGTCGCCGGTGTAGACCGCCGGGATCCCGGCTTCGGTCAAGGCGGTATGACAGGCGCGGGCATCGCGGTGGCTTTCCACGATGACCGCGAGATCGGCGGCCTGCACCGCGCGACCATCGAAGGTGGCCCCGCTGGTCAGCAACCGGCTGATGTCGGCGGCCAGGTCGGCGACGATATGCCGACGTAGGTCGTGCATCGGAATGGTCTTGTCCGGCTTGACACCGAAGGTGTCCCGGCCGACCAGCCGCAGTCGGAACGGCGCGTCCACGGGTGCGCCGGCCAGGCGCCGGCGATCTTGGCGTGCCACCACCTCATGCACCACGATGTCCTCGTGGCCCAGCGCGGCCCCGCCCAGCACGGTGTGCAAGCTGTTCACCAAAGCGGCGTCGCTACGCCAGTTTTCGCCCAGTGTCAGACGGTTGCCGGCAGTCTGCGCAGCGTTCAGATAGGTCACGATGTCGCCGCCGCGGAAGGCGTAGATGGCCTGTTTGGGATCCCCGATCAAGACCAGCGTGGCCCGGCCGGAGAAGGCCCGGTCGATCACCTTCCACTGCACCGGGTCGGTGTCCTGGAACTCGTCGACCATCACCACGTTCCAGCGGTTGGTCATCCGCTGTGCGGCCGCACTCGGCGCGTCGTCGGGCCCGGGCTGCAGCGCAGCGGCCAGCCGGGTGAGCAGATCGTCGAAGCCGAGGATGCCCAGCAGCCGCTTGCGTCGCTCCAGCTCGGCGCGCACAGCCTCGGCGAATTCGAGCCGCACGGCGGGTTCGGAGCCCGGTTCGGGGTCGAGCGGACGCAACTGGGTGCTCGGGTTGGCCACCACCGCGCGGGCCAGCGCGGTCGCGTCCGCGTGGGTCAGCGACGGGTCCTGGTCGAGGTGACCGAAGCGGGCCAGATACAGGTCGTCGACCACCTCGTCGACCAACTCGTCGAGGCTTTCCACCAGACGCACCCCGGTGTCGCCATCACCGGCGATGCCCAGCGATTTCAGCACCAGCTGGCAGAACTGGTGCGTGGTGGCGATGGTGGCGGCGTCGAAGCCGGCCAGCGCGTCGCGCAACCGGGTGCGGCGCTGCTGCACCTGCTGCTCGGGGCCGGACCGCAACAGTTGGATGATCTGGTTGTCCGTTGGATCCGCGGGTCGGTCCAAAGCCTCTGCAGTGTCCCGGATTTGGCTCCGTACCCGCTCGCGGAGTTCCTGGCTGGCCGCGCGGCTGAAGGTGATCAGCAGCATCTGATCCAGGCCGACGACCCCGTCGGCCAGGTAGCGCGTCACCAGACCGGCCAGCGCAAAGGTCTTTCCGGTGCCGGCGCTGGCTTCCAGCACGGTCGTGCTGTTGGCGGCCGGCAGCGGTCCGGTCAGATCGAAGCTATCCATCAGCACCGTCCCTTTCGGCCTGCAACACCGGCACCCACAGCCGGGTGGCCAGTCGACCCAGGTCGGGTTGCAGCGCGGACAGCGCGGTGTTCTGCCCCCAGGCCCGTACGTAGGCGGGGTCTTCGCACTCCCCCGGGTATTGTCCGGAATTCCAGCTGTAGCCCGCCGCCCGGTCCGGGTCGCGGTGTTCGAATCGTGCTGCCGCCCAGGCATAGCTGGTCTTGACCGGCAACGGCAGTGGCGCCCGCCGACCCTCGTCGTAGAGATCGACCAAGTCGGCCAGAACTTCGGTGGCCGGCGCCTCGGGTGGTCCGAGGTGACGGGTCTGCACCGTACCGCCGCGCCCGGCGCGTCCGATGCACACCGCGCCGCACTGATCGCCGGGCCGGGCGGCAGTCAGCGCCAAGAGCCTGATCCAGCCGTCGATCAGTTGTTTGGGTCCCAGCTTCGAATATGTCACCGACACCACGGATTCGGCGTAGCATCCCGACACCGTCCCGGTCAGCCGCCGTCCGCCGGCCAACTCGATGTCGATGTCGCAGGCGGTGGCCGGGCCCCGCCGGTAGCGGTGGGCCTCCCGAGCCAGTTCGGCGGCCTGATCCCGAATCGTCTTGGCTTTCCGCCACCCCAGCCGTCCGGGTGGCAGCACTCCGCGCCGCCACTCGGCTTGCCGCGCAGCATCAGGCGGCAGCCCGCGCAGCATGTCATGGAGCATCCGGTCACCGACGGACCACTCCTGCAACGCATTCAATTCGACCGGCATGCTGTCCTGTACTTCGTCGACATCCCACGGCAGCGCGTAGTCGAGGGCGCGGAAGAAGCCGCGCACCGGATCCCGGAAGAACGCGAGCAGGTCGGCTACCGATACGTCCGACGGCGGCAGCGCCGGCAGCGGACCGGAATAGAACGGGGCCGGCGCGGGCCGGCCCTCGGAACGGGCGGCGCGGACCGCGTTCAGCACCGTGGCATCGAACGTGAACGGCTGGCCCGCAGCCGCCAGCTCCCCCGGCGTGACGTTGCGAATATCGAAGGGCTGCAAGGGTTGATCGATCACCACCTGGTGGCGCACCGCGGCCGGGGCGCTGCTGGTGGTGCGTTCCAGTACGTCGAGCAGTTCTATCAGCGGTACGGCCGGCGGGCGAACGACGCCGGAGTGTTCGTTGCAGCCGGTGTAGGTGATCACCAGCTTCTCGGTGGCCGCGCACACCGCGTCGAGCAGCAGTTGCCGATCCTCGGCCCGCACGTCGCGTTCCCCGGTCAGCGGTCGACGCGCCAGCACGTCGTCGCCGTCGACCTGGCCGATCCGCGGGAAGACACCGTCGTCCAGACCCACCAGGCAGACCACCCGGTGCGGCACCGAGCGCATGGGCACCATGGTGCACACGGTCAGCGCACCGGTGCGGAAGTTCGCACGAGTCGGTCGACCGGCGAGGTGATCACCGAGCAGTGCCCGCACATCGGCCAACCGCAGTTCGGTTTCGGCGTGGTTGGCGGCATCGGCCAGCACCCGGGCGAATTCGCGGTGCAGTTGCCCGATCTGCCAGCCATCGTCGGGGCCGACGGCGGTCAGGGTGGCCACAGTGTCGCGCAGCGCGGTCAACCACTGGTTCAGGGTGCGCACCCCGGACATCGATTCGGCGCCGGCCACCAGCCGATCGACGAATTCGGCAAACCGGCCGGCCAATTCGACATGATTGCTGCCGACGTCGTCGAGCGGCAGGGTGGTGTCCAACCAAGCTTGCGCGTCCTCGGACATCGCCACGCCGGCGAGCACCCGGTCCAGGCCAAACCGCCAGGTGTTCTGCACGAAGCTGTCCAGCCCGTAACTGCGCCGGTGTGCGGCATCGAATCCCCAGCGGATCCCCGATTCGCGCACCCAGTCGGTGATGGTGTCCAGGTCGTCGTCGGTGAACCCGAACCTGGCGCGCACCGGTTCAGCGGTCGCGAAGTTGAGCACCTCGCTGGCGGTGGCACGTCCGCCGGCCAGGTCGAGCAACTGAGTCGCCACGCCGAGCAGCGCATTGGTCTGGCTGGGCGCCCGGTCGGCCAACCGGACCGGGATCCGATGCGCCGGATGGCCATTGGGGGCGACGTCGCCGAGGCCGAAGCCGGCTGCGATCAACGGCGCGTAGGACTCGATGTCGGGGCACATCACCACGATGTCGCGGGGTTCCAGGGTCGGGTCGTCGGCCAGCAGGCCGAGGACCACCTCGCGCAGCACGTCGACCTGCCGGGCCGGACCGTGGCAGCTGTGCACCTGCACCGAGCGGTCCTGCTCGGCCAAGGTGCGGCCGGCCGCACGCACCTGGTTGGCGGCGATGTCGGATTGCAGCCAGCCCAGCAGGTTTTCGGGTCGGGTCGGCTCGGCTGCGCTGTCCGAGTCGATATCGGGCACGCAGTGCGCCAGCATTGCTTGCAGCTCGCGGACGTCGCGGCCCAGGGTGGCCAGCAGCGGGTGGCCCACCCGGCGGTGGCTGACGTCGTCACGACGCGGCACCGCTGCCTGGGCGCTGGTGCTCAGGGCCTGCCACAACGCAGCGCTGGGATGCGGCAACCACAGATGCAGTTCGTGGTGGGTGGCCAGCGCGCCCAGCAGTTCGATGTCGGTCCTGGACAGTCGGGTGTAGCCGAATGAAGAGATCCGGGCCGGCAGCGGCTGCGGTCCGGCAGCCAGCTGCGCCAGCACTCGGCGATGCCGGTCGGTGGGTGACTCGGCGCCGACCCGCCCCAGCAGCGCCCGCCACAGCTGAGGTTGCCAGTCCAAGTCGGCATCCAGCGCGTCACCGGCGCCGTCGGTGTGTCGACCGGCTTGCCAGTCATCGAGCAACTGCGGGCGTTGTGCGGCGTAGCCGGCGAACAAGCCGGCTATCCGGCGGGCCACCGCGTAGCGCCGGCCCTGCCGCAATTCGGCTTCGTCGCCGTCGTCGAAATGGCCCAAGTGGGTGGCCAGGGTGTGACACCACGGTTCGTCGAGCGCACCGTCGATCACCTCGAGCAACGGCCACACCAGGGCCTGCGGCGCCCATGGATCGGTGTCAGCGGTCCCGGTGATTTCGGCGATCAGTGAACGCGGCGTGCGGAACACCACTCCTGCGCACACCCCGTCGGCGCCGCGGCCGCGGCCCAGCACATGCGACAGCCGCTGGGACAGCCACCGTTCGACACCGCGGGCCGGCACCAGGACCAGCTCGGCGGCGAACGGGTCCGGCTGCGGGGTGTCCAGCAGCGCGGCCAGTCCGTCGGCGAGCAGATCGGTGCGTTCGGCGCGGTGCACGTGAAGGGCCATCGCGCTCAATCTAGAGCCTGTCGCCGACATGAGTTGGTAGCGTCGGAAGCAGGAAGGGTGCTGCGATGACTCAGACGACGACTCCACACATGACTGCCAAGCCGACCCCGACCTTCGACCGGAAGCCGGCGACCGAACGCACGGCGGTGCGCTGCGTCGACTCCGATGTCCACCCGATGCCGCGCACCGGGGAGCTGGGGCCGTTCATCCCCGAACCGTGGCGCACCAAGTTCTTCGGCACGCACCGCTACGGCGACCTGATCTACTACGACGCGCCGGATTACGCACACTCTTACGCCATGCGGGTGGACACCTTCCCACCGGACGGTGAATTCGCCTGCAGCGACCCGGACCTCGCGTTTCGTCAGTTGATCATGGAGGCCGGCGCCGACATCGCGATCCTGGAACCCGGCGCCTATCCAGCCCGGCTACCCGAGGCCGACCACGCCATGAGCCAGGCGCTGAACTCCTGGCAGGATGCGCACTGGCTGGACTCGCACAACAACTGGCATCAACGCTGGCGCGGTTCGATCTGCGTGTCGATCGAAGCACCGCAGTTGGCCGCCGCCGAGATCGAGAAGTGGGCCGGGCACCCCTACATGGCGCAGATCCTGATCAAGGCCGAACGCCGGCCGGCCTGGGGTGATCCGTGCTATGACCCGGTGTGGGCCGCGGCCACCAAGCACGACATCACGGTGTCCTGCCATCTGTCCCGCAGTCATTTCGAAGAGTTGCCGATGCCGCCGGTCGGCTACCCCAGCTACAACCACGACTTCATGGTCACCTACTCGCTGCTGGCCGCTAATCAGATCATGAGCCTGATCTTCGACGGTGTTTTCGACCGCTTCCCGACGCTGCGAATCGTGTTCGTGGAGCACGCCTTCACCTGGATCCTGCCGCTGATGTGGCGGATGGACGCCATCTACCAGGCGCGCAAGTCCTGGCTGGACATCAAGCGCAAACCCAGCGAGTACGTCAAGGAGCACATCAAGTTCACCACCCAACCGCTGGACTATCCGGAGGACAAGACCGAGTTGACCCGCGCGCTGAACTGGATGGAGTGCGAGAAGATCCTGCTGTTCTCCAGCGACTACCCGCACTGGACCTTCGATGACCCGCGCTGGCTGGTCAAGCATCTGCCCGAGCATGCCCGCGAAGCGGTGATGTTCCGCAACGGCATCGAGACCTATCACCTGCCCGAGACCGTGCCGGCGCTCGAGGGCCAGGTCCGGGTCTTCTAACCGCGCTGCACCGTCGGTCAGGGTTGCACGAAGCCGTGCCGGGCCAGCACCTTCTGTCCGAACTCCCCGGTGACCAGTTCCAGGAAACTGCGCGCCAACTCGGGCTGCTCGGATTGGGCCAGCGCCGCGATCGGATAGGTGTTCACGGCCTGGCCGGATTCGGCGAACGGCACCTCGGTGACCCGGTCCCCGGCGCCGGCCGCATCGGTGACGTACACCAGGCCGGCGTCGGCCTGACCGCTGGTGACTTTGCCGAGCACGTCGGTGACCGAGGATTCCTCGCTGACCGGGACGAGCGTGACGCCGGCGGCGTGCTCGACCCGCTCGGTGGCGCCGCCGCACGGCACCGGCGGTGCGCACACCACCACTGACAGTTCGGGGTTGGCCAGGTCTTGGAAGGTCTTGACGCCCTTCGGGTTTCCGGGTGCGACGACGATAGTCAGGGTGTTGCCGGCGAAGTCCACCGGGTCGCCGGCCACCAGGTCCGCAGTCACCGCCTTGTCCATGTTGCGGGTGTCGGCCGAGGCGAACACATCGGCCGGCGCGCCGTGGGTCAGCTGGGTGACCAGATCGGACGAACCGGCGAACGAGAACTCCACCTGAGTCTGCGGGTGCTCGGTCTCGAACTGCGACCCGATCTCGGTGAAGGCCGACTGCAATGACGCGGCCGCGAACACCACCAGGGTGTCCTCGGACTGCGAGTCGGTCGCTTGTCCGCATCCGGTGAGCAGGCCCAAGGCCGCGAGTACGGCACCAATGCCGATCCTAAGGCTCATGACTGTCCCTTCGGCGTTTCCACGATGACGGTGGTCGCCTTGACCACGGCGACGGCCACGCTGCCGGGTTCCAGCCCGAGTTCACGCACTGATTGGCTGCTCATCAACGAGACCACCCGGAACGGTCCGCACTGCATCTCCACCTGGGCCATGACTTCGTCGGCGATGACTTTGGTGACCAGGCCGGGCAACCGGTTGCGGGCCGAACTGCCGATCCCCAGCGGGTCCTTGGGCGCGCTGCCGGATTGCTCGGCGACGAAGGAAGCCAGCGCGGCCCCGTCGATCACCTTGCGGCCGGCCGCGTCGCTGTCAGCCGGCACCAGTCCGGCGCCGATCCAGCGCCGCACGGTGTCGTCACTGACCCCGAGCAGTTCGGCGGCATCACGAACGCGGATCTGCGGCACGCAGCAAGAGTAGTTGTCACCCCGACGACCTTCAACCGCAATTGCGGATGAAACTCAGATTTTGTTCCGCGTTCGCGGTTATCTTGCCGGTCAGTGCCGGACGCGGGGAAACAACCGGACCTTGACGGCCCGTCTCGCCGATGCTAAGCAAGTGCTCAGCATTCAATCGCTGAGCGCACGCTCAGCTCATCGCCACGAAGGGGCCCCGATGACGACGCTGCAGACGGTTCTGGACGATCTGGCCAACCGGCCCGGCACCGGGGAGACCATCGCGGTCATCGATCCGGCCACCGAGGAGCAGATCACCGAGTTCCGCGACGCCGGCCCGGAGGCCGTCGACGAGGCCGTCGCCAAGGCCAAGGCCGCCTACGAATCCGGGGTGTGGACCGATCTGGCCGCCCGTCAGCGCGCCAAGGTGCTGTGGAAGCTGGGCGACCTGATCGACGAGCACGCCGCGGAGTTCGCCGAGCTGGAGTCGCTGGACGCGGGCATGCCGCCGATGCAGGCCGAGATGATCGTCTCCACCTGCGCCGAGTTCTTCCGCTACTACGCCGGTTGGTGCACCAAGATCAACGGCAGCAGCTACCAGGTGCAGATGGAGGGCGGCGTCAACAGCAACTACTCCAACCTGCACGCCTACACCCAAAAGGAGCCCTACGGCGTCGTCGGGCTGATCTACCCGTGGAACGGCCCGCTGTTCAACGCGTGCGCCAAGGTCGCGCCGGCGCTGGCCGCGGGCTGCTCGAGCGTGGTCAAGCCGGCTGAGGAGACCCCGTTGTCGGCGGTGCTGCTGGAGCGCCTGATCGGCGAGGCCGGGGTGCCCGACGGCGTGGCCAACTTTGTGATCGGCTACGGCGCGACCGCCGGTGCCGCGATCACCGCCCATCCCGACGTCGAGAAGGTCGCCTTCACCGGTTCGACCGAGGTGGGCAAGCAGATCATGCGCAACTCGGCGGACAACCTGAAGAAGGTGACGCTCGAACTCGGCGGCAAGTCCCCGGTGCTGATCTACGAGGACGCCGACCTGGACATGGCGATCATGATGGCCTCGATGGGCATCTTCGTGCACTCCGGCCAGGGCTGCGTGTGCGGTTCCCGGATCTTTGTGCAGCGCAGCGTCTACGAGCGAGTGGTCCAAGGCATTGCGATGATCGGCGACAACCTGGTGCTGGGCGGCCCCAAGGACGAGGGCGCCATGATCAGCCCGCTGGTCAGCCAGAAGCAGCTCGACCGGGTGCTCGGCTACATCGATCAGGGCAAGAGTGACGGCGCCGAGATCGTCAGCGGCGGCTACCGGCTGGATCGCAAGGGCTACTTCGTCAAACCGACCGTGGTCACCGGCGTCGACCCGGCCACCAGCCGGTTGTACAAGGAAGAGATCTTCGGCCCCGTCGTCACCATCCTGCCGTTCGACGACGACGACGAAGCCATCGCGATGGCCAACGACACCAGCTACGGCCTGGCCGCCACGGCCTGGACCAGCAACCTGGCCCGCGCGCACAACCTGGGCAAGCGGCTGCAGGCCGGCATGGTCGGGCTGAACTGCCAGCTGACCTTCGACCACAACGTGCCGTTCGGCGGCTACAAGCAGTCCGGCCTGGGCAAGGAGTTCGGCTACGAGGGCATCGACGCCTACCTGAAGACCAAGTCGATCTGGGCCCAGCTCTGAGAAATCTCCGCTACCGCAGGTGTGTCGCTGCCATCCACAGCGGCGCACCTGCGGTATAAGCGCGAGAAAGAGCAGACACACGAGCCAACTTCTGCCACTCTCGTACCCGTGAGATCTGCTGCTGCCCGCCGTCGGCTGGTCGTCCCGCTGGCGTTGACGTTCGCCGCCGTGGCGGTGACCGCTGCCACCGTGCTCGCGCTCGAATCGAGCACCAGCGCGCCGGTGACCGAATCGCCGCGTGCGCTCGCGGTCGGCGAATGCGTCGTCGTGGAGGCCCCCAGCCCGCACGAGGTGCGGGCCGTGGAGTCCTCGTGCAGCGCGGACCCGAGCTACACCGTGGGCGCTCTGGCCACCGACACCGGCCAGTGCCCGAGCGACGAGTACCAGCACTTCCCCGGCCCGGTCGCCGACCGGGGCACCGCGCGCCTGTGCCTGGTACCCAACCTGGTCGCCGACCACTGCTACCGATTGACGGTGCCGATCGGCGTGATGCAACGCGCCGAATGCACCGGCCGGGACGGCCAGGCCGAGAACGGCACCGAAACCGGGCTGCTGGTGCAAGTCATCAGCCGCATCGACGTACGGGATCAGCAGGCCTGCCCGTCCTCCCGCGGACGGTTCGCCTGGCCCTATCCCGCGCCGGCACGCACCTACTGCACCGCGACGCTGTTCACCGGCTGACGCCCGCTACTCGGCCGTCACGGCCGTCGCGGCCCGGCTCACGCCTCCACCACGGCCTGCACACGGCGCAGCGTCGTGGTCATGTCCCGAATGTTGCGACGACGCCGCAACTGCCCGCCGAGCAGACCGAAGAGTTTGGTGAACGCTCCATCGGCCATCCGGAACGACTCGGTGACGTCGGTGCCGTCGCCGGCCGGCTGCAGTTGGTAGCGCCAGTTGTTCACCGGGCGATCACCGATCAGCACCTCGAAACCGAAGTCGCGGCCCGGCTCGCACGAGGTGACCCGGCACGTGGTCCAGTACACCGGGCCGATCTCGTTGCGCCGGACATGGCCACGGAACTTGGCCCCGACCGCCGGACCGGTGGCGCCGCCGAGCCATTCAGCTTCGAAGGTCTCGGGCGAGAACTCACCGATGCGGCGCACATCGGACACCAGATCCCAGATCCGCTCGGCCGGAGCCTTCATGTGGACGGTCACTTCGGCGTGCATGTCTCTCCTCGGGTCAGTCGGTGAATTCAGCTATGGCGCGCAACGGAATTGGTAACCATTCCGGACGGAAGCGGGCCTCGTAGCCGGCTTCGTAGATTGCCTTGTCCAGTTCATAGGCGGCCAGCACGTCGGCGTGCTCACGCGGATCGGTTCCTGCGACGGTCGCATATCCGGAACAGAACGCGTCGCGGTTCGCCGATATCCAGTGCTGCGCACCCTCGACGTCGCGGGTGCCGGCCGTCATCTGCGGTTGGTAGGCGGCATAGGCGTAGGACCGCAGCATCCCGGCCACGTCACGCAGCGGCGAATCAGGTCGACGGCGCTGCGCCACCGGGGTTCCCGGCTCACCTTCGAAGTCGATCACCAACCACCTCTGGGGTGTGCGCAACACCTGGCCGAGGTGCAGGTCCCCGTGCACCCGCTGCAGCCGCACCGGATGACCCGCCACAGCCGCGAACCGGCGTTCCAGACCGGGCTGCAGCGCCGTCAACTCCGGCACCGCGGCGGCCGTCTCGCGCAGCCGGGCCAACATCAGGTCGGCATCGAATGCTGCGGTCTGGGTGCCCAATTCGTCGGCCAAGGTGCGGTGCGCCGAGGCCACCGCGGCACCCAACCGGTGGGACTCCGCGGTGAATTCAGACTTGTCGGGGCCGGTGGCCAGTGCCCAGCCCTCCGCGGAACCCGCGGCGAACTCGGTGACCATGCCCAGCGGACAGGGTTGGTTGTCCCAGCTGGTCTCGAAGGCGGCCAGTAGCCGCGCCACGTGCGGGTTGTCGGCGCGGGCCAACACCCGGTTGAGTTCGACGTCGGGGTTGACACCCGGGCTCAGTCGGCGAAAGACCTTGAGAATGGCCTGTTTTCCGAAGATGACGCTGGTGTTGCTCTGCTCGGCGCCGGACACCCGGGCCGGCGCGTCGAGTGGCAGCCGGGCGCCGGGTTCGGCGCTGAAGGTCAGGTTCGGCACCGGCTGCGACCCCGCACACAGTGCCAACAGATGCCGGGCGGCCACCGGGTCGGCCATGCCGTCGTAGGCCCAGCGGCCGTCCCTCTCACCGATCAGCGCAGCGGCCGGCAGGTCCGGCTGCGGCGTGCCGGCCCAGCGGATCTGCAGTTGGTAGCGATCGGTGCCGCCGTCGGCGTAGCGAGCGTCGACCAACACCAAATCCAGGTCGGCACCCAACTCGATGGTCACGGCCGGCTCCGCGCAGATCAACGTTCGGTTCCGGCCGGCGTACCACCGCTGTCGGGTCAACCAGTCGGCCACAGCCAAATTCGTCATATCCGCGAACGGACCTCCACGCAATCGAGGATCGAGTCTGGGTCGGCGAGTACCCGAGCCGCTTCCACGCTAACCGCTCGATCGCCGGTAGCTCAGTCGTCGGGGACCACCAGCACCGGATCGGGTTGCAGCCGCACCGCGACCCGAGCCCCGATCCGCAACCGCTGCGCCTGCGCCCCGGACAGCTGAGCCACCAGCCGCAGCCCGCCGGCCCCGGCCAGCTCCACTCGGGACACCGGACCCAGGAAACTCACGTCGACGACGATCGCGGTGCCGTCGTCGTCGGGCAGCACGATCAACGACTCCGGGCGCACCAACGCGACGCCACGCCCCTGCACCGAACCCGGCAGGGCCGGCACCCGGGCGCCCAGCACCCGGGCCCAGCCGTCCGCGGTATTGGCCGGCAACCGGTTGTTGAGGCCGACGAATTCAGCCACGAACCGGGTGGCCGGCTGGGCGTACAACCGATCCGGCGTGGCGATCTGCTCGAGCCGGCCCGCGTTCATCACGCCGACCCGGTCGGCCAGCACCAGCGCCTCCTCCTGGTCGTGGGTGACGAACACCGTGGTGGTGCCGACCTCGCGGTGCACCCGGTGGATCTCGTCGCGCAACTGCACCCGCACCTGGGCGTCCAGCGCCGACAGCGGCTCGTCCAGCAGCAGCACCTGCGGCTCGATCGCCAAGGCCCGCGCCAACGCCACCCGTTGCTGTTCCCCACCGGAAAGCTGATCGGCGTACTTGTTGCGGTGCTCGGCCAGGCCCACCAATTCGAGCATCTGCTCGGCGCGGACCGTGCGCTTGCCGGCGTCGAGGCCGCGCAGTTTGAGCCCGAACGCCACGTTCTGCACCGCGGTCAGGTGCGGGAACAGGCTGTAGGCCTGGAAGACCATGCCCATGTCGCGTTTGTTGGGCGGCACACCGGTGATGTCGGTGCCGCCCACCGCTACGCGCCCGGACGTGGGTTCGTCCAGACCCGCCAGGATCCGCAACGCGGTGGTCTTGCCGCAACCGGACGGTCCGAGCAGCGCCACCAGTTCGCCCGGGTCCAGCCGCAGCGTCAATCCGTCCAACGCCGTGACCGTGCCGTACACCCGGGTCAGGTCGGTCAGCTCGACGGCCACTCCGGCCCGCGCGGTCACGCTGGTCCTCCCACCGCGGCGCCGCGCCGGCGCCGGCTCAGCAACGACAACGCCAGCAACAGCACGAACCCGAACATCAGCACGGCCAGCGACGCCGCCACCGACGTGGGCCCGTCGGTCTTGCCGATCGCCACGATCTGCACCTGCAGCGTGTCGAACCCGGACAGCGACGCGATGGTGTACTCCCCGAGCACCACGGCCACCGAGATGAACGACGCCGACAGGATGCCCGACCAGATGTTGGGCACCACCACGCGCGTGACGGTGGTGCCCCAGCCCGCCCCCAGCGAGCGGGCGGCTTCGACCAGCGTGTGCAGGTCGATCGACGACAGCGCCGCATCCAGGGCGCGGTAGGCGAACGGCAACACCACCACCACGTAGATGAAGGTCAGGGTCAGCGCCGATTCCCCCAGCAGGTAGGTCACCCACAGGTAGACGTTGCGCATGCCGACCACGATTACCAGCGCCGGAATGGTCAGCGGCAACAAACACAGGAATTCCAGCGGCCCGCGGGCCCACGGGGCGCGCAGCCGCACCCACACCATGGTGGGCAGCAGCACCAGAAGCATCGCCGCCACCGTCAACGCGGCCAGCAGCAGCGAAACCACGATGGCCGAATACAGCGCCTGGTCGGCGACCAGGTTCTGCCAGGCCTGCCAGCTGCGCCCACCTGCGCGCACATCCCGGGTGGAGAAATCGGCCATGGCGTAGAGCGGGAACAAGAAGAACAGCCCGAACCCGATCAGCAGGCCGATTCGCAGCGCGCTGCGCTTCTGCCGGATCATCGCAGCCACCTCGCGGTCCGCCGCATCAGCATCGTGTACCCCACCATGACGACGCCGACCACCACGATCATCTCCAGCGCCAGCGCGTAGGCGAAACCGGCCTGGCCGAGGACCACCTCACTGGTCAGCGCTGTGCGAATCAACAGCGGCACGATCGGGGAGCCCTGACTGACCAGTGCCGCCGCGGTGGCGTAGGCGGCAAATGCGTTGGCGAACAGCAACAATGCCGACGCCAGGAAGGCCGGCGCCAGCAGCGGGAAGCCGACCTCGCGCCAGTACTGCCAACTCGAGGCACCCAGCCCGACGGCGGCTTCGCGCCACTGCACGCGCAGTCCTTCCAGCGCCGGCAGGAACACGATCACCATCAGTGGGATCTGAAAGTAGGTGTACACCAAGATGAGTCCGGGCAGGCTGTACAGCCAGCCGCCGGCAGCCAGGTTCCAGCCGAACCAATCAGCCACCCACAAGGTCAGCACGCCGTTGATACCCAGGGTGGCCAGGAACGCGAACGCCAGTGCCACACCACCGAATTGGGCCAACACACTGCTGAGCGCCAACACGGCTCGGCGAAGCGGCGAGCCGGCCGGCCGGTTGGCGATCACCCAGGACAGCAGCGCTCCGAAGACCGCGCCCAGCACCGCGGTGCTCGCCGACAGCAGCAGACTGCGCCACAGCGCCGCCAACGCGGTGTCGGAGAACAAGGCTTCGATCCGCTGCAGGGTGAACCCACCGTCGGAAAAGAACGCATTGACCACGACGGTCAGCGTCGGGACGATCAGGAAGACCGCGATGAAGGTCAGGAAGGGCAGCAGCGGCAACCCTTCTCGCACCCCTCGCTTGACAGCTGCGAAGTTCGGCACCGTCAGCCGATTGCCTTGGCCCAGTTGTCCGCCAGGTAGGCCGCGGCCTTGTCGGTCTGCGCGGGGCTGAGCACCGTGACCGGACCGTCGATCGCCGGGATCTGCCCGAAGGCCACCGGGTCGATGGTGCCGGAATGGATCATGGCGTCGGCGCGCACCGGTCGCACACCGGCCATCGCGAACAAGTTCTGGCCCTCATCGCTGAACAGGAACTCCTGCCAGAGCCGCGCGGCGGCCGGATGCGGCGCGTCCTTGTTGATGGCTTGCACGTAGTAGCCGGCCACCGAGGCGTCGTTGGGCACGAAGATGCGCCACGTCGGCATCTTCATACTCTGGGCGCCGTTGAGGTAGTTCCAGTCGATGACCACCGGGGTCTGGCCGGAGGCGATGGTCGCCGGGGTCGGATCGACCGGCAGGAAGTTTCCGGCCTGCTTCAGTCGGGCGAAGAACTCCACGCCCGGCGCGATGTCGTCGGCCGAGCCGCCCTGCGACAACGACGCCATCACGACGCCGAAGAATCCCGCGCCGGCCTGGGTCGGGTCGCCGTTGAGCGCGACCATGCCCTTGAACTCCGGTTTGAGCAGGTCGTCGAGCGAGCTGATCTCGGGCACCTTGGTGGAGTCGTAGCCCACCGACATGTGGCCGCCGTAGTCGTTGACCCACCGGCCCTCGGGGTCCTTGAGCACGTGCGGGATGTCGTCGAAGGTGCTCACCCGGTAGGGCGCGAACATCGAGGTGTTGGCCAGCGCCACCGACTGACCGAGGTCGAACACGTCCGGCGCGGTGCTGTTGCCCTTCTGCTGCACGGCGGCGTTGATCTCGTCCTGCGAGGCCGCATCGGGTTGCGCCGAGTTGACCTCGATGCCGTACTTGTCGGCGAAGGTCTCGATGATCTCGCCGTAGTTGGCCCAATCCGGGGGCAGCGCAATGACGTTGAGCTCACCTTCGGCTTGGGCTGCCTCGATCAGGGCCTCCATGCCACCGAGATCGGCCGCCGCGGTCGCGGTGGCCCAGCCGCCCTGATCCGCGGCGCGCTCCGGCGGCGCGCACGCCGTCGTCAACCCGAGCGACGCCGCCAACGTGGCCGCAGCCAACGTCAGCATCCGAGTGGTGATCATCCTCAAGCCTTTCCGGTGACGTGGGTGCACGCCCGTTCCGGGCACGACCCTACTGAACCGTGAAAACACGGAATCCCCCAACGCGAGCGTTGGGGGATTCCGCGCAGCTAGCTCGTGATCAGAGCAGGTGAGCCTGCAGGTCCGGCAGCATGGCCTGCAGCTCCCGGCCCCAGTAGGCCCAGTTGTGCGTGCCATTGTTCGGGAAGTTGAAGACACCGTTGGTGCCACCCGCAGCCTGGTAGTTCTCCTGGAACGTCTGGTTGGTGCGGATGGTCAGGCCCTCCAGGAAGGTGGCCGGCAGGTCGCCGCCGCCCAGTTCGTTGGGCTGTCCGTTGCCGCAGTAGATCCACAGCCGGGTGTTGTTGGCCACCAGGGTGGGGATCTGAACCATCGGGTCGTTGCGCTTCCAGGCGCTGTTCGGGTCCTCGGTGCGGCCCCACATGTCGTTGGCGTCGTAGCCGCCGGCGTCACCCATCGAGATGTTGATCAGGAACGGCCACCAGCCCTCGGAGGGGTTCAGGAAGCCCGACATCGACCCGGCGTAGGTGAACTGGTTCGGGTGGTACACCGACAGGATCAGCGCGGCCGAGCCGGCCATCGACAGACCCACCGCGGCATTGTTGGTCGCACTCACGCCACGGTTGGCCGACAGCCAGGACGGCAGCTCCGAGGTCAGGAAGGTTTCCCACTTGTAGGTCTGGCAACCGTTGTTGCCGCAGGCCGGGGCGTACCAGTCGGAGTAGAAGCTGGACTGGCCACCGACCGGCATGACCACCGAGATACCGGAGTCCAGGTACCACTCGAAGGCCGCGGTGTTGATGTCCCAGCCGTTGTAGTCGTCCTGGGCACGCAGACCGTCCAGCAGGTACAGAGCCGGCGAGCCCTCGCCACCACTCTGGAACTGGATCCGGATGTCACGGCCCATCGAGGCCGACGGCACGTCGAGGTACTCGACGGGCAGACCCGGACGGGAGAACGCCGAAGCGGTCGCGGTCTGTCCTGCGACGCCGATCAGGCCCGGCAGCAAGGCGGTCGCCATGGCAGCGACACCGAGGCGGCGGGCCCACTTCCCACGCAGCTTGTCAACGAATTTCATACCTATATCCAGCCCATCTGTGTGTACGACGCAGAAGTCGCCGTGTTTCACCCGCAGTGGCGTCGCGCCACCGTGGACGACATGTTCATCGCGGAGCACAACGCATTCATTACGCCATCGCATGACACGGTTGTTACCCCTCGCCGGGTGACCCTACATGGCCATTACCCGAATCCACTAGTCCAGGGCGTGCACGACACGCAGTACCGCAGGTCAATGTGGGGTTGTCCACATCGACAATTTCACGCCGCGCCATTTGCCATTTACCTACATTCACGCTGTCGCTGATTGTGCGCTGAGAAGGGTGTCGGTGCCCGATGACCGGCTGTTTCAGTGCTCTCATGGACCTCATGACCGGCTCCGAGTGCGCGATCATCGGCCGCGCGTGGCGTTCCGGAGTGCTGCAGGATGATTTCGATTTCGAGTCGGTTTCGCAGTACATCGCAGAACCGGATTGTTTGGTGTGGGTCGACATGTACGACCCCGACCACGAGGCACTGCAGGAATTGGCCCACGAACTCGGCCTCAACCTATGGGCGGTCGAGGATGCGGTGGCTCCGTCGGAGCGGGTCAAGGCCACCGTCTACCGCACGCACACCTTCTTCACCGTCTACGCCGTAGAGGCCGCCACACCCGATGATGTCCGCGAAACCCAGTCCGATGTCGCGTCGGCGATCCTGACCAGGCATCGGATCTCGGCGTTCGTACTGCCCAATGCCCTGGTGACGATTCGGCTGGCGCCGCCGTTCGACATCGGCGAGGTCACCCGGCGCTGGGACGAGCTGGGTGGGCAGGAGTACGGCGTGGCCGCGCTGGTGCACGGCCTGCTCGACGTCGTCGTGGACGGGCACTTCGAGGCCGTCCAGGTTCTCGACGACTGCATCGAGGACGTCGAGGACATCCTGTTCGATCCGCCGGCGCGAATGGCGCCGATCCAGCGCCGCACCTACCAGCTGCGCAAAGACCTGGTGCGGTTACGCCGCGTGGTGCTGCCGATGCGTGAAGTGGTCAACGCCATCCAGCACCATCACAGCGAGTACGCACCGCACGCGCACGAACTCGACCCGCTGTTCATCGACCTGTCCGACCACGTGCTGCGGGTATCGGAGTGGACCGAATCACTGCGCGACATGATCACCACGATCTTCGAAACCAACCTGTCGCTGCAGGACGCACGACTCAACACGATCATGAAGAAGCTCACCGGCTGGGCCGCCATCATCGCGGTCCCGACCGCGATCACCGGTTTCTACGGGCAGAACGTGCCGTACCCGGGCGAAGGCCAGTGGTCCGGATTCCTGTTCAGCAGCGTCCTGATGGTGGTCGGGGCGCTGCTGCTCTACGTCGTCTTCAAGCGCCGCGACTGGCTCTGAGCGACGACCCGGACACGTTCGGGTCTCACTGGCGCAATTCGGCGCGCCGGAGTCGGCACCCGGCGCTATCGTCCCTGCATGGCAAACCTCTCGAAAACCGACCTGCGTGTAACAAACATGCGGTGAGCAGCGACTTTCCGCATGACGTCAGCCGATCGTTACGATCGGCGTCAAACACCTTCCAGAAGGGCGGTCACAGCGTGCGGCGAGTGGTTCGGAACTTCTTCGTCACCGTGAGCATTGCAGCGGTCAGCTTGTTGACCCCGGCAGCGGTCAGCCAGGCGGCCGGCCCGCAGCCGACCGCCCCGGCCATCGCCGAGGTGGCGCCCAAACCTGGCAGCACCGTCGGGGTCGGACATCCGGTCATCGTCACCTTCGACAGCGCGGTCACCGATCGGGTGGCTGCCCAGCGGTCCATCCGAATCACCGCACCGGCCGAAGTCACCGGGCAGTACGAGTGGCTGGCCGACGACACCGTGCAGTTCGTCCCGGATGAGTTCTGGCCGGCGCACAGCCAGATCGAGTACAAGGTGGGCAACACCCCGTTGAACTTCAACACCGGTGCCGCCGTCGTCGGCGTCGCCAGCATCTCGTCCTACACCTTCACGGTGAGCATCGACGGCGTGGTGCAACGCACCATGCCGGCATCGATGGGCAAGGCCAGGTTCCCCACCCCGCAGGGCAGTTTCACGGTGCTGGGTAAGGAGAACCCGGTGGTGATGGATTCCCGCACCATCGGCATTCCGCTCAGTGACCCCGAGGGTTACAAGCTGACCGTGAACTACGCGGTGCGGATCACCTGGGGTGGCGTCTACATCCACTCCGCGCCGTGGTCGGTGGGCTCACAGGGCTACGCCAACGTCAGCCACGGCTGCATCAACCTCTCACCGGACAACGCGGCCTGGTACTACAACCAGGTCGGCATCGGTGACCCCGTCGTCGTCAAGGCCTGAGGTCGTCAAACCTGAAGCCGCCTGATCGACCGGCGGCGTTGACGCGTGCGGAAGTTTCGCACCGAAGCCGCGGTCTGTTCACTGCGATGTGGAATGCTCGGGGACGAACCTGCCGGCCGAATGGCGAGGAGAA
The DNA here is from genome assembly GCF_059812645.1 of Mycobacterium sp. NGS45. Taxonomy (NCBI): domain Bacteria; kingdom Bacillati; phylum Actinomycetota; class Actinomycetes; order Mycobacteriales; family Mycobacteriaceae; genus Mycobacterium; species Mycobacterium sp. NGS45. The sequence goes on along the minus strand of NZ_JCALDB010000014.1, from coordinate 21,045 downwards.
CGCAATTCCATGAGGAACGTGTTGGTGCCGGCCGCGGCCGGTGTGACGGCGCTGGCCCTGGGCTTCGCCCTGGTCGGCTGTGGGCAGGATGCGAGCAACGAGGCGACCACCGAGTCGGCGGTGACCACTTCGGAGACGACCTCGGAGACCACGACGACCCAGCGTCCGATGGGGCCGGACGGCACCGCGGCCACGCTGCACGACTACATCATCGAGAACGAGATCGCCGAGTTCCCGATCGAACCCGATGACCCGGCCGCCCCGGACGTCGATTTCGGTCTGCCGCCGGGCTGGAGCGAGATCGTGGCAGAAGACGTACCGGATTGGGCCTACGGCGGCATCGTCTACGACAAGCCCAGCGATCCGGCCAACCCGCCCACCGTGTTGGCGATTGCCAGCAAGCTGGTCGGCGACGTCGACGTCGAGCAGATCTTCCGGTACGCCCCGGGCCTGCTGTGGGACCTGAACGAGTTCGAGCCGCTGGCCGAGCCCGAACGCGGCACGGTCTCGGGCTTCGAGTACATCATCGCCAAGGGCACTTACAAGCACGACGGCAAGGACATGGTGGTCGGCGAGCAGACCATCGTGGTGCCCGGTGCGGACGACGCGGTGTTCGTGTTCCAGTTGCAGGCCACCGCGCTGGAAAGCGAACGCCAGGTGGTCGTCGACGCGGTCGATTGGCTCGACAACAACGCCGAGATCAGCGTGCCATGACCACCTCGAGCCGTCCCCGGCCTGGCAGTTACGGAGAACCAGCGACCATGATCCGGTTTCGCGCTTGTCTTACCGCCGCGGCGATCGCCGCGGGGCTGTTCGTCGCGGCACCGGCCACCATGTCGGTGCCGGCGGGCGCCATCCCGTGCAAGTCGAACGAATACCCCGACCCGGTCACCGGAATCTGCTGGAACCGTGACGACATGAACAACCGCGGCACCTCGCAGGGCCAGGGCGGCACCGTGATGTGCAGCCCGGGCCGGCTCGGTCAGTGCCTCGGCGCCGCGCAGAACGCTCAAACGCCAGGCGCCAACCTGCGGACCTACCCGCCGGCCGGTCCCGCACCGCGCAACACCTGGCCCAGCACCGGCCGGTAGTCGACGTCCTGGTGGTAGGCGTCGCCTGACTGCGGCCAAAGCGCCGCGTGCCGTCCTGCGCCCGAGCACAATCGGTGCCAGGAGGACACGCTGATGGCTGACAAGGCGACCACATCCGCAGAATCCGTCGGTGCGCGAAAGCGCGGCGGCCCCGGCGCCATTCGCAATGTCGTGCTGGTGGGCCCGTCCGGTGCCGGTAAGACCACGCTGACCGAGTCGCTGTTGGTGGCCGCCGGTGTGCTGACCCGTCCGGGTTCGGTGGCCGACGGCAACACGGTGTCCGATTACGACGACGTCGAGATCGCGCAACAGCGTTCGGTGAACCTGGCGTTGGTGTCGCTGCCCTACCGGAATTCGGCCACCGGCGCCGAGGTCAAGATCAACTTGATCGACACCCCGGGCTATGCCGACTTCGTCGGCGAACTGCGGGCCGGGCTGCGCGCCGCGGACTGCGCGTTGTTCGTGATCGCGGCCAATGAGGACATCGACGCACCGACCCGCGCACTGTGGCGCGAATGCGCCGAGGTCGGGATGCCGCGCGCCGTGCTGATCAGCAAGCTCGATCACCCCCGCGCCGACTACCAATCCACCCTGTCGGCCGCACAACAAGCATTCGGGGACAAGGTATTACCGCTGTACCTGCCGACCGATGCGGAGCCGGTCCGAGGCCCGAACAGCCTGATCGGCCTGCTCACCGCGACCAAGTGGCACTACGCCGACGACGGCACCAGGACCAGTTCGGAGCCAACACCGGCCGAGGCCGAACGCTGCGATGAGCTGCGCGGCCCGCTGCTCGAGGGCATCATCGAGGAATCCGAGGACGAGACCTTGATGGAACGCTACCTCGGCGGGGAGCAGCTCGATGAGGCCGTGCTGATCGCCGACCTGGAGAAAGCAGTCGCGCGCGGGTCGTTCTTTCCGGTGCTGCCGGTCTGTGCGCAGACCGGGGTGGGCAGCGATGAGTTGCTCGACGGCATCGCCCGGGGGTTCCCCGGCCCCGACGAACATCCGCTGCCCGACGTGTTCACCCCCGACGGCGTTGCCAGACAAGGCCTTTCCCGCGGTCCCGACGCCCCCTTGCTGGCCGAGGTGGTCAAGACCACCTCGGATCCCTACGTCGGCCGGTTGAGTTTGGTGCGGGTGTTCGCCGGCACCATCAGGCCCGACACGACAGTGCACGTGTCGGGCCATTTTTCGGCGTTCACCCACACCCCCGCCGATCCCGCGCACCCGCACACCGCGCACCCGGACCACGACGAGGACGAACGCATCGGATCGCTGTCCTTCCCGCTGGGCAAGCAGCACCGGCCGGCCTCGAGTGTGCCGGCCGGTGATCTGTGCGCGATCGGCCGGCTCAGCCGCGCCGAGACCGGGGACACCTTGTCGGACAAGGACGATCCGCTGGTGTTGCGGCCGTGGAAACTGCCGGATCCGTTGCTGCCCATAGCGATCGCAGCACACGCAAAGACCGACGAGGACAAGCTGGGGACCGCGCTGGCCCGGTTGGCCGCCGAAGATCCCACCCTGCGGATCGAACAGAACCCGGAAACCCATCAGATCGTGCTGTGGTGCATGGGTGAGGCGCATGCCGGCGTCGCACTCGGCGCGCTGACCAACCGGTACGGGGTCAGCGTCGACACGGTGGAGCTGAAGGTTCCGCTGCGCGAAACGTATGCCCGGGCAGCCAAGGGACACGGCCGGCACGTCAAACAATCCGGCGGACACGGCCAGTACGCGGTCTGTGACATCGAGGTGGAACCGCTACCCGAGGGTGCCGGATTCGAGTTCGTCGACAAGGTGGTCGGTGGCGCGGTGCCGCGCCAGTTCATTCCGAGCGTCGCCAAGGGGGTCCGGGCGCAAATGGACAAGGGCGTGCTGGCCGGCTATCCCGTGGTCGACATCAAGGTGACGTTGCTCGACGGCAAGGCGCACAGCGTGGATTCGTCGGATTTCGCGTTCCAGATGGCCGGCGCACTGGCACTGCGGGATGCCGCCGCGACCAGTCAGGTCAGCTTGCTCGAACCCGTCGACAGCGTCCAGATCCAGATCCCCGACGAGTTGGTGGGCCCGGTGATGAGCGATCTGTCCAGTCGGCGGGGCCGGGTGCTCGGCACCGATACCGGCGAGGACGGCTACACCGAGGTGCGCGCCGAGGTGCCGCAGGTCGAACTCATCCGGTACGCGATCGACCTGCGGTCCCTGTCGCACGGCGCGGCCACGTTCAGCCGCAATTTTGCGCGCTACGAGGCAATGCCCGAAACCGCGGCAGCCCGGCTGCGGCGGGAGTGAACGCGCCTACACCTCGGTGATGGCGTGCTCCGGACAGGACTCGATGGCTTCTGCCACAGCCGGTTCGAACTCCGCGGGCACGTCGTCCTCGATTGCCTCGGCGTAGCCCCAGTCGGTCAGGGTGAACACCTCGGGGCACACGGCCACGCACACACCGTGACCGCGACACAGACCGTCGTTGACGCTGACCTTCATCGCGACTCCGCCGGAGTGACCTCGAGCTGCAGCTCGGTCAGGCCGCGCAGGATGAAGGTCGGCACGTAGTTGAACCGGCGCGCGCCTTCGGGGCCGTGGTGCTGTTCCGAGAGTCGAATGTCCTTGGTGCGCTCCAGGATCCGCTCGATACTGACCCTGGCCTCGGCGCGGGCCAAGGGTGCGCCCGGGCAGCTGTGCACACCGCGGCCGAAGGCGATGTGCCGGCGCGCGTTGGCCCGCGCGATGTCGAGCACGTCGGGATCCTCGAACTGCTTGGGATCGCGGTTGGCGGCCCCGTTCATCACCATCACGGTGGCCCCGGCCGGCACCTCGACGCCGCCGACCTCGGTGGCCCGCTTGGCAAGTCGGAAGTCACCCTTGACCGGGCTTTCGAAACGCAGACATTCCTCGATGAAGTTCGGGACACGGTCGGGTTCGGTGCGCAGTCGTTGCTGCAGCTCCGGATCCTCGGCGATCAGCTTGAGTGCGGTGCTGATCAACCGGACCGTGGTCTCCTGGCCGGCGGTGTAGAGATTGGCCGCGATCCGCACCACGTCCATCACCTCAGGAGTGGACCCGTCCGGGAACTTCGCGGCGGCCATCTCGGTCAGGGCGTCGTCCTGCGGGTTAGCCCGGCGGTCGCTGATGTATTCGGAGAACTTCTCGTACAGGTACTCCAGCGGGCTGTGCGACATGGTGGAGTTGTCGGTGCCGCCGATGCCGCCGGCCCGGTGGTTCATGTGCCGGGAGAACTCGGGACGGTCGGCCTCGGGCACACCGAGCAGATCGGCGATGATCGCCAGCGTGAACGGGACCGCAAACTCCTGGATGTAGTCACCGCCGCCGGCCGAAAGCAGCGGCTCCAGGTAGGCGTCGGCGTGCCGCCACATGAACTCTTCGTTCTCCTTGAGCCGCTTCGGGGTGATCAGGCCCATCAGCAAGGCGCGGTGTTCGGTGTGCTTGGGCGGATCCATCACGGTCACCTGGTCGCTGAACGGCAGGTCCTCGCGGTACTGCTCGATCAGGTCGCTGACGTCGTCGGCCTGCCCTTCGATCGGCACCGGGAAACCCGGGAACGGCCCGGTGACCGCGGTGCACGACGAGAACGTGTCGGAGTCGGAGAACACCGCCACGGCTTCGTCGTAGCCGGTGACCACCAGCACGTTCTGGTGCGGTTCGCGGCGCACCGGGCAGCCTTCGCGCATGGCGTGCATGTACGGGTACGGGTCGGCGACCAGGGTTTGATCGGTGAAGAAGTCGAGTTTGTCGAGCTCGGTCATGGGTTATCGAAATCCGTTTCGTCCGGGGGGCTGGTCCGGGTCGTCGAACGCATCGTTTCCTTTACGATCGACTAGGTCGCTACTATACGATCGTAAAGGGACTGGGGCAATACACGCCTGCAGGAAACCCGGATTCGGCGAGAGGCGGGCAGATGAGCACCGGCACCGACGCGATCGGGGCATCGGCCGGACTCAACGCCGCCCGCCCGGACACCCGGCAGCGACTGATCGACGTGGCGATCAAGCTGTTCACCCGGTACAGCTTCGCGGGCACCTCGCTGCAGATGATCGCCGATGAACTCGGCTTCACCAAAGCCGCGATCTACCACCACTTCCGGACCCGCGAGCAGTTGCTCGACGCCGTCGTCGCACCGTTTCTCGAGCAACTCGGCGCCGTGATCACGGAGGCCGAGGCGCTGCGCGGTGCGCATGCCCGCGCCGATCACATGCTCAACGGTTTCACCACACTGGCGGTGGACAACCGGGTGGTTGCCGTGCTTGCCAGCGACCCGGCCGTCGGCGAAATGGTGCGCTCACGTAGCGAGTGGGGCGCGCTGGTCGAGCGTCAGTTGGCGCTGCTGGCCGATGTCTCGCCCGGACCGGGCGGACAGGTCAAGGCCGCGTTCGTGCTGGCCGGGCTGGCCGGTGCGTCCGGCGCTAGCTACCCGGCAGCGGACCGCGCCGAGTTACACCGCCAGCTGGTCGAAACTGCGCGACGGACACTGGGATTACGCACCCCACGTTGAGTTGGACATCAGGTAGCCGAACTGCGAGTGAGCGGCTACCTGTTGTCCAACTGAATGCGTCCGGCCGCTACTGCGGGAAGCCGGTGAGGATCACGCCGTTGCAGTCGGCGGCAGCCTGGCGCAGCTTGGCGGCCTTCTGGTACTGCTCGGAGTTGTACCAGTCGCGCGCGGCCTGCACGGTCTCGAACTCGAGCACCACGGTCTGGTGGCCGTGCCAGGTGCCCTCGACCACCTCGGCCTTGGTGTCCACGGCCAGGATCTTGGCGCTGCTCATCGCCTTGCCGGCCTCTTGGGCGTAGGCCTTCATGCCTTCCGGGTCGTTGATGTGCTCGGTGATGATCACGTAGCCCTTGGGCTCGGCCATGCTCGTTCTCCTCGATCCGCGGGGTGAGAACCCCGCTCTCCGTTTCAGAGATAGACATTCGCAGACGACGGCTCATTCGCGCAAGCCAGGGCGCACGGGGCGGTCAGCTGGTCACCAGCGGCCGCCTCGCCGTCTCCCGGACCGTCAGCACGGTGACGAACGAAATGATCGCCGCCACAACCAAGTAATAGGCGGGCGAAATCGGGTCACCGGTAGTCGCGGTCAGCCAGGTCACCATGTACGGCGTGGTGCCGCCGAACACCGCGACGCACAGGTTGTAGCCCACCGCGAATCCGCTGTAGCGCACCCGGGTGGCGAACAACTCGACGCCGGCCGACACCGCCACCGAGATGTAGACGCATTCGATCAGCGCCAGGCCGACATGCGCGATGATCGCCGCGGTCAACGATCCCGAATTGAGCAGTAGGAACAGCGGATAACCGAAGATCACGAAACCCACCGAGCCGGCGATCAGCAACGGGCGCCGACCCACCCGGTCGGACAGCGCGGCCAGCGGCAGCACCACGATGATCGCCACCAGACACGCGATGGTGCTGGACTGGAACGCAGCATCGGCCCCGAAGTTCAGCGTCTTGATGAAGTAGGTCGGCAGGTAGGCAAACACCACGTAGTAGCCGACGTTGAACACCACGAATAGCCCGATGACCGTGAGGATTTGACGCCAGGATCCCACCACCGCCTCCCGTAGCGGGGACTCGGCGACATTGTCGGTCGCGCTGAGTTCCTTGAACTCCGGGGTGTCGTCCAGGCGCAGCCGGATGTACAGGCCGACCAGGCCCAGCGGGCCGGCGATCAGGAACGGGATGCGCCAGCCGTAACTCTCCATGGCCCCGTCCGGCAACCCGGTCTGCAGCGCCATCACCGTGAACGAGCCCAGCAGGAATCCCACGATGCCCGACCACACCATGAACGAGATGGTCCGACCGCGGGTCCGGTCCTCGGCATACTCGGCGAGATAGACTGCGCCGCCGCCATATTCGCCGCCGGCCGAGAAGCCCTGCAGACAGCGCAGCACCAGCAGCGCGATCGGCGCCGCCAGCCCGATGGCGTCATAGCTGGGCAGCAGACCGATCCCGAAGGTGGCCGCCGACATCACCAGGATCACCAGGGCCAACACCCGGTGCCGGCCGATCCGGTCACCGAGTGGGCCGAAGAAGAAGCCGCCCAATGGTCGGGTGAAGAAGGCCGCCGCGAAGATCGCGAAGGTGTTCAGCAGCGCGGCAGTGTCGTTGCCGGCCGGGAAGAACGCCGACGCGATGTAGGTGGCCAGGAAGCCGTAGATCGCGAAGTCGAACCACTCGACCGCATTGCCGATCGACGCACCGGTGATCACCCGACGCAACGGCGGCGCGGCCGGTTCCGGCACAGCCTCCAGGAAGTGACCTTCTCGCGTCATGAGAACGCAGTTTACAACGCGGCTGGTGACCCCGAACTGTCGAGAAGTTGCCCGGCGCTGGGCCGGTAGACACCGTTGCCGGTGACCAACGGCAGGTCCAAGGGGGTGCGAATCCCCGGCGGCGCGGCGACGACATCGGGGATGGCGTTCACGATGCGGCCGGCCCCGATCAGGATCGCGGCGTAGTTGTGGTCACCGCGACTGCTGGTGGGGCAGATGTCGACGGCATAGGAAGGCTCTCCGGTGATCTCGACGCGGTAGGACCCACCCGGCTGCGCGGGCTGAGCCCAGTCCGGCCGCAGATCCGGGCGCACCCGGGTGACATGCTCGACCACCACGGCCGCTCTGCCGTCCACCACGCCGGTGATCTGGAACCGCATGGCCGCCACCGTGCCCTTGGCGATCACACCGGTGGCGACCTCGATGTCTTCCGGTGCCGGTTCCAGTTCGTAGTGCTCGGTGATCTCGTCGATCTCGATGCCCAACCCCGCGGCGAGCATGCGGATCGCGGTGCCCCAGGCCGCGGTGAGCACGCCGGGCAGGAACAACAGACCGGGTTGGTCCACCGGGTTGCCGAAACCCATCACCACCGACATCACCTCGGTGCCGTCGTAACTGGCGTAGTCGGCGATCTCCATGGTGCGGATCTGCTCGATGCGCTGACAGGTGCCGGCGAGTGCGAACGGCACCAGATCAGTGCTGAACCCCGGGTCCACCCCGGTGATGAAGACGCTCGAATTACCCTGCCGAGCAGCGTCTTCGACGCGCTGGATGGCCTTGTCCGGCAGCACACCCCAGGGGAACTGCAGACCACCGGGCGCGGACCCGACCACGTTGATGCCGGCCGCCAGCGCAGCGCTGACGTCTGCGGTGGCCTGCACCGGCCGGGTGTCGCCCATCGCGCAGTACACCAGGCAGTCGGGTTTGGCGGCCAGGATCGCGTCCAGGCCCTTGGTGGCGGTGACGCCGGTTTCGGCGGCCAACCCGGCGAACACCGCCGCGTCGGTACCGACCTTTTCGTCGGTCGAGGTGCCGACGGCGACCAACTCGAACCGCGGATCTTCGATCAGTTGAACCAGCGCCAAACTGCCGCAGTTGCCGGTCCCGAAGAGCGCGACACGAATGGTCATACTTGCCTCCCTGGCGTCGTGGTCTGCAGAAGTATGCGCGGTGCAGGACGAAATGGGAACAGGTTCTTGTTCTTTCGTTCCGATCCGGTTAGCGTCACGCCCCATGGGACGAGTGACCGGCAAGGTGGTTGTGATCAGCGGCGGCGCACGGGGTATGGGCGCCGGCTTTGCCCGCGCACTGGTGGCCGAGGGCGCCCAGGTGGTGATCGGCGACATCCTCGACGACGCCGGCCACGCGCTGGCCACCGAGCTCGGTGAGGCGGCCCGCTATGTGCACCTCGATGTCACCCAACCCGATCAGTGGGAGGCCGCAGTGGCCACCGCAGTCGAATCCTTCGGCGGCTTGACCGGTCTGGTGAACAACGCCGGAATCGTGGCGCTGGGCAAGATCGGTAGCTTCGACATGACCCAGTGGCAGCAGGTGATCGACGTCAACCTGACCGGCACCTTCCTGGGCATGCAGGCCGTGGTGGGTCAGATGAAGGCCGCCAAGAGCGGGTCGATCATCAACATCTCGTCCATCGAAGGCCTGCGCGGCGCGCCCATGGTGCACCCGTACGTGGCCTCGAAGTGGGCGGTCCGCGGGCTGGCCAAGTCCGCGGCACTCGAGTTGGGACACCACAACATTCGGGTGAACTCAATACATCCCGGGTTCATCAAGACACCGATGACCGAGCACTTTCCGGACGACATGGTGACCGCACCGCTGGGCCGGCCCGGCCAGCCCGAGGAGGTGGCGTCGTTCGTGGTGTTCCTGATCAGCGACGAGTCGTCGTTCAGCACCGGCGCGGAGTTCGTGGTGGACGGCGGCCTGGTCACCGACGTCAACCACAAGGACAACATCTTTTAGCCCACCCCGGCATTCAGATAGAGCCGAGGTAGGGCTGCACTCGCACAACCGCTACCTGGGCGCTATCTCGATGATGGGACTGAACGAGCGGCTGGGAACCCTAGGCGGCGCCGTGTCCCAGCACGGCCTTGGTCTCCAGGAAGTCCTCGAACCCGAGGAAGCCCCACTCCCGGCCGTTACCGCTGCGCTTGTAGCCGCCGAACGGTGCGTTCAGGTCGAAGCCGTGGTTGATCGCCACCGAACCGGCCCGGATCCGGCGGGCCAGCGCACGCGCCTGTTCCTGATCGGCACCTGAAACATAGCCGGCCAGACCATATTCGGTGTCGTTGGCGATCTCGATGGCCTGATCCAGGTCGTCGTAACCGAGGATGCACAGCACCGGCCCGAAGATCTCCTCGCGGGCGATCTTCATCTCGTTGCGGACATCGGCGAACACCGTGGGCTTGACGTAGTAGCCGGTGTCCAGACCGTCCGGACGCCCAGTGCCACCGGCGACGACGGTTGCGCCCTCGTCGATGCCGGACTGGATCAGACCCTGGATCTTCTCGAACTGCACCCCCGAGGCCACCGGACCGATGGCCTTCTTGTCTTCCAGGTCGCCGACCGTCACGCCGTCGATCACCGCCTTGGCCACCGCGGCGGCTTCAGCCATCCGTGAGCTGGGCACCAGCATGCGCGACGGCGCGTTGCAGCTCTGCCCGCTGTTGGACATCATCACCGCCACCCCCGCGGTCACGCTCTCGGCGAACTTGTCGTCGTCGAGCACGATGTTCGGGCTCTTGCCGCCGAGTTCCTGGGTAACCCGCTTGACCGTCGGTGCGGCGGTGCGGGCCACCTCGATGCCGGCCCGGGTGGAACCGGTGAACGACACCATGTCGATGTCGGGATGGCCGGACAGCGCGCTGCCCACTCCCGGCCCGTCACCGAACACCATGTTGTACACGCCGTGCGGAACCCCTGCGGCGTCGATGATTTCGGTGAACACCTGTCCCGAATACGGCGCCACCTCCGAGGGCTTGAGAACCATGGTGCAACCGGTGGCCAGCGCCGGGAACACCTTGCAGGCGATCTGGTTGATCGGCCAGTTCCACGGCGTGATCAGACCGCACACCCCGATCGGCTCCTTGACCACCCGGGTCTCGCCGTGCTGCTCCTCGAAGGAGAAGTTCTTCAGCGTGTCGATCGCGGTGTTCAGGTGGCCCAGCCCGAGGAACACCTGGGTGCCGCCGGCCAGCGCCGGCGGGGCACCCATCTCTTCGTGCACCGCGTCACCGAGATCGGCCGAGCGCTTCTGGTACTCGGCGAGGATGGCCTGCAGCACGTCCAGGCGTTCCTCGCGGCTGGTCTGCGACCAGGTGGCGAACGCCTTGCGGGCAGCCTGCACGGCCTTGTCGACGTCGGCGGCCGACCCCAGCGCGATCCGGCCGGCGACCTGCTCGGTGGTCGGGTTGTCGACGTCCAGGGTCTTCAGCTCGACCGGGTCGACCCACTGGCCGTCGATGTAGAACTTCAAATATTCACGCATGCGCTTGCCTTTTCTGTTGACCGATCCGGTGACCTGTCCTACTGGGTACCTTCTGCATACCAGGTGCGGAACCGGTCGTACTTGGGCATCTCCTCGGAGTTGGCCGTCGGGTCGATGCAGACGTGCACGACCGCGGTCTTTCCGCTGGCGAAGGCCCGCCCGATCGCCGGCCCGATCTCGTCTTCCTTCTCGACGTATTCGCCGTGGCAGCCGAAGCCCTCGGCGATCTTGTCCATCCGGACGTCCTTGCTCCAGTGCACGCCGGGCTGCGGCGAGGGCTGCTCGAACGTGCGCTTGTACACGCCCACTTCCAGACCCCACTGGTGGTCCACGCCCACCACGCACACCAGCGGCAGTCCCTCGCGCGCCGCGGTCTCGAGCTCGGCGATGTGGAACAGGAACGCCGAGTCACTGGTCAGTAGCATCACCGGACGCTTACGGCCCTCGGCCACCGAGGCGCCCACCGCGTACGGCAGGCCGGTGCCCAGGTGTCCGAAGTTCTGGTTCCAGATCACGTCGCGCGGCTTGGCCTGCGAGTAGGTCCACTGGAAGATCACGGTGGCGCCGCCGTCGCGCACCAGGATGCCGTCCTTGGCGTACTCGTTGAACGCCTTGGTGGACTCCACCACGTAGCGGGCCGGGTGCACCGGCGTGCGTCCGCTCGGGGCCTCCTCGGCGACCCGGGCCAGCTCGGCCGCGTCGGCCTTGATCAGGGCATCCAGGTTCGGGGCGGGCTGGCGCGGGGTGTCACGCAGCGCGTCGACCAGCTGGGGCACCACCCCGCGCAGATCACCGACCAGAGCCACGTCCATCGGCCGGTTCACCCCGATCGCGGTCGGATCCTGCTCGACGTAGATCCACTTGCGGGTGGCGTTACCGTCAGCCCAGTGCTGGGTGCGGCCGTAGTGCATGGGCTCACCGAGCTCGGTGCCCAACGCCACGCACAGATCGGAGCCCTCGACGGCCTCGTTGGCGGCCGGCGAGAACAGGTACGGGAAGGTGCGGTCCTGAAGGCCCGGGATGTACGACGTGCCGCCGGAGGTCTGGATCACCGGGCAGGCCATCAGCTCGGCCAGCTCCTTGACCTGCTGCTGGGTCCGGGAGGTGTGCACGCCGTGACCGACCAGCAGGATCGGGCTCTTGGCGTTGCGGATCAGCTCGACGGCCTCGGTCACCTCACGGCCGCCGGCGCCCTGGTTCACCAGCCGGTAGGCCGACGGCGGCGGCGCGGCGTCGACGTCGAGCTCTTCGAGGATCACGTGCGACGGGAACTCGATGTAGGCCGGGCCCGGCGTGCCCGACATCGCCTTGCGCAGCGCCTCGTGCACGATCTCGTCGGTCTGGTCGGCGTACTCGATCGACGAGCTGTACTTCACCGACGGCGCGAACAGACCCTCCTGCTGCACGAACTGGATCCGGCCGCGCCGCACCCGGCGCTCGGTGATCCGCGCGCGCTGACCACCCAGGAAGATCACCGGTGAGTTCTCCACCAGCGCGCACATCATCGCGCCGGCGATGTTGGCCACGCCCGGGCCCAGCGTGCCGATGCACAGCCCGGGCTTGCCGGTCATCCGGGAGGCGGCTTCGGCCATGAACCCGGCGGACAGCTCGTGGTGCGGCGCGACCACCGACCAGCCGCGGGCCTCGGCCTCCTGGAACATGTGCACGAAGTTCGGGTCCGGGATGCCGAACAGCGTGTTGATGCCCTCGGCCTCGAACAGGTCGAGGATGCGCTTGTATACGGGTACGCCCATGTCTGATGACTCCTTGATTTCTGGCTGGTCGTTGGTCGGCTCGAGTTGTTGGTTGGTCTGGCGTGGTGGTCGGGTCAGGTGGTTCGGTAGCGGGCCGCGAGGCGTTGTCGGTGTGCGGTCGGCGAACCGAACCAGGAACGGTTGAACGCCGCGCGTTTCAGGTAGACGTGGATTCCGCTTTCCCAGGTGTAGCCGATACCGCCGTGCAATTGCATTGCCTTGCCAGCGATCTCGACAGCCGCGGCGGTGACGTGCGCCTTGGCCATCGACGCCGCGACGCTGATCTGCTCGGCGGGCGCCGGCTCGACGAGCGCCGCCACCGCGGTGTCGACCAGTTGGCGCGACACCGCGATCGCCACCGACATGTCGGCGCAGGCGTGTTTGACCGCCTGGAAGGAACCGATCGGGCGGCCGAACTGTTCGCGGACTTTCACATACGACACCGTCGCGGCCAACATCGCCTCGGCCACACCGAGGCTGTCGCAGGCGATCGCCACCGCAGCTCGGTCGGCCAGGGTGGCCGCGGCTGCCCGCGGATCGCCGAGGAACGCCAGGATCGCCGAATCCGGTACCGGCACAGCATCTGCCAGCACGGTGGCCACCTGCCGGGACTCGTCGAGTACCGGTTGGGTCGTGACACTCAGACCGGCAGTGTCGACCAGCACCGGGGTGTGCTCGACGCCCTCGGCGACGATCAACAACCGGTCGGCGCCTACCGCGTCGGGCACGAACTGGGCGCTACCGGTCAGGTGGCCGTCTTCGATCCGGAAGCCATCCAGCACCAGCGCCGCACGCTGCTCTCCGGCGGCCAGCGCACTGAGCAGCTGATCCCGAATCGGGTTGGGCGCCAACGCTTCGAGCGCGCCGGTGGCCAGCACCGCGCCCAGGTAGCCGGTACTGGCGGCGGCCTTGCCGATCTCCTGGCACACGATCGCGGTCTCGGCGAAGGTGGCACCGGCACCGCCGTGTTCCTCGCCGATCTCCAAGCCGGTCCAGCCGGCGTCGGCGAGCACCGACCACTCCACCGCGCCGTCCTTGGCCAGCACGTCGCCGGCCACCGAACGCAGCTCTTCGTGAAACTCGGCGAATTCCGAGCTCTTGCCGGTCATGCGTTGCTCGGTTCTCGGGGCAGCCCCAGGCCGCGTTCGCCGATGATGGTGCGCTGAATCTCGCTCGCGCCACCGGGAATGGTCCACTCCCAGGAGCCGATGAAGTCCAGCATCCAGGCACCGGACTCCCAGCCGCTGGACATCGGTTTGGCCAGTTCGGTGTGCACGGCCAGACCACCGATCTCGGTGGCGAAGTCGGTCATCCGCTGCAGCAGTTCGCTGTAGTACAGCTTGACGATCGACGCATCAGCCGGGCCCGCCGTGCCGACTTCATTGGCTTGCACCAGATCTCGGCACATCCCGCGCAGCGCGGTGAGTTCGATCTCGAAACCCGCCAGCCGATCTGCGACGATCGAGTCCTGCAACGGGGCCGACTGCACCAGCCAGGAGAAGCCGGCATTACCCAACCGTTCGGCCAGCTCCAGCATGGTCATACCGCGTTCGGCGCCCAGCGTGGCTTGCGCCACCTGCCAACCGGCGTTCTGGGCACCCACCAGGTTTGCCGCCGGGATCTGCACGTCGTTGAGGAAGATCTCGCAGAAGTGCGAGTCACCGATCGCGTTGCGGATCGGTCGCACGTCGATCCCCGGCGTCGTCATGTCCAGCAGGAAATAGGAAATGCCCTTGCGTTTGGGCGCATCCGGGTCGGTGCGGGCCAACAGCAGGCACCAGTCGGCGTGCGCACCGCCGCTGGCCCAGAGCTTCTGCCCGTTGACCACGAAGTGCGCCTGATCACCGTCGCCGACCTTGCGGGCCGTGGTGCGCAGACCGGCCAGATCGGAGCCGGCTTCCGGTTCGGAGAAGCCCTGCACCCAGATCTCGCCGTCCAGGATGGCCGGCAGGTGGCGGCGCCGCTGTTCCTCGGTGCCGGCCACCAGCAGGGTGGACGCGGCGTGGTGGATCCCGACGAAGGCCAACACCAGTCGGGGCGCGTCGTGCGCGGCCAGCTCTTGATAGAGCACCACCTGCTCGGGGACCGACATCCCGCCACCCCACTCGGCCGGCCAGTGCGGAACCGCGTAACCCGCGCTGTGCAGCTCGGCGAACCACCATTTCTGGAATGCCACGAAATCGGCTTCACTGACCCCGGTTTGGCGGGCACGCCAATCCGACGGGATGTGTTCACGACACCAGCCGCGCACCTCGGCGCGGAACTCCTCGAGGTTGTCGGTCATGCGGTATCGGCCTGACTGAACGGTCCGGTCAGGCCGCGCCGACCGACGGTGCGGGTCAACCGATCCCGGGTGGCGGACAGCCCGAACGGCAGTCGGCGCAACGGCAGGCTGAACCGCGACAGCCAGGACAAGGTCGTCTCGTCGCAGAACCCGACCGCGCCGTGCAACTGGTGGCAGACCCGGAATACCACCTCGGCGGCTTCCAGTGCGGCCAGCCGCAACGAAAGCGCGTCGTCGATGACCTCTGGGCGGTTGGTGGCGATGCTCCACAGCGCGTACTTGGCCAGGATGTCCACCCCGCTGCGTTCCACCTCGGCGTCGGTGAGCTGGAACTGCACGCCCTGGAATGAGGACAGCGTCTGCCCGAACTGCTTGCGCAGGCTGACGTGCGCAATGGTGAGCTCGAGGGCGCGGTCCAGCATGCCGAGCAGCGTCCAGATCGGCAGCACCAGCGCCAGCGCCAGGTCGCCCTGTCCGTCGGCGTCGAGGGCGCTCAACTCCAGTTCGGTGGCGAACGCGGTACCGGTCGCACCGCGGCCGGTCACCGTACTGCGGTTGCCGTCCAGTGTGACTGCAGCCCAGCGGGTTTCCAGCCCGGCCAGGGCCGCTGTCGGCCGGTTGTCGGCGACCACCACCAGACCGTCGACGTCCAGGTCGGTCGGTGCGGCCAACCGTTCGGCCACCGGGTAGGGCAGCGCCCAATAGCCGGCGCTGCGGCTCAGCGCCGCCGCGGCTTCCAGTCCGTCGGCGTCGTTGCGCGGATCGAGCTCCCAGGCGCCCAGTTCGGCCAGCACCGGTCCGGCCAGCGTCTCGCGCAGTTCCGGTTTGGCCTCAGCCTGCTGCACCAGCTGGTCACCGCCGGCCGATTCGAACGCGCGAAGTGCCTGGCGGCCATACTCTTTGGCGTCCGCACCGAGGTCGAGAATCATGTCGCTCACTTGGTCCCCGATCCAGCTTGGGCCAACAGGGCACGGGACAGCAGGATGCGCTGCATCTCGACACTGCCCGACGAGACGGTGGAGGCCTGCGAGTAGCGCCAGTGGTCCTCGACCTCACCGAGGAACCAGGCCGCGCGCGGATCATCCGGGCGCACCTCGGCCGCGATGTCGGTCAGCACTTCGGCGCTGTCCTGGTCCAGCTTGGTCACCGCGATCCGGTATGCGGCGGCGTCTCCAGGTTTGATCTGTCCGCTGTTTTGCAGTTCCACCACCCGGTAGGCCAACAGTCGGGCCCGCCGGCAGTGCGTGAGCATCCGGATCCAACGGGCACGCAACTCGTCGGGCAGTTGCTCCCAGCGGTCTCCGAGGACTTCGGGTGCGGCCGCCAAAAGCCGTTCGCAGCGGGCGTATCGGGCGATGCCGACCCGCTCGAAGGACATCACGTCCTGCACGATCGACCAACCGTCGTCGACATTGCCCAGCACGTCGGCGCGGGTCACCCGCAGGTTGTCGAAGAACACCTCATTGAGGTGGTGCGGACCCATCATGGTGCGGATCGGCCGCACGGTGATCGCCGGATCGTCCATCGGAACCAGAAAGATGGTCAGACCCTGCTGCTTCTTGGCCACCCCGCCTTCGCCCACCTTGGTGGTGCGAGCCAGCAGGAAACACCACTGCGCCATGGTGGCGTAGGAGGTCCAGATCTTCTGTCCACTGACCAGCCAGCCGTCACCGTCCGGACGCGCGAAGGTGCGCAGCGACGCCAGGTCCGAACCGGCCTCCGGTTCGGAAAAACCTTGGCACCAGATGACTTCACCGTTCGCGATCGGCGGCAGGTGCTCGCGCTGTTGGGCTTCGGTGCCGTGCCGCATGATGATCGGCCCGACCCAGTTCACGCCCATGTACTGGGCGCCGCGCGGTTCGTGGTGCGCCCACATTTCCTCGCGGACCACGGTCTGCTCCCACACCGACGCGTCGCCACCACCGAACTCGGCGGGCCAGGCCAGGCACAGCAGGTTGCGCTCGGCCAGCGTCCGGCAGAAGCTCTGGGCGATCTCCAGGTCAGCCGGATCGTCGGTGAAAGCGCCCAGATAATGCTCGGGCACTTGCTCTTTCACCAGTGTCCGCAAGTCGTTGCGCAGCTCGTCGGCGCGCTGGCCCATCTCGAATTGCACGCTCTCCCCTATCCCGATCCCAGTGCGGGTTCGGCTCCGGTTTGGTCTCGTCCCGGCTCGGTCAGGCCGACCTCGGCCAACACGTCGGCGGTGTCGGCGCCGAGCTCGGGCGCGTAGCCGCGCACCTGGCCTGGTGTCCGGGAGAACCAGGTCGGCACACCGGGAAAGCGCACCGGGCCGTGCGGGGACTGCACGGTCTCGAACAACCCGACGGCGTTCAGGTGTGGGTCGTCGAACAATGCGTCCGGGGTGTGGATCGGTGCCGCCGGGATCTCGAGTTCCCGGAACAGGGTCAGCCATTCGTCGGTGGTGCGCTCGCGCAGCGTCTCGGCCAGCAATCCGTACACGGTGTCGATCTGGCGGGCGCGCCGTTCCAGCGTGGCGTACAGCTCACTGTTCCACGCCGGTTTGACCGCGTCGACGAAGGCGTTCCAGTGCTTGTCGTTGTAGATCAGCGCCGCGATCTGACCGTCCTTGGTGGCGTACGGCCGCCGGTTCGGGGCGACCGTGCGCGGATACACCGCGGGTCCCAGCGGCGGATCGAACATCGCGCCGTTGGCGTGTTCGACCAACATGAACGAGGCCATGGTCTCGAACATCGACACCTCGACCTCTTGTCCCTCACCGGTTCTGGCCCGGTGGAACAGCGCCATCATGGTGGCGTACAGCGCGGTCAGACCGGCCACCTTGTCGGCCATGATGGTGCCGACGTAGCTGCTCTCACCGGTGAGTTGCTGCTGCACCGCCGGTAATCCGCACTCGGCCTGGATGGTGTCGTCGTAGGCCGGCCGGTCGGCTTCCGGGCCGCGGCGGCTGTAGCCGTAGCAGTTGGTGTAGACGATGTCGGGTTTGACGGCGGCGACGTCGTCGTAGCCGAAACCGAGTTTGGCGATCGCCTTGGAACGCATCGAGTGGATGAATACGTCGGCGCTCTCGATCAGCGACCGCAGCGCGGACTTGCCTTCGTCTGAGCGCAGATCCAGTACCGCGCTGCGCTTTCCGCGGTTGACGTTGACGAACACCCCGCTCATCCCGGGGGCCGGGCCGACCGAGATGAAGCGAGTGTTGTCACCGGCGGGCGGTTCGATCTTGATCACGTCGGCGCCCATGTCCGCCATGATCTGCGTGCAGTACGGGCCCATCACCATCGCGGTCAGGTCGACGACCCGGATATCGTGCAGTGGCCCTTCCTTACCCATGGGTCGCTCCTTGTTCGCTCCGGGCGCGCGCGGCCATACCGAAGCTGTACTTGATGTGCTCGGCATGCCCGTCCGGGACCACCGGGAACACCACCGGCGGTTCGGCCGCGCGTATCTGCTCGATCCGCGCGCCGACGTCGTCGATGGTCCACGCCGGCTGGTACACCCCGGCGGTTTCGGCGAGGTAGGCCCGCGCCACCCGGCCGGCCAGCGCGATCAGGACTTCGCCGGTGACCGAACAGCTTTCATGGCACAGCCAGCCGACTGCGGGTGCCACCAGTTCGGCACCCATCGGCGGGTAGGCCGAGGTGTCGATGCCCTCGGCCATCCGGGTCACCGCGGCCGGCACGATCACGTTGGAGCGGACGTTTGCCGCCGCGCCCTCCAGCGCTGCGACGTTGGACAACCCCAGGATGCCGGACTTGGCCGCGGCGTAGTTGGCCACCTCGTGGTTGCCGTAGAGCCCGCCGATCGAGGAGGTCAGCACGATCCGGCCGTAACCGGCCTCGACCATCCGCGCGAACGCCGGCTGCAGCACGTGGAATCCGCCGCGCAGGTGCACGTCGAGCACGGCGTCGAAGTCCGCCGCGCTCATCTGGGCCAACGGTGCGCGCCGCACGTTGCCGGCGTTGTGCACCAGCACGTCGATCCGGCCGAAGTGCTCGACCGCGGTGTCGATGATCGCGCGGC
Organism: Mycobacterium sp. NGS45; assembly: GCF_059812645.1. NCBI lineage: Bacteria > Bacillati > Actinomycetota > Actinomycetes > Mycobacteriales > Mycobacteriaceae > Mycobacterium > Mycobacterium sp. NGS45. The sequence goes on along the minus strand of NZ_JCALDB010000014.1, from coordinate 2,118 downwards.
CGCCGGCCGCGGTGGCCACGCTGTCGGTGCTGACCACCGCTTGTCCACCGGCGGCGGTGATTTCGGCGACCACGTCGGCGGCCGGGCCGCCGTCGGCGCCGTCCCCGCTCAGCGCGCCGCCGACGTCGTTGACGACGACGCGCGCGCCGCGGGCGGCCAGCAGCAGCGCGTACTCACGGCCCAGGCCGCGTCCGGCCCCGGTGACGACGGCCACCCGGCCGTCGAACCGAAGCTCAGTCATCTGTGCTCAACACCAAACCGTCCAGGTCGCCGGCCGCCCGCCAGGCCGCGAGCAGATCCCCGAACGCGTAGAAGCCCGGGCCGTAAGGTTCGCCGAGGTGCGAGCGGATGCCCTCGCCCCCGCCGCCGCCTTCGTTGTTGTAGTAGCCCGGGGTGCACTCGGCGTCGAACGCCGAGTTGTCGATCATGTTGTCCTTGATCGTCTGAATCCACTGTGCCTGAGCCTCTTCGGTGGGCTCGACGGTGGTGGCACCCCGGTTGAGGGCCTCGGCGATGATGTAGGCGATGTGCTCACCCTGCAGGTCGTAGTTGCTCGAGATGTTCGCCGAGATACCCACCTGGGTGAAGCCGGTGAAGAACTGGTTCGGGAAGCCCACGCTGGTCATACCGTGCAACGTCTTGTAGCCGTCGGCCCAGTGGTCATAGAGCGACACCCCGTCGCGGCCGGTGATCGCCTCGATGGCGTAGCGGCGGCTGATCTCGGTGGTGATCTCGAAGCCGCTGGCGAAGATGATGCAGTCGACCTGGTATTCCTTGCCGCCGGCGACGAAGCCCTTCTCGGTGATCCGCTCTACACCCTTGGACTCCGATACGTCGACCAGCGTGACGTTGTCCCGGTTGAAGGTGTCCAGGTAGTCGTCGTTGGAACACGGCCGCTTGCACAGGAATCGGTAGTACGGCTTGAGCTTCTCGGCGGTCTCGGGATCGTCGACCAGCTCTTCGATGCGGCGGCGCAGCCGCTCCATGATCTTGTAGTCCTCTTCCTCGCGGATCCCGACGAACTGCTCGGGGGTCATCGAGGCCGGGTCCGGCAGGGCCAACACCCGCGCGGCGGTGTTGCGTCCCAGCTCGGTCCAGAAGTCGCACACCAGGTCCGGTTGGCCCAGCGCCATGCCTTCGAAGGTCCAGGCGTGGAAGTTGCGCTGCCGCTCCTTTTGCCAGCCGGGCTGCAGCGACTTGACCCATTCCGGGTCGGTGGGCTGGTTGTTGCGCTCGTCGACGGTCGACGGCGTGCGCTGGACGACGAACAGGTGCCCGGCGTCTCGGCCCAGGTGCGGCACCAACTGCACCCCGGTGGCCCCGGTCCCGATCAGCGCGACCTTCTTGTCGGCCAGCTTGTCCATGCCGCCGGTCGAGTCACCGCCGGTGTAGTCGTAGTCCCAGCGCGACGAATGGAACATGTGTCCCTTGAAGTCGCCGATGCCCGGGATGCCCGGCAGCTTGGGCCGGTTGAACGGACCGGAGCCCAGGACCACGAACCGGGCCCGGATGTCGTCGCCGCGATTGGTGCTGACCCGCCACCGCTTGATGGACTCGTCCCACTTCAGGTCGCGGACCTGGGTGGAGAAGATGGCGCCGTCGTACAGCCCGTAGTGCTTGCCGATGTTGCGGCAGTGCTGGTAGATCTCGGCGCCGTCGGCGAACTTCTTGCTGGGCATGAAGTCCAGCTCTTCCAACAGCGGGATGTAGCAGTAGGACTCGTTGTCGCACTGGATGCCCGGGTAGCGGTTCCAGTACCATACGCCGCCGAAGTCGCCGCCCTGCTCGATGATCCGGACGTCGTCGACACCTGCGCGCTTGAGATGCGCGCCGGCCAGCAGGCCGGCGAACCCACCGCCGAGCACCGCCACGTCGGTGTCTATGTCGATGACATCGCGTTCGACGAACGGCGTGTGCGGATCCTCCTCGGCGAAACCGGCGAACTGGTTCGAGGTTTCGATGTACTGCTTGGAGCCCTCCACGCGCAGGCGCTTGGTCCGCTCGTGGGCGTACTTCTCGCGCAGCGCGGCGATGTCGATGTCCTGCGGTACCTCGGTGGGCCCGCAGGCGGTGGTCTCGGCGGTCATGCGTCTCCTTCTTCGGTGATTTCGGTGCGTT